>CAIMLG010000067.1 GCA_903842235.1 uncultured Verrucomicrobia subdivision 3 bacterium
CCTTCCATACCTTCCGGCCCTCTTTCCGGGTTTCGCGGAACCCGACGAGATTTTCGCGCACTTGCGCGCGCGCGACGTGCTGTTGCACCACCCTTTCCAAAGTTTCGATCCCGTGGTGCGTTTCATCGAAACCGCCGCCCGCGATCCGCTCGTACTGGCCATCAAGACCACGCTGTACCGGACCAGCGCCGACAGCCCCATCATGTATGCCCTCATGGAAGCGGCGCAGCGCGGCAAGGAAGTGGTGGTGGTGGTGGAATTGAAGGCCCGATTCGACGAACAGAGCAACATCCACTGGGCGCGCCAGCTTGAAGAGCGCGGCGGTACCGTGGTGTACGGCCTCGTGGGCCTCAAGACCCATTGCAAGCTTTCCCTCGTGCTGCGCCGGGAGGAGAATGAATTCCGGCGCTACGCCCATGCCGGCACCGGGAATTACAACCCCGACACCGCCCGTCTTTACACCGACTTTTCCCTGCTCACCAGCGACCGCACCCTCACCGAGGGCGTCTCCGAAGTGTTCAACTTCCTCACGGCCAACGCCCGGAACCCGGATTTCCGGGGGCTGTGGGTTTCCCCCGTGTCCTTCTTGCCGGGTACGCTGGCGGCGATCCACCGGGAGCGGGGAAATGCGCGGCAGGGCCTGCCCTCCGGTATCGTTGTCAAGATCAACGCCCTGCTCGACACCGAAGTCATCGAAGCCCTGTACCAAGCCTCGGCAGCCGGGGTTCCGATACGATTGATCGTGCGCGGCATTTGTTCCCTCAGGCCGGGGGCTCCAGGCCTCTCGGAGAACATCCAAGTCAAGAGCGTGGTGGGCCGCTATCTCGAACACAGCCGGGTCTTCTGCTTTCGCAATGCTGGCCAGGAGGAGGTTTACATTGGCAGCGGGGATTGGATGACGCGCAATCTCCGCGAGCGGGTCGAAGTTCTGGCGCCCATCCGCGATCCCGGACTGCGCGCCCGCCTGCTGCGGATTCTGGCCGCGTATTGGAAAGACAACGCCTGCACCTATTGGATGCGCCATGACGGGACCTATGAACGGGCCCGTCCCGGAAGCGGTGAAACTGTTTTTAATGTTCAAGAATGGTGCATGCGAGAGGCCGCCGGAAATCCGGAACTACCCGAAACCCCCTCGCTTTGGGAAAACCAATAAAGGAGTTCGAGTCATGTTCAAGCGCCTTCTGCTTTTAGTTCTCACCAACATTCTGGTGATCGTCACCATCAGCATCGTCATAGGCGTGCTGAGCCAAGTGTTTCACATTCCTTTATACGGTAACACCTATGGTTCCCTGTTTCTCCTGTGCCTGATATGGGGCATGGCCGGCGCTTTCATTTCCCTGGGGATGTCGAAAATCATGGCCAGGTGGATGATGGGGGTTCACGTCATCGATTCCCGCCATCCGGGAGAGTTCGGGGATCTGGTCAATACCGTGCATGAACTGGCTCAAAAGGCGCGCTTGCCCGCCATGCCCGAAGTGGGCGTTTACGACAGCCCCGAAGTGAACGCCTTCGCCACCGGCCCTTCGAAAAGGCGTTCACTGGTGGCGGTATCCGCGGGCCTTTTGCAGCGCATGAACCGGGATCAACTCGAAGGCGTGCTCGGGCATGAGATCACGCATATCGCCAACGGCGACATGGTGACGATGACCTTGATTCAGGGCGTGATCAACGCCTTCGTCATGTTCTTCGCGCGCATCATCGCCTTCGCCATCAGTTCGGCCCTGCGCAATCGCAACTCGGATCGGCAATCCTCCTCCGGCGGATTTTGGATGAACTATCTCCTCATCAGCGTGCTGGAAGTCCTGTTCGGAATGCTGGGCTTCATCGTGGTGGCTTGGTTCTCGCGGAAACGCGAGTTTCGCGCCGATCGCGGTGGCGCGGAATACGCGGGCCGGGGCAAGATGGTCGCCGCGCTGCAACAGCTTCAGCTTTTCTACGGGAAGATTCCCGAAG
>CAIMLG010000068.1 GCA_903842235.1 uncultured Verrucomicrobia subdivision 3 bacterium
AGTTGGGCGTGACCAAGCTTTATCGCACAGCCTACGATACGGTATACGAATTGTCAGAGCACCAGCATGTGAAGGAGTTTTTGGAGGACAACCTTAACTGCACGCTGTCACTTTCAAAACCGACCAAGGAGAAGTGGCAGACCAGCGAAAGGTCGCTCGACCCAATTATGGTTCACAAGCTCACTCTTGTTTTTGGCTCGTTTGTGGCCGGGTTGCTGGGCTACGTTCAACAGCGCACAGCCAAAAACTAAATCAGTATACTATTATCAACAATAAAAATAAAATTATGGGAACCCATAAAGACGATAATGTTATCGCGACCGGCGTCGCGGTAAAAATCACACCAGAAATTGACGCAATTGGCTTCGCGGCCAAGGCCGCGTGGGACGCCTATAGTGCCGCCGTGGGCGGCAGGGCAGTAAGTGGCCATCCGCTTCCCACGTGGGATGCTCTGACCCAAAATCCAGAAAAAGCCGCGGTGGTCGCGGGCTGGCGGGCGGCGGCAATTGCCGTGAGGGATTTTTATGGGTTGGGTCCGCCGGATGCCGGTCACGGCACGATGGGCTTTGAGACAATCGACAATCTGGCTGGCAAGAGCGATACTGCATCGTCGGGAGCAGCAACAGCCCCGGACAAGACGATTATGACGGTTGCCGAGTTCCTCTCCGCTGCCCAAACGTCTGACTTGGTCTTGGATGACGCTGGTGACGAGGAGAAGGCAAAACTTAAGGTGGTCCGATCTCGAAGGGATGAGGAATGGAGCCTTTTGGCTAATCAGGTGGTCGGTGGGGAAACCGCCCCGCACGGATTGAAAGGCGATGAAGCTTGCTGGTAATTTGGTGTGGTGATGCGGGAGAAGAATCCGGTTCTGTTTTGGTGTGGTGATGCGGGATAATGGCTCAGTCAGCATCGTTGTAATCGGCGAGCACTCTGGGAATTTGGTGTGGTGATGCGGGAGCGGCTGGTGGAGGAAGCGCACGAGAATCGCAAACAGCGCTCGAACGGCTCCATGCCGGTCCGCGACCTTGTGGTGATGTTGCGGGAGGTCCGGGACAAATGGCAGGAGGTGGCGTGCGATGACGCGTTGGGAAACAGCACGCAGCGCACGCAAGCGGTTCAGTTTGTGCGGGATTTGACTCCGATCATCCATCACATCATTGACCCGTCAGAACCGTGAAAATATTCATTACAGTTGATTTGGGCTTCGGCGACGCCGGAAAAGGCTCTATAGTTGATGCCTTGGTGCGCCGGTACCGCGCCGGGCAGCGCCCGCTGGTGGTGCGTTATTGCGGCGGTCCTCAAGCTGCCCATTCTGTGCATAATCTCGAAGGCGTGCATCATTCTTTTTCACAGTTTGGCGCAACCTTTGTGCCTGATGCGCATACGCTGTTGGGGCGCTATATGCTTATCAATCCGCTGACGATGCAGATCGAGGCCGACTGGCTGGCTAAGAAAGGCGTCACCGATGCGTTCAACCGCGTCTTTATCGATGGGCGGGCTAGATTGATTACGCCCTACCACCGGGCCGTCAACCGTCTGCGCGAATTGGCCCGAGGCTGCGGCAAGCACGGCAGTTGTTTTGCTGCGGATACGAAGGTGAAACTGCTTGACGGCACGTCCAAAAGTTTTTCAGAACTTGTTAAGCTTTATGGCGACGGGACGCCGTTTTGGGTTTATTCCTGTAC
>CAIMLG010000069.1 GCA_903842235.1 uncultured Verrucomicrobia subdivision 3 bacterium
GCCCAGGTCGTCGGTGAGAATCGCCGCCATCTGGACCATGTGCGGCTGTGACGGGTCGCGGGCGCGCTTGTTGAAGTCGGCAATGCCGGTGGTTTCGGTGTCGAGAAATAGAATCATAAATTTGCTTGGTGTTTTCCGGGAGTCCACCCAACCACGCGATTTGACCGCGATGCGGTGCGTTTAATGTGTTTACAGTCCGCTGATTTGTTTCAGCCCCGCCAGCAATCCGGTCTTGGCGCGCAGCAGCCGTTTGCAGACATCGCCGGGAATCTCCGCATAGCTGGCAATGGAACTGCCGTCAGGAATATTGCCGCTCGTGTCGCCCCATTTGAGCAGGGTGTCGAGATTGAAACCCGCTTCGGTGACGAGGGTTTCCAGTTCGGCTTGCGGGCCGCTGGCGGCGGGAGCTTTGCCAGCGGAGGGGGCGAGTCCGGCGGCGGATTCGGCGGCTGCGTCGGATGTGGGCTTGGTAGCCGGCGGCGGTTGCGTCACAATCGCGGCGTCCACCGTGACTATGGTTGCCGCTTCGTCCTCGTCGTAGATTCCTGAGAATCCGCAGGCGATTCGCGCGGCCTGGCATAGCGTCCGGTTGCGCAGCATCCGGTGGGGCATGTTGTTCCATGGGTCGGTGTTGCGTTTGCACTCGCCCAAGTATTCGGTGATGACGACCGGGTGCGAGCGGTTTTTCATGTGGACCGTGGCCGTGCAGGAAACGAGTTCGCCTTCGGGTGTTTCGGCAAACTCGAACTGGATGCCGTCAAATTCTGGGTGACGGATGAGCATTTTATTCCAGCCGTCAATCGAGACGATGGGGACGATCCCGCCGCCCTTCGCGGGAAAGGCGTAGATTTCTTTCAGGAATGGCGACAGGCCGTACTCATTCGAGACTACGACCAGCGCCAGCAGTTCTTCGTTGCTGGCGTTCTTGAACACGGTCGCCTTGAGGGTGTCAAGGAGCTTGGCCGGTTCAACGGAGAGGCGCGAGGCCATCAGCGACAGGGCTGAGGGTTTTTGCGCGGGGAGTTTTGTAATTGCTGTGTTTTGTGGTGGCATGGTTTTGGTTTGGTTGATGGTTAATAATTTTCCGCTTCTTGTTTGGTGATGAAAAAATGTATCCCGTGCGAGCATTCAACGAGTGGGTTCGGGTCGAACTTATCTGGCTTGACCATTTCGCCCATTTTGTAGGCCATGCCGTTGTGTTGCGATTGCCCTTCCCCCGCCAAAACAATAGCAAATTCAGCTCGACATTTACGTCCTACCAATCCGCCCAATCGTTCAGCCTTAGCGGGGATTTGCAGTTTACATATAACCCCGCCTTGAAGTTTTTTCCATCCTATCAAATCTCCGTCCGGTAAAATGGTTCGCGCTGAAACCAATTTTTCCAGTGCCTTTTTTCTGATATTTTCGGCACCGCGCAGGTCGGCACCGCGCAGGTCGGCACTGCACAGGTCGGCATCGCACAGGTTGGCACCGCACAGGTCGGCACCGCGCAGGTTGGCACCGCGCAGGTCGGCACTGCACAGGTTGGCACCGCGCAGGTCGGCACTGCACAGGTTGACACCGCACAGGTTGGCCCTGCACAGGTCGGC
>CAIMLG010000070.1 GCA_903842235.1 uncultured Verrucomicrobia subdivision 3 bacterium
AAGTGCCATTGATCGTGGGTGAGGTCGGTGTCGTAAGTGGCGATTTTCATCGCCTGAAAAGCGCTACCGCGATGGAAAACTGCAAAAATAGCCAGTCAAATCAAGTGATTTGTGCGTTTTTCTTTTTCAGACGGGCACTTACGGAATCAACTTCTTCACTGCTAGGAAAATGGTTAGGCCGGTAGTTCGAGCTCGGTCCAGTCAGATCTCACCCATGGGTGACAATTGGCTACAATTGTAGCCAACAATGGTGCGATGCAGATGTCACCAATTGGTGACGTTTGGCTGTGGGAACATACCGCACAAGTCAAAACCGGCATTTTTCCATGCACCAATGGTGCCCTTGGCGCGCTGTCCGGGTTGCCGACGCCGGTGGTCTTGAAATGCTGCGTCGCCAGCGAAACCGGCTTCACCCAGTCGCTCGCGCGTTTGCCTTCCGTCAGCAGCACGGGCACGAAACCCGCCTGGTCGGCCGCCGGATCGTTCTCCGGGCCGAGCTCGGCGGCGAGTAACGTGGGGCCGTAAAACACGGCGATGCGGTTCGGATTATCCGGCATGGCTTCGGTGCGGAGCGCCATCGGAAACCTGATTTCAACTTTGTCGCCGTTCTGCCAGGTGCGTTTGATTTCGCAGTAGCTCGAAGGCGAAGTCGTGTCGGAAACCATCTGGCCATTCACCTTCACCGTCAGCTGGTCGGCCCAAAACGGATGGCGAAGGTTCAGCGTAAATTCCTGCGGCCTGGCCGTCGCGACGGCGATCGTGGACGAATCGCCTTCCGGCCACTGGGTTTCCTGGCGCAGCGTCACGCCGCGCGCTTTCCAATCCAGTTCCGAGGCGATGAACAGATTCACCCAGAGATTATCGGTGTTGTGAAAATAGATGCCTTCGCCGTATTTCACATGGTTCTCCATGCCCGTGCCGACGCAGCAGGTGAAGGCATCGAACTTCGTCTGATAATCTTTATGGTCGCCGGGCTTCAGCGACAGGTTGTAGATCACGCGGCCATCGGGATGCTGCGAGGAGCGGATGTGGTTGAGCAAAGCGCGTTCGTAGAAGTCCGCCGCGTCCGCCCTCGCGCTCCAGCCGAAAATGTGTTCCGTGAGCTTGAGCATGTTGTTCACGTTGCAAGTTTCCGTCGTGTTTGGACTCAGGCGGTCATTGAGCTGATCGGGCTGGCCAAAGTGTTCGCCATCGCAATGCCCGCCGGTGACGTAGCTGTGATGCTGCACCACGCGGTCCCAGAAAAACTGCGCGGCGAGCCGGGCGCTCGGGTCGCCGGTCAATTCATAGCGCGCCGCCAGGCCGACGATTTTTGGGATCTGCGTGTTCGCATGTTTGCCGGAGTGAATGTCAAGGCCCTTTGGCCAGCGGGTCGAGCACCAGCTTTTGGTGAAATCGGCGGGAGAGTTTCAGATAGCGTTCGTCGCCCGTGTCGGCGTAGAGGTCGGCCTGCACTTCATTCATGCCGCCGTGTTCGCAGGCGAGCACGTTCTGCATCTGGTCCTCGGTGAGATTGGCAAACGTCTGGTCGAACCAGTCCGCCAGCCCGCGCGAAACGGCGAGCGCCTTTTCATTGCCGCAAAAACGATACGCGTCGCGCAGGCCGGCGAAGACTTTGTGCATCGTGTAGTTCGGCACCCAGCTGCCGTTCAAGTCGAAGCCGGCGGACCGGATGTTGCCCGCCGCGACTTCCGCGTAGGCCTGGCGGCCGCCTTTGAACGCCGCGAGGTAGCCATCGCCTCCCGCCTGCTGGCACGCGGCGAGTTCGTCCACGATGTAATTGGCGCGCTTGAGAAATTCCGGATTCCCGGTCGAAGCCCATGCCAGCGCGCAGGCCGTCAAATAATGGCCGAGCGAATGGCCGGCCACGCCCCGCGCTTCCCAGCCGCCGTAGGCCTCAGCCCGTTTCGACAGCCCCGCCTCCATGCGAAAACCGGCCAGCAAACGATCCGGTTTCAGGCTCAGCAGATATTCCACCGCCGTGTCCTGACCGGTTTTGAATTCGCCGGCGAGCAAGCGCACATCGTGCAGGTTGAACGGTCGTGCCAGCGGCGGTGCGACGGGCGTGATCTTGAAGGCCGGTTGGCCGTCAACGATGGCCTCCGCCGCGGGCAGGCTGACGACCACGAGCAGCAACGAAACCGCCCAGGCGCAATGGCGAGATAAATTCTTCACGGTTTATTCAGCAAAGGGGGCCTGACGCTTGACACCCGTCTTCTTTTCCAAGGACTTGGGAACTGAAAAATGCGGCCAGGGCGCGGATGTTTTCATGCTGGTTTTTCTGGCCCGGTGGCAGGCCCCACAATGGGGGGAGCCGAACCGGAATACAATCGGAAAATCCGGCTGGCACGAGGGGGAGGCGGCTGCCTGCCCCGCTGAAAAAGCGCCGGCCAAACGCGCTTCCCGCCTATTTGGCGATCGCGATGATCGCCTTGGCCCAGGTGGCGCCCATCAGGTCGTAGCCGGTCCGGTTCGGGTGCAGGCCGTAGTCAATGTAGCCGTTGGGCGCGTCTTTCCCCCAGCCGCGCACCTTGCCGTCGGGCAGAATGAAATTCGAATATTGATCCACCAGCGTGAGGCGGAGTCCCTTGGCCTGCTGCGCCGGAACAAACTCATTCTTGAGCCACTTATTGTAGAGGATCACGAAGTGGTTAACCCCGGCTTCCTGCTCCGGCGTGACGCCATCCTCTTGGGCCCAGATTTTCCGCTGCTCGCTGGTGGCCCCGGTGTTCTCTTCCTTCAGCAGCCCGTTGGCGTAGGGAATCACCGTGCCGATCAGAATGTGCGACTTGGGGGAAAGCGCGTGCAGGTTGGTCACCAGCGCGGTGATGCGGCTCTGGAGGATGGGCAGCACCTCGGCCGCCTGCATGGGCTTGCCGGCCTTGGTCCGGTCCCCGAAGTATTGGTTGATGTCATTGATGCCGGCGAGGAAGGTAATGTAGTCGGGCGCGATCGCGGCGCGGCCGGTGTCGTGCCCGCCGGTGATGAAGTAGCCTTTGGCGCCGCTCTTATCGTGATTGAGCGCCGCGGCGAGATTGCCGTCCAGATGATCAATCCGCCAGCCGCCGTGCCCTTCGTGATGCAAGCCATCGTGGGGCGGCAGCAGGGACTTCGCCGCCTCGCCGCCGGCTTTCATCGGCTGGCTGCCCAGCAGGTGGACGGTGTGCCCGGCTTGGGTCAGGTCTTCCATCATCTGCGCGCGGTATCCGCCGTGGTCATTGCCCGCTGTGATCGAGTCGCCGAGGGGCAGGACGGTGAATTCCGCGGCCGACCCAGTCGCAAGGCCGGCGAATAACAGGAAAGTTGCCGCCACGGCGGGGGCGGTCAGGCGCTGGAGCTTCCCCGAGGGGGTTTTCAAAGTGGCGGGGGTGTTCATTGCGGGGCATTGTCGGCCCGGCCCCACCAACTTTCAAGCCTTTTTGCCCCTTTTCAATTGGCCGATCAAGTGGTTTTGGTTGTCTACCAAGAGACGCGTTCCTTTCCCAAGGAAGAAATGTTTGGGCTGACCTCCCAACTCCGGCGCGCGTCCGTTTCAATCGCCTCGAACATCGTCGAGGGCTCAGCTCGATTCTCAGAGCCAGAATACCTCCATTTCCTCGATACTGCTTATGGCTCGGCCCGCGAAGTTGAATATCAGGTGAGTCTGGCCTTTCGGCTGGGCTTCCTTTCCGAACCCTCGTATCAAAAACTGTCGGCCTTGACCGTGGAAACCTCCAAAGTGCTGAACGGTCTCCTGCGGTCGTTGCGCAAACAGTGACCTGCGTTTTCCGCCCTCCCGCCTCCCGCCTGTTTCTCCGCCACCTGGGCGTCTGGCATGACCCGCCGGCCCCGGCGTCCACGCCGGAGGGCGCGGGAAATTACACTCGCGTTCCCTTCGACGACGTGGACCCCATGCTCGACTAAGATAACGTCCTGACCGATTGAAACCCGCACGCTGAAAAGCCCGCGGCCCGCTCCGGGCTTTCATTCTATCGGGCCTCAGGTCGCGACATTTCAGTATTTCAGCGTGTCAGCTGTCACAATTTCAGAATAAAACCTCCAGTTGACAGCCGCCGCGCGTGTTGGCACGTTGACTGATGATGGAAAAAGGTCAAAACCAATTCTTCCTTACCCGCGCAGCGTCAAGTCAATGAGCCCGCATGAAAAGCAATTTCCTATCAGTATCAGTAATTTCGCGGACGAGCCCGAGGCGGAAGGCGGATTCCGGCTTGCATCCGGCCGGATAATAACCGTGTCCAGATGCACCCTCCCTGAACCGCCGGTGGGGCGCGTCGCTCCGTGCGCGCCGTTGGGGTGAATCAGCCGGCAGTGGCTGGCCACGGCGGCGGGCAGCGGACGGCCCGCCCCCACCAGCCGCCGTGCCGATATTATGATTAACTGCGATCCGGCCATAAATCCCAGGGCCGGAGCGGGCCGCCGCGCCGGCATTTTGCGTGGTTGGGTGAGTGAAAATCGCAGGAATTGCTCGATTTATCGGGCAAAATCATCCCTTTGGACGATTGCCGCCATCCAGACCGCCCATTAGCTTGTCACGTTGCCGATTTTCGTCCTTCGCGTGCGATGGCGCATCCGCTGGTGCGGGATGGTGACAATCATAATTACCCTCATTTAATGACAACAAAATCACTTGCCCCCTTCAGGTTCTTCGCCCTGACCCTGGCCGCGCTGACCCTGACCACCGTTTCCCGGGTGGGAGCGCAAACCACCTTCTTGGCCGACACCTTCGATCGCCCGGACAATACGGTGTTGGATGCCGCCACCAACGGCCTGAGCGGGCTGCTCATCAGCAGCGGCGCCTTGGCCGCCGGCGCGGGAAACATCTGGGTCACGCCGGATGACAATTCCCTCAATGTCAGCGACTCTTTGATCGCGGCGAACCAGGTGAAAATGGGGGGCAACGGCCATACGGTGCAGGTTTTCCCGAACTTTAATTTCGCCAATCTGCTGGCCACCGGCACGGTTTCGGTGAGTGTGGATCTGAAATCAGCTCCGACGGGCTCGACTGCGAACGGCACCGCCGAACGGTATGTGGGAATTGCGGTGGGATTCAGCTTCGCCGAAGGCAACTCGGTGGCCGACCGGCAGTTAAACCATGTGGCCGACCTGTTTGTGGATGAATCCATTGATGGCCAAATCCGCGTTTACGACGGGCTGGCCACCAACCGGGCGGTCAATACCCCGGATAACACGACGGATTTGAACGGGAGTGCGGCGACCTTTATCCCGGGCACGCTGCGGGTTGACCTGACCATCACCAACACGGCCGTCGGCGCCTCGGTGACTTACAATGTGCTCTTCAATTCCAGCCCGGTGGTGAGCGGCCGCTCCTTCGTCTGGAGTGGCGACAAGGAGTTCTATGTGGGGCTGGAAGAGCGCTCCAGCGCCACCGTCACGAATGATAATTTCTCGATTGCGGCGAGCTCCTACACGCCGCCACCGGTCACGGCGCTGATTTGGCGGGCGACGACGGACAACAACTGGAACACCAGCACCACCAACTGGGTGGATGGCGGTTTGGGGCTCACGGGTTACGCCTTTTTCAATGGCGCTAATGTGACCTTCAATGACACCGCCGCCAGTGCATCCGTCAACCTGCCGGGGGCCGTCACGCCCGGCAACCTGCTCGTCAACAATACCAGCCTGAGCTACAGCTTTTCGGGGGCCGGCTCCCTGGGCGGCACCGGCGTGCTGACCAAATCGGGGAATGGCACCTTGACCCTCAACCCAGCCAGCACTTTCTCCGGCGGCACCACCCTCACCGCCGGCTGGCTCCGCGTGGGCAGCGACTCGGCGCTGGGCAGCGGGTTGACCACCTTGGGTGGCGGCACAATTTCATCGGTCGGTTCGACCGCCCACGCGCTGGCCAACCCGGTGCTGATGACGGCCACCGCCACGGCGGGAGATGCGATTGACAACGGCACGCTGACCTTCGGCGGGTTGCTGGACTTTGGCGGGGGCGGCCGCACGCTGACCGTCAATGGCAATACCACGGTGGTGTTTGCCGGGGGCTCTACCAACGGCCTGGTGAGCGCCAAACAAGGCCCCGGCACCCTGGTCCTGAAAGGGGTCGTGGCGGGGACGAATTTCAACCTCACGGAAGACGTGCTGAACGGCGCGCTGATTTATGATGGGGCCGCAGTCACCTCGCAAGGCCGCGTCATTCCGGATGCGGCGAGCAATAGCGTGGCGCGCTTGGTCATCACCAACGGCGCCAGCGTGGTCTCCACGGGCGCCAACAGCAATCTGCGCTCCGGCCGGGCGGGGGCCGGCAGCGGCACGAACTTTTTGGATCTGGCCGGGCTTTACAGCCTGCCCAATGCGGCTTTCCCCGACGGCTGCGCCACGTTGTATGCCAATGGCGCCTACTCGGAAATGACCTTTGGGCCCGGCGGTGATTTTACGGCCAATGCCGTCCAGAGCTATACGAACGGAGCCGGCCCGGTCAACAACACCGTCTTCAAGTTCAATGGCGGCACGCTCCGGGCGCGGCAAAGCAACGCCGCCTTCTTCCAGGGGCTGGCTCAGGCGCTGGTGCTGGGCGGCGGGGCGAATATTGACGACGGCGGCAACGCCATCACCATCGCCCAAAGCTTGCTCAATGGTGGCGGCGGCGGCGGACTCACCAAATGGGGCGCGGGCACCCTGACCTTGAGCGGCGACAGCACCTACACCGGCAGCACCGTGGTCAGCAACGGCACGCTGAATATCGTGGGCAGCCTTTCCAACAGCCCGGTGACCGTCAAGGCGGGCGCCTTGAGTGGTTATGGGACGATTGAAAACGCGGTTTCGATCCAGCCGGGCGCCACCCTTGCCCCGGGAAATTTAGGCGGCACGCTGACTTTGAAAGGCGGCCTCACGCTGGCGGGCGACCTGTGGATTGACGTGAATAAATCCGTTTCGCCGTCCAACGGTATGGCGACGGTCAGCGGCACGTTGAACAACGCCGGCACCGGCACGCTGACCCTGGCCAACGCCGGCCCCGCGTATGCGGGGGGCGATGTCTTCAAGGTGTTTAACAAGGCCCTGGCCAATGGCGGCGCGCTGACGATTTCCCCAGCCCTCCCGGGCATCGGCCTGGCTTGGAGCAATAAACTGGCCGTGAACGGAACGATTACGGTTGTTGCCACCGGCGGCAGCGGGCCGCCGGCCGATCTTTCCAGCCTGACGGTAAGCACCCCGTATGCGCCCATCGCCCTGACTCCCGCGTTTGCTTCAAATATTGTCAGTTACAGTTCCAGCCTGGCTTACAGCAATGCAGCAGTGACCGTGACGCCCGTCAGCGTGGATCCCGGCGCCTCCATCCGCGTCATTTTCCGGGGCGGCACCAATTTGGTGGCCTCTGGCGCAACCAGCAGTGCCCTTTCGCTCAAGCCCGGCACGAATATCATTGATATCAGCGTGACCACTTCCAACGGCGCCGCCGCCAAGGATTATTATGTCAATGTCACGCGGATTCAGCCAAATGTGGTGCTGATTCTGGCCGATGACCAAGGCTTTTCCGATTGGGGTTGTTATGGCAGCGAAATCCCGACGCCGAACATTGATAACCTGGCCGCCACCGGCCTCCGGTTCCGGAATTTTTACAACACCGCCCGGTGCAGCACCACGCGCTGCTCCCTGCTGACCGGTCTCTACACCCAGCAGGTCGCTGTTAATCCGACTGCCTCCCTGCCGCCCTTGCGCACCGATAACAACGTGACGATCGCGGAGGTGCTGAAAGGCATCGGCTATCGCACCTACATGGCCGGCAAATGGCATATCGGCGGGGCCACGGGGCAAACGCCCCAAGAACGGGGATTTCAGGAAATTTTCACTTATGCCGGCTACATGGATCATTCGGAAGACACTTGGACGCCCTCCGCGTATCAGTTCACGTCCACCGATGGGGAGGCCACCAACATTTCGTATGCGGCGGGAACCTTTTACCAGCCGGACGTGATCGGGGATTATAGCCTGCAATTTTTGAACGGCCATTATACCCGGCATACGAACACGCCCTTCTTCCTTTACATGCCGTTCGGATCCGCGCATTTCCCCATCCAAGCCCCCAAGGCCTGGGTGGATACCAACGTGGCGGTCTATACGCCTGGCTGGGACGTGCTGCGCTATCAGCGCTACACCAACATGCTGGCCGAAGGCGTGATCGATGCCCGCTACGCGCTATCGCCCAACGAAGGAGTTCCGGGACCGGGCCCCATTCCGGCTTGGAATACGCTGGCAACCGACCGGCAGGCGGACTTGGTCCGGCGCATGGCCATCTATGCGGCCATGATTCAGAAAATGGATGTCAACATCGGCCGGGTGGTGCAGTCCCTGCAGCAGCAAGGCCAGTTGGAGAACACTCTGATCATCGCCATCTCGGACAATGGCGGTAATTACGAAGGCGGCGTCTATGGCTCCGTGGGCGGGGTCAATGCCGCCGCGCCCTTGACCGGCACCAGCCTGGCCAACATGGGCTTGAGCGGCCAGCCCGACATTCAAGTGGGCGGCGGCTGGGCGCATACGATGAACACTCCGTTCCGCTGGTTTAAGCATTATGAACATTTCGGCGGCATCGGCAGTCCCTGCGTCATTCATTGGCCGCAGGGCCTCACCCGCACCAATCAGTGGGAGAACCAGCCCAGCCATCTCATTGATGTGATGGCGACGATTGCCGACGTCACCGGGGCGACTTACCCCACCCAATTCACCAATAGCACGATCGGGACCAACTATGCCGTGCTGCCCATGGAAGGCATCAGCCTCAAGCCGCTCTTCACCAATAGCGCGGCGGCCGTGCCGCGGAACCTGGGCTTTGAGCATGAGGGCAATCGCGCCTATATCAGCGGCAGTTGGAATTTGGTCACCAAGAACTCCGCCTCCTATGACGGCACTTACTTTGCCAGCGAGCTCGAGCTTTACAATCTGACCAACGATCCCTCGCAGGTCACCAATCTGGCTTTTACCCAATTGACCGTGCTGGCCCAGATGGTGACGAATTGGAACAACTGGTGCAACCATGTGGGCGACGCGAGCAGTTTGCTGATCACTTCCATCAGCAACCCGGCACCGATTATCAATCTCACCCCCGCCCCCACGACCAACGACTTGTTCGTGGATACCTTCAATCGGGCCAACAACACCAATATCGACGCCACCGCCACCGGTATGTGGGGGAGCTACGTGCCGCCGCTGGGGGCGAATACCGCGTATTACCAGGGATATAATTACCAGTATTTGAATATCCTCAACAACGCGTTGTATAAAGGCGCCGGCGGCATGGTGGAGAATGGCCTCATGGATAATTTCACCGGCCAGGACATCTTGGACGCCGGCGGCTTCAGCATGGAATTAACGGTGCAAGCCTTTGATTCCACTTTTACTGACACCTCCAATCGCTATGCCGGGTTTGGCGTCGGCTTGACACAGGCCCAGGCGGCCGCCGGGGCCGACTATAACAGCGGGGCATCTTTCCGGGGTTCCGTCGGCGGCAAGGGCGGCATCAGCGCCTGCTTTGTGGATTTGGACTTGGATGGCAACCTCCATGTCTGGACCAACGGAATCCTGGCCAACACGATCGCCGTGGGCGCCAACACCGGCGTTCTGCTCGCCAGCTTTGCCTGCACCGGCTTCACCACCAGCGACACCGTGACGGTGAATGTCTATTTCAACGGCCAGCGGCTGGACCTTAACCCGGCCGACACCAACACTATGAGCCGGACGTTCAAGTGGAATGCCAATAACAGCAACTACCTTGGCCTGAGCGCGCGCGCCTCCAACTCGGTGCAGATGGACAATCTGGCCATCCGCAAATTGCCGTTGGTCAATAGTCTCGTCACGGACTATGCCATGAGCTACGGGCTTTCGGGCACCAACGCCGCCCCGGACGCCGATCCGGATGGCGATGGCGTCAGCAATTTTGGCGAGTGGGCCTTTGGCGGCAACCCGTCCGTCCCAGACGCCTACATCGCCAGTTTCAAAGGCATTCAAGTGCTGCCCGGCAATAATTTCATCTTTGAATTTCAGCGGTTCATCAACTACGCCGCCGCCGGCCTGCGCTATCGCTACTTCGTTTCGTCCGACCTGGCCAATTGGACGGAAACCACGCCCAATTTCCTGGCCACCGCCGTCAACGAAGACAAAACCGACTACGAGATCGTCACCTTGAGCCTGCCCCCGAGCGTCACGAACGGCCAGCCCAAGCTCTTTTTGCGCATCATGGCGGACACGGCGAACTGAATGCGCCCCGCTGATTTCGGTCCTTTCCAGCGTTGCCCCGGCCGGTTCACCACCCCCGGGGCCAAGAGTGGTCCGCCTCGTCGCTTTGGACTATAGAAGGCCGGGTGCCTTTATTGCCATCATGGGGATCGTCCATTAGGAATGCACCAACCCAATCCGATCGCGCTATATATTTGATCACTATGAAAGAATCTCTGAATGCCTGGGGCTTAAACCTTCGCCGCCTGCTCACGGCTGGCTGGCTCGGGGCGCTGCCGCTCATGACCCCGGCTGTGGCGGCCCCGGCGCCCAAGCCCAACATCGTTTATTTTCTCGTGGACGACATGGGCTTTGCCGATTGCGGGTTCAACGGCGGCCAAGACATCCGCACGCCCATCATTGACGCCTTGTCCACCCAAGGCACCGTCTTCCAGAATTATTATGTCCAGCCGGTCTGCTCCACCTCGCGCGCCTGCCTGATGACCGGCCGGTATCCCATCCGCACCGGCATTTACGGCGCGCTGAAAAACAATTCGCAATACGGTCTGCCGCTCAACGAACGCACCTTGCCGCAAGCCCTGCACACGGCGGGTTATACCACCGCCATCTGCGGCAAATGGCACTTGGGCGATTTCGCACCGGGCTATTTGCCGATGCAGCGGGGTTTTGATCATCAATACGGCCTCTGGACCGGCATGATGGATTACTTCACCCATGTCGCGGCCGATGGCACTGGCCGGCGGCCCGACTGGCACCGCGATGACGAGCTGATCACCGAACCGGGCTACTCGACGTTGCTCATCGCCCAGGAAGCGATCCGGCTGATTCAGGAACAAGCCAAAGACAAGCCCCTGTTCCTCTATGTGCCGTTCAACGGCATTCATGGGCCCTACATGGCGCCGACCAACTACACCAATCCTTACCAAAATCTTCCGCCCAATCGGCAAATGGTGGCCGGCATGCTGACGGCGGTGGACGACGCCATCGGCCAGGTGGTAGCCGCGCTCAAAGCCGCCAAAATGTATGACCACACGCTCATCATTTTCTCCAGCGACAACGGCGGGCCTTTCCCCGGCGACCGGACGATGAACACCCCGCTGCGCGCCGGCAAAGGCAGCACTTATGAAGGCGGGGTGCGCTCCAGCGCCTTTGCCATTTTCCCCGGCCAGATTCCCGCCGGTAAAAAAGTTTCCGCCCCGGTTCATCTCGTGGACTGGTATCCCACCCTGACCAAGCTGACCGGCGCCGACCCGGCCCAACCGTTGCCGGTGGATGGCACGGATATCTGGCCGCTGCTGACGCAGGGCCAGGCCCCTGACCGGGACGCCATTTTGATCGCCGGCACCCCGCGGCGTTACGCCCTCCGCATGGGGGACTGGAAGCTGCTGGTCAATCCGGGCGGTGGTCGCACGCCGTCTTCGACCAAGGATGTGGAAGAACAACCGGAAGAAAAAGCCGCCGCCGCGCCGCGGGCCGAAATCGTCGAACTTTACAACCTCGCGGAGGACCTTTCCGAAACCAAGAACCTCGCCGCCGCCCAACCCGAGCGGGTCCAGGCCATGCGGGCCCGGCTGGAAACCTACATGAAAGACGCGGTGCCGGCGCTGGGCCCGCTGCAACCCAAGGCCAAGGGCGCGCAGGCCAATCCATAAAAACTGCCGGCCACCTGCGCCCCGTTGGTGCCGGATGCCGAGCCCGCCGATGAAGCCCAATCCGCCGATGCCCTTTGACCGGCCCGCCGCGCCCCGGCGGCCGGACAGCCCGGGCCCCCAGCCGTTCCATGCGATGGCCAAGCCGGTGGGTGCCACCTGCAATCTCGATTGCACCTATTGCTATTACTTGAGCAAGGAAAACCTGCTCCAAGGCTCGGGGCGGATGTCGGATGAGACCTTGGAGCTGTTCATCAAGCAATACATCGAAGGCGTCCCCGGCGGTTCGGTGGTGTTCTCCTGGCAAGGCGGCGAACCCACGCTGCTGGGGCTGGCTTTTTTCCGCAAGGTGATCGCCTTTGAGAAAAAGCACGCCAAGCCGGGCCAGCGCATTGAGAATGATTTGCAGACCAACGGCACGCTGCTCGACGACGAGTGGTGCGGTTTTCTCAAGGAAAACCGGTTTCTCGTGGGCTTGAGCATTGATGGCCCCAAGGAGATTCATGATCGCTATCGCGTGACCAAGGGCAAAAAGCCCACGTTCGATCTGGTCTTCGCCGCCGCCCAACGACTGCAGCGGCACGGGGTGCCCTTCAACACCTTGACCTGCGTAAACCGGTTCAACGGCCGCCGCCCGCTGGATGTCTATCGATTTTTGCGCCAGGAGCTCAATTCCACTTACCTCCAGTTCATTCCCATTGTGGAGCATAAACATTTCGACCGGGTGGCCCCGCAAAAGTGGAACCCCGCCGATCTCCCGAAGGAGGGCGATCCCGAAGCGCGGCCGGGCCACCCTCATTCCATTGTCACCGACTGGTCGGTGGATCCCGAAGACTGGGGCTATTTTCTGAGCAAGGTGTTTGACCGGTGGTTGAGCCGGGACCTCGGCACCGTGATGGTCAACCATTTTGAAACCCTGGTGGCCCAGCATCTCGGCCTGCCCTCCCAGATGTGCATTTACACCCAAAATTGCGGCCGGGGCGTGGCCGTGGAAAACGACGGAAGTGTCTATTCCTGCGACCATTACGTGTATCCGGAATACCGGCTGGGCTACCTCCAGGCCAAACCCTTGGGCGAGCTGGTGGCTTCGCGGGAGCAAACCAAGTTCGGCCGCGCCAAAAGCGAAACCTTGCCACAGTATTGCCGCCAGTGCGCCTATCTCACGGATTGCTGGGGCGAATGCCCCAAAAACCGGCTCATCCGCACGCCGGACGGCGAACCCGGGCTGAATTATTTATGCCGCGGCTTTAAACAATTTTTTGCCCATGCCCTGCCCGAAATCGACCGGATCACCACGGTCTTGCGTCGGGAACCGTTAAAGCCAAAACCGCGCATGTAAGGAAGATGAAACCAAGGGCACCCTTAAAATCGTCTAACCAGCAATCACTGGATCAGCCGTAAATTAAACATGAACCCAATACCGCGACGCGAATTCATCAAAATCTCCGGGGCCATGGGCGCCGGCTTGGCCGTCTGGCCTTGGCTGGGCAACGCGGCGGAAGCTGGGAACAAGGCGGCGCTGCCGAATTTTATTGTCTATATCTCCGACGACCACGGCGGCCTCTTTTCCGAGCCTTATGGCAATCCCGAGGTTCACACGCCCAATTTGACCCAGCTCGCCGCCGAGGGCGTCAAGTTCACCCAGGCTTTCAATGCGTCGCCGAGCTGCGGCCCCAGCCGCACCGCCATGCTCACTGCGCTCTGGCCCGCCCGCAATGGTGCCGAGCCCAACCACATGCCGCCCCGGGCCGGCACCACCCTGCCCGCCGTGCTTAAAACCCTCGGCTATGAAACCGCCGTCATCGGCAAGGTGGCCCATAATGATTGGGGCAAGTTTTACAATTTCGGTTACATGGCCGGCCCCAATGTGGGCGCCACCGGCACCGACGAGTTGGTCAAGTTCCTGACCAACCGCGATGCCGCCAAGCCGCTCTGTCTCTTTTTCGGCCCGCACTTTCCCCATGTGCCGTGGCTCAAGAATGAAAAATATGATCCAGCCACGCTCACGCTGCCGCCCACCTTGGTGGACACGCCGGCGATGCGGGAACAACTCGCCAACTACTACACTTCCGTTTCCCGCACGGACGAGATGCTCGGCGAGGTGCGTGCGCTGACGCAAAAACATGTCCCCGGCGAAACGCTCTTCATTTACACTGCGGATCACGGCGCGCAATTGCCCTTTGCCAAGTGGGATCTTTACGATGCCGGCACCCGCCTGCCCTTTATTGTTACCTGGCCCGGCCATTTGAAACCGGGCACCGTCAACGAGGCCGCGATTTGTCTGCCGGATTTGCTCCCCACGTTCATCGAACTGGCCGGCGGCAAAGTTCCTGACGGCCTCGACGGCAAATCCTTTGCCGGACTGCTGCGCGGCACCACCACCACGCACCGCGACCGCACCTTCGCGACTTGCAGCGGCGACGGCGATTATAACGTCTATCCCTCCCGCAGCCTGCGCACGCGGAATTGGAAATACATCCTCAACCTGCATCCCGAATTCCAGCATCACAGTTGGATTTCCCGCTCGCCCCGGCCGGTGGACGGTTACGCCTATTGGAGAACCTGGCTCGAAGCCGCGCAGACCGATGCCAAGGCGGCTGCGGTGGTAAAACGCTGCATTGAACGGCCGGCGGAGGAACTCTACGATCTGCAGGCGGATCCGTATGAAATGCACAATCTCGCCGCCGAACCGCAGCACGCCGACCGGCTGACCGCCTTGCGCACCGAACTCCGGGCGTGGATGAAAACCCAGGGCGATCAGGAAAAAGTCTTCGGCAATCCGCTGCTCCTTGGCGCGCCCGTCACCATGATCGGACGCGCGGCCAAAGCCAAACCCGGCAAGGCACCGGCCAACGCGGAGGAATGAACAGATTCCAGCCCCAACCACAATCGTCAGACGAAATACTTGAGGCCGGCAAATCGAATATGAACCATCTACCGAGACGCGACTTTATCAAGCTCTCCGGAACCATGGGCACGGGTCTGGTGGCTTGGCCTTGGCTCGGGCAAGCTGCGGAGGCGGGAGCCAAGTCGGCGCTCCCCAACTTCGTGGTCTATATTTCCGACGACCACGGAATGTTGTTTTCCGAGTCTTACGGCAACACGGACATCCATACACCCAATCTGACCCAGATGGCCGCCGAGGGCGTCAAATTTACCCACGCCTTCAACGCCTCGCCGAGCTGCGGCCCCAGCCGCAGCGCCATGCTGACCGCGCTCTGGCCCGCCCGCAATGGCGCCGAGCCCAACCACCTGCCGCCCCGGACCAGCACCACCAACTTGCCCGCCGTTTTCAAAGCCCTCGGTTATGAAACCGCCGCCATCGGCAAGGTGACTCATGGCGATTGGGCCAAGCTTTACAACTTCGATTACATCGCCGGCCCCAATGTGGGCGCCAGCGGTACCAACGAACTGGTCAAGTTCCTGAACAATCGCGATGCCACCAAGCCGCTCTGCCTGTTCTTCGGCTCGCATTTTCCCCACACGCCCTGGCTGGAGAATCAGGCTTACCAACCCGCCGCGCTCCAGTTGCCGCCCACCTTGGTGGACACGCCGGCCATGCGGGAACAGCTCGCCAACTACTACACTTCGGCCTCCCGAACCGACGAACTGCTCGGCGAAGTCCGCGCGCTGGTGAAAAAAAATGTCCCCGGCGACACGCTCTTCGTTTACACCGCCGACCACGGCGCGGCGCTGCCGTTTTCCAAGTGGGACCTTTACGATGCCGGCACGCGGGTGCCATTCCTGGTCACGTGGCCCGGCCATTTGAAACCGGGCACGACCAACGACGCCACGATTTGTCTGCCCGACCTGCTGCCCACGTTCATTGAACTGGCCGGCGGCAAAGTTCCGGATGGCCTCGACGGCAAATCGTTTGCCGGCCTGCTCCGCGGCACCGCCACCACGCATCGCGACCGCACCTTTGCCGCCCACAGCGGGGATGGCGATTACAATGTCTATCCCTGCCGCAGCCTCCGCACCCGCGATTGGAAATACATCCTCAACCTGCATCCGGAATTCCAACATCACTCGCACATTTCCCGTTCGAACCAGCGCAATCTCCAGTCGTATTGGACCAGCTTCGTGGCGGCGGCCAAAACCAATCCCGCCGCCGCCGCAGTGATTAAACGCTACACGGAGCGTCCCGCCGAGGAACTCTACGATCTGCAGGCCGACCCGCATGAAAGGCGCAATCTCGCCGCCGAACCGAAGCACGCCGAGCGCCTCGCTGCCATGCGCGCCGAGCTCCGAGCGTGGATGAAAGCCCAAGGCGATCAGGAAAAAGTCTTCGGCCAGCCGCTTTTGGCTGGCGAACCCGTGACGATGATCCAGACCGGCGGCAAAAAGAACCAAAGCGAATAACCTTTCTATGAAATCAACCCGACTCCTGCTTCCCCTGCTGCTGGCCTCGTTCAACCTGCTCCACGCGGCGGAACCGGCCCGACCCAATGTCGTTTTCATCCTCACCGACGACATGGGGCGCGGCGACGTGACCGCTTACGGCGGCACGCAAGGCCCGACCCCCAATCTGGATCGCTTGGCGAGCCAGGGCACCAAGTTCACGCAGTTCTATGTCGCATCGCCGATTTGTTCCGCGTCCCGCTCCGCCTACACCACCGGCATGTTCCCCGGCCGGGTGGGCATCAACAGCTATCTCCATGACCGCGCCGGCAACCGGCAATGTGAACAGGTGGACTGGCTGGATCCCAAGCTGCCCACGCTGGCCCGCACCTTGAAAGCGGCCGGCTATGCCACCGCCCACTTTGGCAAATGGCACATGGGCGGCGGCCGCGATGTGCAGGACGCGCCGCTCCCGGCGGCCTATGGTTTCGACGAGTCGCACGTCAACTGCGAGGGCATGGGGCCGCGCTTTGAAAATTTTGGCAACGCGAAACGGCTAACGCTCAACAGCGAGGATGGCAAAACCTATTTCCGCTACGACTTCACGCAATACTGGGTAAACCGCAGCATTGACTTCATCCAGCGGCACAAGGCCGGGCCGTTTTATCTGGAGCTCTGGCCGCAGGATGTCCACACGCCGCACACCCCGAGCGCGGAGGCCTTGACCCGCACCGCCAGCCCCGGCCTGCCGCAGAACCAGCATAATTTCCGCGCCGTGCTGAACGAATATGATCACCAGATCGGCCGCTTTCTGGACGCATTGCGTGAAATGGGATTGGAGACCAACACGATTGTGGTGTTTGCGGCGGACAACGGCCCGGAGCCGTCCTTTGAACATGCGCGCACGCTCGGCCAGCGCGGCATGAAATGGAGTCTTTACGAGGGCGGTATACACGAGCCGCTCATGATCCGCTGGCCCGGCAAAATTCCCGCCGGCAAGGTCAACGACACCTCGGTGGTGTGCAGCGTGGATTATTTCGCCACGATTTGTTCGCTGGTCGGCGTGCCGCCACCGAAGGAGGCCGCGTTCGACGGCGCGGATATGAAAGCCGCCTGGCTGGGCGGCGACGCGACGCGCGCCAAGTCGCTGTTCTGGGAATACGGCCGCAGCGCCACGGGCTACCTGTATCCCCGCCCCGATCCCACCGACAAGTCGCCCAACGTCGCCGTGCGCGACGGCAATTGGAAGCTCCTCATCAATGCCGACGGCACGAGCGTTGAACTTTACGATCTGGCGGCGGATCCCAAGGAAACCAAAAACTTGGCGGCGGAAAAACCCGTGGAAACCGCCCGCCTCCGCGCCCTGGCGTTGCAATGGCGGCAGAGCCTGCCGCATTTTAACAGCGCCGCTCCGGCGGCGGCCAAGCCGGGAAGTGCTGCGCCGCGCAGCGAGGAAGAATAATTCGGGCAGGGGCACGGGTGGGGTGAGGGGTTAAAGTCACCTCCAACCCGTGGCCCACCGTCAAACGATTGATTCATTTATGAAACTGAGTCGGCTTTTACTGCTACTGTTGCTGGCTTCAGCCAGTGTCCTCCACGCCGCTGATCTGAAGGTCGCCGGTGTTTTCACCGACCACGCGGTGTTACAGCGCGAATCGCTCGTGCCGGTTTGGGGCTGGGCAGATCCCGGCACCAAGGTGCAGGTGCAGTTCGCCGGGCAGACCAAGACGGCCAGCGCCGACGCGACGGGAAAATGGCTGGTCAAGCTGGACGCGCTCCCAGCCAGCGCCGCGCCACACGACCTGACGGTGACCGCGCTGACCACCCAGCAAACCCTCGTGCTCCATGACCTGCTGGTGGGCGAAGTCTGGCTCGGCTCCGGCCAATCGAACATGGCGTTGATGGTCAAACAGGCCAAGGATTTCGCCCAGGAACAAGCGGCGGCGAACCTGCCGACCGTGCGCATGTTCCGCGAGGAATCCAAAGCCGCCGCCACCCCGCAAGCCGACAGCCAGGGCCGGTGGGTGATCTGCGCGCCGGATACGGTGGGCGATTTTTCCGCCGCGTTGTTTTTCTTTGGCCGCGAGCTGCAAAAAAATCTCGGGGTGCCCGTGGGCCTGATTAATTCGTCCGTGGGCGGCACCCCGATCGAGGCGTGGATTGCGCCCGAAGCACAAAAGGTGGTGAAAGAACTCGAACCTTTTTTAGCCGCCGTGACCGCGCCGCCCGCCGGGGTGAAAAACACCAATGCCGCCGCCCGCGCGCGCAATGCCAGCCTCGGCGGCCTGTTCAACGGCAAGATTGCGCCGCTCATTCCTTACGCCATTCGGGGCACGATCTGGTATCAGGGCGAGGCCAACTCCGCCCCGGCGAAGGCGCCCTTCTACCAATATCAATTGCCGTTGCTGGTCAAAGACTGGCGGACGCGCTGGGGTTATGAGTTTCCGTTCGCCTGGGCGCAGTTGCCGAATTTTGAAGCCAAGGGCCGCGACTGGCCGACGATTCGTGAAGCGATGCTCAAAACCCTGACGTTGCCCCAGACCGGCATGGGCATCAACATTGACATCGGCGAGGAAAAGAACATTCACCCGAAGAACAAACAGGAGGTTGGGCACCGGCTGGCGCTGTGGGCGTTGGGCACGGTTTATGGCCAGAAAGTTGCGGCGACTTCCGGCCCGCTGCCCGCCAGCCACGAAGTTCGCGATGGCAAAGTGCGGGTGAGCTTTTCGCACGCGGAGGGCGGGCTGGTCGCCCAAGGCGGCGCGCTCACCGGCTTTGTCGTTGCCGGCGCGGACCACCAATGGCAGCCCGCCCAAGCGCGCATTGAGGGAAATCAGGTGATGGTTTCCAACCCGGCCGTGAAGCAGCCGGTTGCAGTCCGTTATGCTTGGGAAAATTTTCCGACGTGTAATCTCTATAACGGCGCGGGACTGCCGGCTTCCCCGTTTCGCACGGATGACTGGAAGTGACGAAGCCTTACCATCCCTTACTATCCTGATTTGAAGCCATGAAATCAACACGTCTCCTGCTTTCGTTCCTATTGGCATCGGCCAGCTTCCTCCGCGCGGCGGAACCGGTAAAACCCGCCGTCGCCCAGCCCAATATCATTGTCATTCTCGCCGACGACATGGGCTATTCCGACCTGGGCTGTTACGGCAGCGAGATTCAGACGCCCAATCTTGACCAACTGGCGGCCCGCGGCTTGCGCTTCACCCAGTTTTACAACATGAGCCGCTGCTGCCCCTCCCGGGCATCCATTCTGACAGGGCTTTATCCCCATCAAGCCGGCGTGGGACTCATGCAGGAGAATGAGGGTTCGTCCGCGTATCAAGGTTATCTCAACCAGCAATGCGTGACGCTCGCGGAAGTGCTCAAGAGTGCCGGCTATGCCACGGCCATTTGCGGCAAGTGGCATGTGGGGAGCACCAATTTCAATCCCTCACCCTGGCAGCGCGGCTTTGATCACGGCCTCTCCTCCATTGACGGCGGATTTTATTATGCCCTGCTGGACAAACAGGGGCAGCCGCCGTTCCGCAAGAGCTTCTGGCTGGATGGCAAACAACTGCCCAAGGACAGCCCGGAATTGCCAAAAGACTGGTATACCACCGATTTGTTGACGGACTTCGGCATCAAATACGTCAATCAAGCGGTGGCGGAGAAGAAACCGTTTTTCCTCTACCTGGCCTACAACGCGCCACATTTTCCACTGCAGGCGCCGATGGCGGATATTGCCAAATACCGGGGCAAATATCTGGCCGGCTGGGACAAACTGCGCGAGCAGCGTTACCAATGGCAACGGGCCCACGGAATCATTGATGCCTCCTGGCCGCTGTCGCCGCTGCCCCAATCCCTGCCCGCTATTCAGGATGTCGCTCCATGGGACAGCCTGAACGAAAAGCAGAAGGATCGATTTGACCACATCATGGCGATTTACGCAGCCTGCGTGGATCACATGGATCAAGGCGTGGGCCGGCTGGTGACGGATTTGAAACAACAAGGCGTGCTGGATAACACGCTCATCCTTTTTCTCTCGGATAACGGCGGCAATGCGGAAGGCGGCCCCAACGGCACGACGCGAAAAGGCAACGGCGAGCTGGGTTCGGCCGATTCCACGGTGTTCTGCGGCGAATCCTGGGCCACCCTGCAAAACACCCCCTTCCGCTATTTCAAACATTTCGAGCACGAAGGCGGCATTGCCACCTCCTTCATTGCGCATTGGCCGAAGGGGATCAAGGCTGGCGGTTCGATCATCAAAGAGCGGGCGCAAATCATCGATATCATGGCCACCTGCGTGGAGGTTTCGGGGGCCACGTATCCCACGGAATTCAATGGCCACAAAATCCTGCCGATGGAAGGCCGCAGCATTGCGCCGGCCTTCACCGGCGGTAAACTGACCAGCTATCCAATGTTCCGCGAGCATGAGGAAAATGAAGCCGTCATTGATGGCGATTGGAAACTGGTGCGAACCCATGCGTCCCCGTGGGAATTGTATAACCTCGCCCAAGACCGCACGGAAATGCACAACCTCGCCGCCCAGGAACCCGAGCGGGTGAACGACCTGACCGCCAAATGGGACGCCTGGGCCAAACGCGCGAGCGTTTTGCCAAAACCCTCCGGCGGGCAAAAGACCTCGGCGGATTAATGCAGCGATCCCAGCCTGATCAGAAACCGTCCCATGATCCGCCGCGCGGCTGACGGTCGCCCGCCAAAACCTGTAACAATCCAAACCTCAACAACGTCTCTTCTCCGCATCACTATGAACTCTCGATTAATACTCCCTTTGGTTATTTCCACCTTCGCCCTGCTGCCCGCTGCCGCGCCGGCCTGGCAGATGAAAACGGCTCCCTTGATGACGCCGTGGGCCAGCCAGGTGGATCCGAAAGCGCCGTTGCCGGAATATCCGCGCCCGCAAATGGTGCGAGCCGACTGGTTGAACCTAAATGGCCTCTGGCAATTTCAAGCGGGCGAAACCAATGACGCGGTGCCTGCCGACAAAACACTGGCGGAAGAAATCCTCGTGCCTTACCCCATGGAATCGGCGCTCTCTGGCGTGATGACCTATCATCCGCGCTCGTGGTATCGGCGGACGTTTACGGTGCCGGACAAGTGGAGCGGTCAGCGGATTCTGCTGCACCTTGACGCCGTGAGCTGGGAATCGGAAGTCTTCATCAACGGCACTAGCGTCGGCATTCACAAAGGCGGTTACGATCCGATCACCTACGACATTACCAGCCAACTCAAGGGCAGCGGGCCGCAGGAATTAATTGTGCGCGTCTATGCGCCGGTGGATAACGCGGGCGAACCGCGCGGCAAACAGACGCTGCACCCGCAGGGCATCATGTATACCTCGTCCAGCGGCATTTGGCAGCCGGTATGGCTGGAACCCGCGCCCGCCGCCGGCGTCAACCATTTGAAAATCGTGCCGGACGTGGATCAAGCCCGGCTGCGGCTGACCGTGAATACGTTCGCGGCGGACGGCGTCTCTGTGGAGGCGACCGTGACCAGCAACGGCCTGCCGGTGGCCACCCTCAAAGGGGCGCCCAATACGGAATTGAGTTTGCCCATGCCGAATCCGCGACTGTGGTCGCCGGAACAACCGTTCCTCTACGACCTGACGGTGGCCACGGTGCAAAACGGAAAAAACAGCGATACCGTCACCAGCTATTTTGGAATGCGGAAAATTTCCGTCGCCACGGTGGACGGCATCCCGAAAATGCTGTTGAACAATCAGGTGGTGGTTCAGTTGGGGCCGCTGGACCAGGGCTTCTGGCCGGACGGCAATTACACCGCGCCGACGGATGCCGCGCTGCGCTTCGATATCGAGCAAGAAAAGGCGCTGGGTTTCAACATGGTTCGCAAGCACATCAAGGTGGAGCGTGCCCGCTGGTATTATTGGGCGGATAAACTGGGCATCATGGTGTGGCAGGACATGCCCAGCGTTAATTCCTACACCCGCAATCCCCAGCCGATTGACAAACCGCAATTTCGCTTGGAATTAAATCGCATGGTGGAAACGTGCTGGAACAGTCCGGCCATCATCATGTGGGTGATCTTCAATGAAAACCAAGGGCAGCACGATGTGGCGGATCTCGTCGGCGAAATCCAGGCAAAAGATCCGTCCCGTCTCGTCAATCAAGGCAGCGGCTCCCCGCATGTTGGGGCCGGCGACATCTTTGACGTGCATAGCTATCCGGCCCCGAGCTGTCCCGACACCACCAACCAAGTGCGGGCGTGCGGTGAATTCGGTGGCATTTTCTGCCAGCTCCCCGGCCATATTTGGGATCCGGCCAAAACCGCCGGCACCTACACCAAGGCAGCGGACACCAATGCGTTGTCGCGTAAATATGAGGAGTTCATTAACAACCTGATTGAGTTAAAATCCAACAAGGGCTTGAGCGCGGCGGTCTATACCGAAATCACGGACGTGGAAAATGAAGGCAACGGCTTGCTGACCTATGACCGGGTGATGAAGACAGATGCGAATCAGATCAAGGCGATCAACCTCAAAGCCATTCATAAACAGATCAAAATCACCCCGGTGGTGCCCACCTCGCAGAAAGAAGCCATCAACTGGAAATACACCACCAATGCGCCCGCCGCCGATTGGTTTGCGACCAAATTTGATGATTCCGGCTGGACCACCGGGCCGGCGGCTTTTGGCCCCAATGGCCGCACCCCATGGCGAACATCAGACATCTGGCTGCGCCGCGAATTCACGCTCGGCACTTTGACCCCGAAAGAAATGGCCGAACTCGTTTTCACCGTCGCCCACCGGGAAGAATGTGAAATCTACCTCAACGGCGTCTTGGCGGACAAATCCACGAGCCGCACCTCGGGGTATGTCATGGAAGGTATCACCGAGGCGGGGAAAGCCGCCCTGATCCCGAACGGCACCAACGTGCTGACCGTCCATTGCCACCGCGCCCGGATCAATGGCCAGGCGCTCACAGATGTGGGTTTGTCGCGGCTCGAATTTTATTGATCTTGATCCGCCAGCAAAAGCGATGACCGCCATTCATGCTTGGTGGCAAACCCGCGAGCTAATTTGTCAGGGATTATCGCCACCGCATCGCTACATTTTTCGCAACTAGCTCTTGTTGAACTTATTGTATATTTTTAACATTCGGCCCCCACCTTCACTTCCAGGCAAGAGAAACACGGCGGACACTCCCGCCAAGTCACAATCCTCCAGCGGTATCATCGCTTTGGACGATTGCCCAAACCAATACCCATCTTATTGTTGTTTGTTCCGTAATTCATGTGTATTTCGCGTCTTGGTGATGCACAAGAATCACGGCATTTAAAAACCAAAATACCCTTATGAGCACAAAACCCATCCGTCACTTAGGGGCTATGGCCCTGATCATCGCTGCGCTGGCGATGACCACCGTCACACGCGTACAGGCAGACACCGTCTTCTTCTCCGACACTTTTGATCGTGCGAACAACACCATTCTGGATGCCGTCACCAACGGCATGGGTGGATTGCTCATCACCAATGGAACCCTCCTGCCGGGTGCTGGAAATACCATCTGGTTTACTCCCAATGACACTTATATTCCCAACGCCAACGACTCCCTGATCGCCGGGAACGCGTTAAAAATTGGGGGGAATTTGCACACTGTGTATGTGTTCAACAACTATAACTATGCCAATCTGGTGCAAACCGGCATCGTGTCCGTCAGCATGGTGCTCACCAATGCCCCGACCGGCGCTGCCACGGGGCCGACGAATTACGATCGCTATGTTGGCCTTGGGGCAGGCTTTGGCTATGCGGCAGGGACCAACGGCGGGACCACGGATCAATGGCTGAAAAAAAACGCCGATTTATTCGTGGGTGAAACCACAAAGGGATTCATTATTGTTTATGACACTGCGCCGGCCGGCCGAAATTTGGCGAGTTCTTTCATCGCCGTGCCGTTAAGCGGGGCGGGGGGGGCTTTTGTGGGCGGCACGCTGCGGATCGACATGGCGGTAACCAACACCACCTTGGGATCCCCGGTGGCTTACACGGTACTGTGGACGGGCATTGGCGGGGGCAGTCCAACGAATGTGGTCACTGGTCGAACATTCAACTGGGGGGGGAACAGCGCGTTTTACCTCGGGTGCGAGGAACGCTCGGCTACCGCCGTTACCAATGATACTTTCTCGGTGACCGCCCTTGGCTCCTATACGTCACCGGCCTTGGGGCTCACCTGGAAGGCCACGGCGAATAACAACTGGAGCACGAGCGCCACCGTCAACTGGGTGGATACCCTCACCGGGCTCACGGGTTACGCCTATTCCGACGGGGCCAATCTCCTGTTCGACGACACGGCCGCCAATACTTTGGTGAACATTGCCAGTGCGGTCGCGCCCGGCAGCGTAAACTTCAACAATACCAGTTCGAACTATGTATTTTCCGGGACCGGCCCCATTCAAGGAGGCGGCTTCGTTTCCAAGGCGGGGGCAGGAACTTTGACCCTTAATCAGGCCAACACCTACTCCGGGGGCACCACGATCACCACCGGCCGAATCCGCCTAGGTGACAATAACGCGCTGGGCAGCGGTTTAGTGCTCCTGAGTGGTGGCGCCCTGTCTTCGGATGGCGCCACAGCCCGGACATTGCCCAATGTGATCAAGGTTATAGCCGCCTCGACCCTGGGCGACGTGACCGACACCGGGCTGCTCACCTTGACCAATTTGGTGGATTTCAACGGGGGCGCCCGCACCTTGACGATCAACAGCGAGACCCTGTTTACCGGCGGGGCGACCAATGGTGCCGTCAGCATCAAACAGGGGCCTGGCACTCTCACCATGAAGGGATTGGTTAATTACACCAACCTAAATATTACTCTGGACGTCACCGCTGGCACGATGGTTTTCGATGGCGCCACAGTCCTCAGTCAGGGCCGCGTGATCCCGGATGCCACGGCCGGCAACGCCGCGCGCTTGATCATCACCAACGGTTCGAGCGTCACTTCAACCTCCAGCAATGGCAATTTGCGGTCCGGCCGGGCGGGGGCCGCCACCGGGTCAAATTATGTGGATCTGGCTGGCGCCTACAGCCTGCCCAATGCGGTTTTACCGGATGGCTGCCTCACCCTGTATGGCGGTGCGGCCTACTCGGAAATGACGTTGTGGCCGGGCGCGGATTTCACGGCCAACG
>CAIMLG010000071.1 GCA_903842235.1 uncultured Verrucomicrobia subdivision 3 bacterium
TGTCGGAAAACCTCCGCGCCACCTTTATGAAAATCGTGAAGCGCGGCTTCTCGCAACGGCGCAAGATGATGCTGAAACTGCTGAAACAAGACTGGCCCAAGGAACAACTGGAAGCCGCCTTCGCGGAGTTAACCATCTCGCCCCAGGAACGCGCGGAGAAATTGAGTCTCGAACAGTTTGTGCGCCTCACGCAGTTGCTTGAGCCGGGGAAATGAACCACGAAGGCACCAAGGCACCAAGTTTTTTTCTTCGGGCCTTCAGGTCTTGGCGGTGAAACGTTTTTTATTTATGTCCGAAGAAATCTTTGATGTGGTTAACGAGCGCGACGAGGTGATTGGCCAGGCGCCGCGCCGGGAAGTTCATGCCCGGGGGTTGTGGCATCGCGCCGTGCATGTGCTGGTGTTCAATACGCGCGGCGAGGTCTTTCTCCAGAAGCGCTCCCTGAAAAAAGACACCGCCAAGGGCAAGTGGGACTCGTCGTCGTCCGGCCATCTCGACACCGGCGAGGCTTACGACGCTGGCGCAGTGCGCGAGGTGGGCGAAGAGATCGGCCTACATCTGGCGCAAACGCCGGAGCGGTTGTTCAAGATTGATGCGTGCCGGGAGACGGGCTGGGAATTCTGCTGGGTTTACCGCTGCGCCAGCGAAGGGCCATTCACCCTGCATCCCGACGAGATCGAAACCGGCGCGTGGTTCACCCGAGAAGCGGTGACGAAATGGGTGAACGAACAGCCGCAGGATTTTGCGAGCTGCTTTGTGCTCATTTGGGAAAAATATCAGGCGCAAGTTTAAGACAACCAAAGGGCACTCTTTTCCCAAGATTGCCAGCGCGAAGGCTTTCTGCTACTGAATCCGCGTGCCAGACCCAAGCCTGCTGCTGCTCATCCCGGCTTACAACGAAGAGGCGCGCATCGAACCGGTGCTGCGCCTTTACGCGGACTTTTTCCAGCGTAATTATTCCGGCCCGTTTCATCTGGTGGTGGTGCTCAACGGCTGCCGCGACAACACGCTCGCCGTGGTTCGGCGCGTGGCGCAGGATTTTCCCAGCATCACTTGGCTGAATTTCCCCGCGCCCATCGGCAAAGGCGGCGCGCTGATCGAGGGGCTCAAGCTGGCCGACCGCAGCGAATTGATCGGCTATGTGGACGCGGATGGAGCCACCGGGCCGCAAGCGGTGCTAGAACTCGCGCGGCACCTCGGCCAGGCGGATTGCGTCATCGGCTCGCGCTGGCTGCCCGGCAGCGTGCTGCATAAAGCCCAGCCGAAATTGCGGCAATTTGTCAGCCGCGGTTTTCATACCATCGTGGAACTTTTGTTCTGGATGCACATCAAAGACACCCAATGCCCATGCAAATTAATGCGCCGGGAGGCAGCGGAAAAAATTCATTCCTCGCTGCGCATCGCCGATTTGGCGTTTGATGTGAACCTGCTGGTCGCCCTGAAATACGCGGGCTTCCGCGTGGTGGAAGTGCCCATTGAATGGACCGACCAGATCGGCTCCAAGGTCAGTTCGGCCCTGTTCCGCAGTTCGCTGACGATGTTTTTATCCGTCGTGCGCGTCCGGCTGATTTACTGGCCGCGATTTTACCGACTGCTCCGCCCGCTCCGCCCGCTGGAAACGTGGATTTACAAAAAACTGCGGGCGCCCCAGCCACTGGCCGGACCGAAGACCGTGGAGCGAAAATAGCTTTGATCGAGAGCGAGGCGGAACCCATCCGCCGCTGCCCGTATCCGTCAGCTCCCGTTCGCCATTTTTGTTTTGGTTTTAACGCCCCACACAAACCACGCGCAGACGGCAAACAGCAGCAGGTTGAACGCGCCGAGCGTTTGCAATACCACCGACAGTTTACCCGGATAATGGTTGAGCATCCACGGCAACGCGAAGCCATACCCCACCGCCAGCGCCACCATGAACGGCACCACGCCGAAACGGCCGCGCGCCAATAAATCGTTCACCATCACATTGGCCAGCGCCAGCGGCACCATGGCCCCGGCATACCACGGCAGCAGCGCCGTCGTCGCCGCCACATAGCTCGATTTGTAAACGATATTGACCATCACCGGACCGAGCAGCCATAGGCCCAGCGCGCCCCCGGCTGCCAAGATCGCCGTGCCCAGCACCACCATTCCAAATAAATTACTCTTTTCCGCCTTGGCGCTGGCATGGACGATTTTGGGAAACATTACCGCCGCCAGCGGCAGCACCAGCCAAAGCAAAGCCCGGGACAAGGTTCCGGCCGCCACATACGGCGCCATTTCTGCGTCGCTGAAATACGCTTTGGCGAACATGGTGTCCGAGGTGAACATGAACTGACATGCGCCAAAGCCCAACGTCAGCGGGAGCACCTGGCGCAGAAGACTTTTCCAATCGAACTTTTCCGAACGCACCGCCCACAAATCCCGCGTCCGCCAGATGGCGATGCCCGCCGCAAATCCGACCCCCAGAAACACCCCAGCCATCATGCCGGCCGCCCCCATCACCAACACCAAAACCAGAATGGCCGCCGCGATAAACCGGCCCGCCCCGGCCAAAATCTGCGTCCAACCCATCCAGAAAAAATCCTGCCGGCCCTGCAAAATGCCGATGAACAGCGGAAACCAGAGCGACACCAGCACCGCCAGCACCGTCATCCACAGGCCGGTGGCATCGGGCAGTTGCCAGCCCGTGATGATTTTGTCCTGAAAGAAAAACACGGCCACGGCGCCCAGCACCCAGACCAAGAATGTGCCCAGCCACGCCAGCCGGATCATGCCCGCCAGTTGGCGCGCGCGGCCGGTGGCCAGCGCCTGCGCCGTCTGCTGCGCAAAAACCATTTGCAGCGGCATGGCGGGCAGACAAGCCACCACCATCAACAGCGTTCCAAACACCGCGTATTGCGCCTCCGGGAGCGCCTTGGATTTCGCCAGAAAATGCACGCCCCACGTCAGTGCGCCGGCACCGATGTTGGCAATCATCAGCCAGCCGCTCTGACGGAAAAATGCCGCGTGGGGCTTATGGTCAACGGTAGGAATCGTTTCAGTTTTATCGGCACTCATGAAAAAATCAGAAGCTAAAAATTTAGGGTAGGGATTTGAAAAACTTCACCAGCAGATCTTTCGCCCGCTCCAATGCCGCCAGCGAAATCCATTCGTCCGCCGAGTGCGCTTGGGCAATGTCGCCTGGCCCAAACACCACGCTGGGGATTCCGGCCGCTGCCAGCACGGCGGCATCGCAAAAATAATTCACCCCCACGGGCTTCGTTTGGCCGACGCTGCGGAGAAATTGCCGAACCAGCGGCAATCGCGGGTCCGTTTCCAGCGGCAGCGCCGGCGCGAGCTTGGCGCTGGCAATTGTGGCGGAGAGCTTCTGCGCCCGCAACAACGCGGTAATTTCGCGGCAGACGGAACTTTCGGTTTCGCCTGGCAGCGTGCGCCGGTCGATAGCCATGGCGCAGCGATCCGGCACGATGTTCGGCTGCGTGCCGCCGGAAATCTGGCCAACGTTCACCGTGGCTACGCCCAGCAATTGGTGTTTTCGCCGCCGCAGTTGCGCCGCGTAATCCGTTTCCAGCACCGCCACGATCCGCGCCATTTCATGCACGGCATTTTTGCCGAGGTGGGGCATGGCTCCGTGCGCCGCCCGGCCGCAGGTTTCGAGTTGCAGCCACAGACTTCCTTTGTGAGCGGTCACGACCTGCAATCTGGTCGGCTCACCGATGATGGCGAGATCAGCTTGAAAACCGCTGGCGGCCAGCGCGCGGGAGCCGGCCTGCGCGTGCTCTTCATCCATCAGGCCCGCAAAGACGATTTCGGTTTCGCGCGGACGCGACTTCGCCGCCGCCAATTCACAAACCGCGCCCAGCATGGCGGCCACGGAACCTTTGGTATCGCACGCCCCGCGACCGTGCAGGCGGCCGTTTTTTCGCTGGGGAATGAACTGCGTGCCGTCCGCGCCGACGGTGTCCAGATGCGGTGCCAGCAGGATGCGGCGCTGGATTTTTCCCGTGGGACGCAGGCGAACGATGACATTGGAACGACCGGGTAAAACTTTTTGAAATTCCACGTCCAGCCCCGCTTGGGCGGCTACGGCAGCCAGAAAATCCGCCACGCGCTTTTCGCCGGCATTTGGGTGGCGGGGCGGCAGAAAAGCCGGGTTCACGCTCGGCAGGGCGATGAGTTCCGCCAGGAGTTTTTCGGTGCACGTCACGCCCGCAGGCTGGCAGAAGTGCGGCCGGAGCGCGAGAAATTTAGCCGGGCGGCCAGGCCAGCTGGCGGCCGCCGAGAATGTGGCAATGCAGGTGCGGCACGGTTTCGCCGCCATCCGCGCCATTGTTAATGACGAGCCGGTAGCCGCCGGGTTTGAGGCCGGCCAATTCGGCAACGGCGGCGGCCTTGAGGAGCAGATGGCCAAGCAGCTGGTGGTCTTCCGATCTGGCCTCGGCAATGCGCGGCACCGGCCGCTTGGGGAAAATCAGGAGGTGCGTCGGCGCTTGCGGGTGGAGGTCGCGGATGGCGAGCACGAGGTCGTCTTCAAAAACAATTTGCGCCGGGATTTCGCGCGCGACGATTTTTTCAAAAAGGGTTTTCATGCGGTTTGCATAGGAATGGTCAGGGTTTAATTCAAAAAATGACCGGCCCAACCAAGCGCCCGTAAAACTATTCCACCACCAGGGCGCAAGCGGGCTTCTCCGAATCGCTGGTCAGGCACTCGCGCAAAAACGCAACGATCTGGTCTTGCAACCGTTCGCAACGGCTGCTCCAGCGGCGGGTACCGGCGATTTGTTTGACACAGCCGCGCAGGCCGTGAAACCGCACCACGCGCGGGGATTGCCGAAGCTGGAGGCGCAGTTCATCGCGGAGGCGCGGGAAAAAGAATAGCTCCAGGCCCGCCCCGGCTTCGTCGGCCAGCAAACCCAAGTCGGTTTCGCTGACCTCGGGAGCGGTGCCGGAACGAAGGGTGTAACCGAGATGGCGCAGGACTTTTTCGATCGCGCGGGAAAATTCGCCCGCCGTGACGGATTCGCGCTGGAGTTCCACCTTGAAATAGTGGAAGACGCTGGCGGTGGCGTGGTGGAGCATTTCAGGATCCAGCCCCCCGCACGGTTCGCCGGAAATCTCCACGGTAATCATTTCGGCGGAACACGGGACACTCTCGCCATCGGCCAATTGGAACAGCAAATAGTTGGAGTGCAGCGCGATCACTGCATGGCCTCCAGTTTTTGGACTTCCGAGACGAAGTCGGTGGCCTCGTTGAAACGACGGTAGACGCTGGCGTAACGGACATACGCAACGGAATCAATTTCCCGCAAGCCATCCATGACCAGCGTGCCAATGGTCTCGCCCGGCACTTCCGCTTCAAACTGGGCCGTGACCGTGGCAACAATATGATCCACTAAATCTTCCATCACCTTGGGCGAAACGGGCCGTTTCTGGCAGGCTTTGCGAATCCCGGAAAGCAGCTTTTCGCGGGAAAATTCCTCATGCCGACCGTCCCGCTTAAGCACCATCAATCCTTCATGCTCGACTTCCTCGTAAGTAGTGAAGCGGTGGCGGCATTGCGCGCATTCGCGGCGGCGACGAATGGTCGCGCCTTCTCGGGAGGCACGCGAATCAATGACCTTATCTTCCTGACAGCCGCACTTGGGACAACGCATAAAACCACATCTAATTGTGGGTGGCTGTTTTTAGCATACCAAGTTTTGTGGTGTCAAGAAATGCCAGTGATAAAAAATAAAAGCGCCTTGCCTTCGATTCCTTTCCGGCTATGATGCGCGACTCATTTTGAGAGAATAATCAAGCGATCCTATATTTTTTATGGCAACAGCAAGTGACCTTCGCCGCGGCATGGCGATCAATTATAACGGGGACATTTCCGTCGTGCTCGACTTCCAACATCGCACCCCCGGCAACCTGCGCGCCTTTGTGCAGGCCACGCTCCGCAGCATCCGCACGGGCAAAGCCTCCGACGTGCGCTTCAGTTCGACCGAGAAGATCGAGCCGGTGCCCATGATCACCACCAAGATGGAATACAGCTATAAGGATGGCACCGACTATGTTTTCACCGATCCCACCACCTATGAAACGGTTACGCTGAACGCGGAACTCGTGGGCGATGCCAAGGATTTTCTGGTGGAAAATGCCCCCGTGACCGTCACCTTCGTCGAAGAAAAAGCCGTTACCGTGGAAATTCCCTCCAGCGTTGTCCTGACCGTGACCGACGCGCCGGAAGGCGTTCGCGGTGATTCGGCCAACAACGTGCAGAAAGCCATCACCCTCGAAACCGGCATCGTCATCCAGGCCCCGCTGTTCATCAAAACCGGCGAACAGGTCAAAATTGACACCCGCACCCGCAAATACATGGAACGCGCCTGATCCTGACGGATTACTGAAATCTTCATCCTTAGAAGGCCCGCCGCGGGCGGGCTTTCTTTTTTGCCGGAAATGCTTTGCAACAGAAACGGCTTGGGGTATTTCTGTTCGCAGCCTATGTCGGGACAACTCAAAGGAGAGAAGGTGTATCGCGGCATCGCCGTTTCGGCGGGGGTTTGCCGCGGCAAGGTGCTCGTCCTCCGCCTCACCCGGCATGTCGTCGTCCGCCACGACTTAACCGAAGACCTCGTCGCCCCGGAAGCCCGCCGGTTTGAGCACGCCCTCGCCCGCACCCGCCAGCAAATCACGGAGGTGCAGCGCCGCGTCTCCGCCACCATGAGTTCCTCCGAGGCCGACATTTTTGACGCCCACCTGCTCATGCTCGAAGACCGGGTGCTGATCGAGGAAGTGCTGAAAATCATCCGCGAACAAAAGGTGAATGCCGAGTTCGCCTTTCACACCGCCTCCGAACGCTACGTCACCGTGCTCGAAAATGTGGAGGATGAATACCTCCGCGAACGCGCCGCCGATTTGCGGGACCTCTCCAGCCGCGTGCTCGACAATCTGCTGGAGGTCAAGGATGCCTTCAACATCCGCAGTGTCCGCGAGCCCTGCATTCTGGTCGGCCACGATCTCAGCCCCTCCACCACCGCGCAGCTGGACCGGAAATTTGTGCTGGGCTTCGCCACGGACATCGGCGGCAAGACCTCGCACACGGCCATTCTCGCCCAGTCGCTGGACATTCCCGCCGTCGTGGGCCTGAAGAGCCTCAGCGATGAGATTGCCTCGGGCGATTATGCGCTGCTCGACGGCTATACCGGCACCGTCATCATCAACCCCACCGACCAGACGCTGTTTACCTACGGCCAGCTCGCCAAAGTGCGCGCTTCCCTGGAGGAAAAACTTGTCGAAGTCCAGCATCAGCCCGCCGTGACGCTGGACGGCAAAGCCATCCATCTCTCCGCCAACATTGAGGCCCAGGACGACGTGCCGGCGGTGCTCGAACATGGCGCCGAAGGCGTCGGCCTGTTCCGCACCGAATTTCTCTATATCAACCGCGAAAGCCTGCCGAGCGAGGAAGACCAATATAAAGTCTATCGCGAAGTCGCCGCCGCGCTGCAGCCGAACCCCGTCATCATCCGCACGCTGGATCTGGGCGGCGATAAGTTTGTCTCCCACCTCCAGCTCGCGCAGGAGATGAACCCCTTTCTCGGCTGGCGCGCCATCCGCTTCTGCCTCGCGCAGCCCGAGCTGTTCCGCGCCCAGCTCCGCGCCATCCTCCGCGCCAGCGCCGAGGGCAACATCAAGATGATGTATCCGATGATTTCCGGCTTGGATGAACTCAACCAGGCCAACGCCCTCGTGGAGCAATGCAAAGCCGAGCTGCGCGCCGAGAAAATTCCCTTCGACGAAAACCTGGACATCGGCGTCATGGTGGAAATTCCTTCCGCCGCGCTCATTGCCAACGCGCTCGCCAAAAAGGTGAAGTTTTTCAGCATCGGCTCCAACGACCTGATTCAATATACGTTGGCGGTGGATCGCGGGAACGAAAAAGTCGCGCACCTTTACGAGCCCACGCATCCGGCCATCCTGCGCCTCATCAAGCTGACCGTGGATGCCGCGCACGCCAACGGCATCTGGGCCGGCGTCTGCGGCCAGATCGGCGGCGACCCCGTGCTCGCCCCGCTCCTGATTGGTTTGGGCGTGGATGAATTGAGCGCTGCGCCCGGCGTCTTGGACGAGATGAAATACATCATCCGCCGCATCAAGTTCAGCGAAGCCCAGGCGCTCGCCGAAGCGGCGCTGCAATCTGATTCGCCATCGGAAATCTACGCCCGCTGCACCGAATACGCCCGCCAGACCGCGCCCAGCCTGTTTGAGAACCGCAGCTGAACCCGGCCGCTGGTAACGCGCGGCCCAACCCTTCGCTCCCGCATGGCCACCAACGTCACCATCACCCTGCCCGCACTCCGCGCCCGCCTGCGCGCCGGGGCCTCCGCCCGCGATGCCGTTTTTCTCCAGCGCTTTTTCAAGACCGGCCCCGGCGAATACGCCGCCGGCGATCGCTTCCTCGGCGTGCGGGTGCCCGCCACCCGGCGCCTCGTCCGCGAATTTCGCGCCCTGCCCCTCGCCGACACCCGGAAACTCCTGCGCTCGCCGATCCATGAGGAACGCCTGCTCGCCCTGCTATTGCTCGTGGCCGCTTACGACCGGGGCAGCGCCGCCGAGCAGGAAACGATTTACCGGTTGTATCTCGCCAACACGCGGTTCATCAACAACTGGGATCTGGTGGACACCTCCGCCCCCGGCATCGTCGGCCGGCACCTGGCCACGCGCCCCCGGAATATATTATTTCAACTCGCGCAATCCCCGCTCCTGTGGGATCGCCGCATTGCCGTGCTCGCCACCTTTTATTTCATCCGCCAGGGCGAATTTTCCGAACTCCGTCAGCTCGCGGAAAGGCTCCTGACCGATCCCCACGACCTCATCCACAAAGCCGTCGGCTGGATGCTGCGCGAAGCCGGCAAGCGCGACGAAACTATGCTCCGAAAATTTCTCACCCAGCACGCCCACCAGATGCCGCGCACCATGCTGCGTTACGCCATTGAAAAACTGCCTCCCGCCGAACGCCAACGCTGGCTCCACGCGCCGCCCCTCGTTGGAGTTCAAGCTTCAGCTTGTTCGGGCGGGGGAACACGCTAAAGCGTGAACTCCAACCATCGCTCCTACCTAGGACTGAAGCATTCCTACCTAGGATTGAAGCAATCCGAGTCAGGAAAAGCGTCAAAACCGCAACAAAACACCGGAATTGGTTAAAAACCGGGGCCAAACCGGGCGGCGCGGGCACCGCGTTCCCAATCTGGCCCCCAATGCCGAGTCGCGCGAAGGTGGCGAAAGGGGTGTCCGCCCTTCGGTCGGCTTCGCGTCCTTCGCGCACCCGGTTTCGCGCCGGGGGCGGCGGGCGCGTTGGCGGCGGCGAATAAGCTTTGACAGAAATTCGGAAGTCCGCTTTCATCCAACCATGTTCACCAAGGCTGCTACCAAAACCACCGCGCCCGCACCCGGGCACGCCCGGCGGCCTAATCAACAATGTTAAGCGCTTCTACGCGCTCACGGTGAACGAAGCCCTGAACAACTTCTTACTATGTCGTATGTCCCAATGGCTCTTGGCTACCTCGCGTTGCTACTGGTTCTCGCCGTTGCGTTCTGCTGGCTCAATGACCGTTTCACCGCTGCACTCTGGCGTTGGCGCAACCCGCCCGAGAAGCTTGCCGCTGACCGACGCGCTTTCGAGCAGCGACTGCTTCGACCTGACTGGGAGTTTTACGAGCGTCATTTGCAGCGACCGGCACCTTATGCATTACGCGAGTTATTTGCCGACCACAAGCTCCTACTCGCTAACGGCTGCCAGTATGACGACATTCACTACATCAGCACTTTCGAGCCGCTCGACGAGACTACGCTAGTTGACGCTCGCGAGTGGGTTGGCTGCGACTTCGTTTCGTTCGCCAACAGTGATGGCGATAGCATTTACCTTCGACCCGGACCATCCGAGCCCGACGCGGTCTTCATTACTTACCACGATGGCGGCGACACCGAGCAGCTTGCCCCCGATGTTTCTACCTTTCTTCAACGCCTTCACGATGCCAACCGAAGCGCCTAACCATGCCTGCAAGTAACCCGGCGCGAGCGTCGCGGTCGCAATCAATGCGTCCCGTGCTCCGGGTCGCTGAACGGGGCGGGGCGGGGGGCCGGCTACGCGGCCCAATCCGTGGCGGCCACCAGCGCGGCGGCCAGCCGTTCCAAGCCCGCCTGATCGGCAGCGGTAAAGCGATTGGGCTGCGGGCTGTCGAGATCCAGCACGCCCCATAATTTCCCCGCGTTCACCAGCGGCACCACAATTTCCGAGCGCGACAAGGCATCGCAGGCGATGTGGCCGGGAAAGGCTTGAACATCCGGCACGCGCACCGTCTGACGTTGGGCGACGGCGGTGCCACAGACGCCTTGGCCCACCGGAATCCGCACGCACGCCGGCTTCCCCTGAAACGGGCCCAGCACCAGTTCATTGCCCACCAGCCGGTAAAAGCCCGCCCAGTTCAAGTCCGGCAACGTGTGCCCGATCAGCGCGGCGGCGTTGGCGAGATTGGCGATGGCGTCGCGCTCGCCGTGCAGCAGGGCGCGGAGCTGAGTTTCCAATTCGCGGTAGCCGGCGGCGGGGTCGGTGAAATCAATGGCACGGGCGGCAAACATGGGCCACAGGTTAGGGCGCAGGCCGGCGGCGCGCAACCCATCCAGTCAACTACCGGACTCGGGCGGAGCGCCCGGCTGGGCGGATGACATCATAATTGACAAAACCCGGAACGGATTCATAGTCGCACAATATTTATATGGTCAACCAACGCCGAGTCGCGCTGCAATTGTCCTTGTTCTTAATGGCGTTCTTCGTCCTCTGGACACTACGGGCCACGTTCTTCTATGCCGTTGATGAGTCCATTGCCGATCCGACCGCGCGGGCCATGTATGCCAATCTGCTGAAATTGGTCATGTGGGTTTTCCCGGCGGCGGCCTTCGCTGCCCTGCTGAGACATGCGTCTCCGGCAAATTACCTGGGGCTGTCCGCATGGCCCAATCAGCGAAACTGGTCGCGCTGCCTCGGCGCAACGGTCGCATTTTTGCTGGTCATCGCGCTGATCGAACTGCTGGTCGGCCAGAAATCCTACTCCTTGGCCAGCTTGACCTCGCTGCCCATGGCGCTCTGGTTCCTTCAGTTTTTGCTGTCACCGCTGATCGAGGAGCTATTCTTTCGAGGCTTGGTGATGAGGGAACTGCTTACCCTCTTGCCGACCTCTCTTGCCACCGTGCTGACGTCGTTGCTTTTCGCGGGAATCCACCTTCCCTACTGGCTATCCCATCGCGGAGCAACTTGGGCCGTGACGGCCGATGCCGGGGGCGTATTCGTATTCAGCGTCGTGGCCTGCTGGATGTTCGCAAAGACCCGCTCGATCTGGCCTTCCACCGTCGCGCACATCGCCAACAACGTCTTGGCGGCCATTGTGGTCGCGAGCAATGCTTAGCAGGTAAAACCAAGTGGTCCACGATGAAATTTCAAAACCCACCACAAGACCTAACCGCATTTCCCAGCTTTAGATCCGGCTTGCAGCAACAGATTTTTCCAGCGACAGCATCGCGGCACGTTTGAACATGCAAACCCTCGTTGAAGATTTTCTGCAATACCTGCGCCATGAGCGCGGGCAGGCGGACAACACGGCCAAGACTTACGCCGCGTTGCTGGGCAAATTCTTGGCGTGGGCGGAGCGGCAAGGGCTGGCGGACTGGCACGACGTGGAGCTGAAGCATCTGATGGCGTTTCTCACGCAGGAGCGCACGCGAACTCTCCTGCCGGTGGGGCGCGGTAGCCACGCGGCGGCAGCGGACCCCTCACCCCGTCCCTCTCCCCTCGAAGGGGCGAGGGAGAAAACCCGACTCTTGAGCAGCGAGAGTATTTATCTGGAGATCGCGGCGCTGCGGGCGTTTTACAAGTTTGCGGAGAATGAAAAGCTGCTGCCGACGAACGTGGCGGAGAATCTTTCCCTGCCGCGCCGGTGGAAGCGGCTGCCCAAGGCGCTCAGCAGTTCGGAGATCGACAAATTGCTCACCCCGGAGGAACTCGCCGCGCCGGAAAAGCTGTGCGACCAGGCGATTCTGGAGCTGGCTTATGCGTCGGGCCTGCGCCTGAGCGAGCTGCGGAATCTGCGGCTGGAGCAATTACACTTGGACGCGGGCTTCATCAACGTGATCGGCAAGGGCAACAAGGAGCGTGTGGTGCCGGTGGGCCGCACGGCCGTGTCGGCGCTGAACCGGTTTATCGAAACGGGGCGGCCCAAGCTGATTACGCCGCAGTCGCCGGCGAATGTGTTCCTGACCGGCACGGCGAAAAGAAAGCGCGGCACGGCGTTTGCATCGGTGACGTTGTGGAAGCGCATCAAAGACCGGGTGAAACGCGCGGGCATCGAGCGCAACATCACGCCGCACATGCTACGGCACAGCTTCGCGACACACCTGCTGGAGCACGGCGCGGATTTGCGCGTGATCCAGGAACTGCTCGGCCACGCGAACATCGGCACGACGGAGATTTACACGCACGTCACCGGCAGCCGGCTGCGGGAGATCCACCGGAAGTTTCATCCGCGGGCGTGAGCGGACAAAAACTTGTCGCGCGAAGGCCGCGAAGGTGATGAAGGGAGAAAGTTCCAAGCTCGGTTGTTCTTCGCGGCCTTCGCACGACAATTTCCATTTTACTCAAAGTCGTAGATCAGGACTTTCTGGCAAGTGCGCTTGAAAACCTTCTCCACAAACTCGAGGTGCTGCGGATGGACTTGATAGGCCTGCTCGGCGGCTTTGCTGGGGAAAATCAGATTCAGCGCGACCTGATAGCTTTGCTCCACCACCGGGCGCGGACTGGGCGACATCTGGCCGACGTGAAATTGCAGCACACCGGGGATGTCCCGGAGATAATGGTTCGCGCCGGCGAGGAGTTCCTCGGCGGCGTTCGGTTGCGCGGGGTCGGTCCAGAAAATCACCACATGACTGAAACGGTGCGCGGCGTTGGATTCGTTGGTTGCCATGGGCCCAGCATACGATGGCCCGGCGGCTCCATTCAATCCCAGATCACGGCGTCGGCCCGCTGGTTTCCAACAGGACAAACAGCGCCCGCTGGCCAGCGCCCAGCACCGCTGGCACCCGGCCCTGCACCAGCTCATAGCCCGGCTGGTCCACCTGCCGGGCAAGTTCCTCCGGGGTAAAGGGGGTCCAATCCTTCAGATTCGTGGAACAACGAAAGGTGTAAGCCACCCCCGCCGGCGCCGCGTTCTGAAGCGAGTAATAGCGGAAGCGAAATTCGCCCGTGGGCGAAGGCGCCACCGCCAGCAGTTGCCGTCCGCGATCCGGCAGCGCGGGTTTACCGCCCTTGAGCCATTCTTGGAGATTGTTGTCGCCGTCGCCGTCCGGATCAGCTGTCAGTGCGCTGTCCGGCACGGTCAGCCCCGCATTGAGCGCATACTCCGCGGCCAGGCCCGCCGCCAGCGGCAGCTTGCGAATGGCCAGATTGTCAACCTCGGCGTAGCCGTTGGCGCGCGCGCTCAGGCCGATGTAATTGGCGTCGGCGTTTTCCCAGGTGAAAGTCCGGCTGCTGGAATTCGCATCGGCGGTATTAATGTCGAGCAGGTTCCTGTTGAAGAAGACATTCACCGTCACCGGGCTGGTGGTGGAAAAACCGTTTAACGCAAAGCTGGCCGTCAAAGTGCCGTTGGTGGCGCCCACGGGCAGGGTTTCGAGCAATTGTCCTTTGCTCCAGATCTGCACGGCACCGTCATAATTTAGTTCCACGAAGAAATCGGCTTTGCCAACCGGGTTGGCCACACTGCCGCGGAAGCTTTTGGTGCCGCCAATATCACCGCCGGCGGCGGCCTCGGTTTGCGTGAGGCCCACCCCAAAGCCGACGTAATGATTGGGGGGATCGTTGGTGGTGGAATTGATGGCGTTGATTTGCAGGGATACGCTGAAGCCGCCGGCGTCAAGGATATCCTGCCCGACAAAATTGTGCATGAGGCCGTTTTCGCTCATGCCCGACCCGAACGCAAACCGCAGCCGGCCGGTGAGCAAATAGATCGAATCCGGCGAGCCGCTGCCTTCAAAGCCCTCGTAATAAGCGGCGTTGGCCCCCAGCGGCGGCACCCGGCTGCCGGACATGCCAGCGGCGCTGGCGTCCACGTCCCAGGCATCCGGACGGGTGAAGGTATCCAGAAACAGATCCGGCCCGTTCGTGGCCGGGGTGGGATTAAAGGGCGAGGGCAGCAGCCGGTCGGCGTCCACGCCGACGCGGACGGCCCAGTCATCCCACGCCTGCACCATGGCCAGCAACCGGCTGGGATAGACCAGGGCGAGATTGGTCAACTCCGTCGGGTCCACGGACATGTCATACAGTTCCAGCGTGTCGGCCATGGAAGAACCGTCGGTGGAGGCAAAGTTTTTGGTGACCAGCTTCCAATGCCCGTCCAGCCACGCCCGGTTGGCTTCATGCTCGAAGCCGATGGTGCGATCAAACTCCGGCTGCTGCAGGAAAATGGGGGCGAGACTCCGGCCTTCCATCGGCAGCACCGCGTGCCCGTTGAATTGCGTGGGATAGGTGGCGCCGGTGACCTCTACGATGGTGCGCATCAGGTCAATGACATGGCCGCGTTGTTCCGTCCAGCGCCCGGCATTGGTGATGCCCGCCGGCCAATGGACGACAAGCGGGGTTTGGGTGCCGCCCTCATGCGTGTAGTGCTTATACATGCGGAACGGCGTGTTGCCGACGTTCGCCCAGCCGCCGCCGATGGAAATACTGTCGTTGCGAAACGGCTGGCCCATTTCGGTCAGATTGGTGCCGGTCAGCGCCGCGTGGTTGTTATTCTTGTTCACCTCCGTGCCAGCCCGCGCCCAACCATACATGCCGCCTTCGGCGTTGCAGCCGTTGTCGGCCAGGAGAAAGATGAGCGTGTTGTCCAATTGCCCGCCCGCGCGCAAGCGATCCACCACGCGCCCGACGTCCTGGTCAATTTTTTCAATCATGGCCGCGTAGAGCGCCATGCGGCGGGCTAGGTCGGCTTTGCGATTGGCCCCGAGGCTGGACCAGGCCGGCACGGGCGCGTATTCCGGGGTGCCGTTGCCCGGCGTGTCGCTGAAGGGCGCGAGGGCAAAGTTGGAGTTGATGACGCCCTGCGCCAACATTCGCTGATAACGATTGGAGCGCACGATATCCCAGCCCTGAGTGTAATTGCTCAGATACGACTGACCGCCGGCCGGCGTATTTTCAGCCAGCGCCTTGTCCGCCTGAATATCAAAATGGGGTGAGTTGAACGGCAGATACATGAAGAAGCTGCCGTGGTCCGCCCGGTTGAAATGATAATCCAAGAAATCCAGCGCGTAATCTCCAACGGCATCGGAGCCGTAAAAATCATACGCGTTGGTGCCATAGGTGCGGGACGGAATGGCGTTGCTCGTGGAATAAAACGAATACGCGCTGGCGATCCAGTGATCCGCTCCCGAGCCCGCCTGGTTGGATCCCGTGCCAAACACATGCTGAAAACCGCGGCTGCGAGGCAATTGCTCCGTGGTGGTGCCAAGATGCCATTTCCCGCCCATAAACGTCCGGTAGCCGGCAGTGCCCAACACCTCGGCAATGGTGATGTTGTTGTCCGTCCGCATGGGCGGCAACGAGTCGCCCGGCACGGTGGCAGCCTGCTGGGTGTAGAGGCCCGCGAGCAGCGCCATGCGAGTGGGACTGCATCGCGCGGTATTGTGGAAATTGCGGAAACGCAGACCGCCGGCCGCCAGGCTGTCAATGTTGGGCGTGCGCGCCTCCCCGCCATAACAACCGAGGTCGGAGAAGCCCATGTCATCAATCAACACCACCACAATATTGGGCAAGTTGTTGGTGGCGGGCGGCGCATAGGCGGTATTCAAGCCGTATTTCTGCTCCAGGTAATAGCCCACTTGATTCGCCTCCTGATCACTCAAGGCGCGATTGTAAAACAGGATTTCGGCCACCTGTCCGTTCAAGGTTTCGCTGAGCAGCTTGGTGCTGCCGTTGATGCTGCCGCCCACATAATAGCCCTCGTCGAGCAGGTTGATGGTCTGATCGCCGCCGCTCAGGCCCGTCTCCGCATAGGTCATATTATCGAGCCGATAGACCGCGTTGGAATAGACCGTGCCGACATCCATGCGCCAAAACCCGACATGAAACTGGTTGGTGGAAAAATTGCCACCGCTGAACAGGCGCCGGCCATCGTTCCAACGTAACCCGGCGCCATCGTTGTTGCCATTGGTGCCGGTGCTGACATCGCATTTAACGCCAGCCCCGCCCTTGCCATCGCTCACGCCATTCACCACGTCGCCGAAGCTGAACGCCGGGCTGATGGCGGTTTTATTATTGTTCCCGACCACAAACACAGTAAACGCCTGCCCGCCCTCATTGGTGTTTAGGCCAAGTGAACCGAAGTAAGCGAGGGCCGCGTTGCTGAAGCTGACGGCTGGCTTCAGATTGATTGCGTTCGTCACATACACCGCCATGCCAACACCGCCCGCAGCCAGCGTGGCATTCTGTGCACCGTCGCCGCTAATGAACACGGTCGCCGCGTCGGGCCAATTGGTAACGACCTGACCGTGAACGACTCCGGCGATGGCGTCCGCCTTGAGCCAGACTTTGAGACCGTCGGTGAGGGGGAGCGTCTGGGCTCCGGCAAGCCAGGGGAGAAGCCCAACCAGGATCAAGGTGGTCAATCGTTTCATGGGTTATGGCAAGTTACGGCCTCACCATCATCCCGCCCGCCAAGGCCATGGCAACCCGCCGGCGACTGGTGGTGAAAATATGGATCGAACTGATTATTCCGAAGGCACGGCATGAAACAAATAGTCCAAAGCGATGATGGGCGCTCTGCCCTTTTCTTTGGCGGGCGCGAAGTTTTCCCCCTTCCCGGCGAATCGCAACTCGCCGCGACGGCGATTTTTAGCTTGCTGCCCTTGCCAAAAAACTGGAGAAGTGAGACCAGCAAACACCCCGTCTGGATGAATGCGTCGCTCACATTTCTATTGGCTGTCGTTGCCTTGGCCGGCAGTTTAGCCGCTTGCAATCCCCACCAACCCGTCACCAGCCCACGCTTATGAAGATGCCCCTTACCAGCCCCAGTGTTCTGCAAGGCCAGCCGATTCCCGACCGTCACGCCTATGAGCGACAAGATTTATCCCCCGCTCTGCAGTGGGCTAATGTGCCAGCCAACACCAAGAGTCTCGCACTGATTTGCGATGATCCCGATGCGCCGATGGGCACATGGGTGCATTGGGTGCTCTACGACCTGCCGCCCACCACCACCCGCCTGCCCGAGGGCATGGCCAAAAATATCGAACTGCCCGGCGGCGGGAAGCAGGGCGTGAACGATTACAAGAAAACCGGCTATGGTGGCCCCTGCCCGCCTCCCGGCCCGGCGCACCGCTATTTTTTTAAACTCTACGCCCTCGACACGCTCGCCGGTCTTAAACCGGGCGCCTCCAAGGCCGAACTGCTCAAGGCGATGGAAGGACACATCCTGGCGGAGGGCCAGTTGATGGGGACATTCCAGCGGAAATAAGCGCAAATCAGTATACTATCCAAGGAAAAGTAAACGTGCCTGGAACTAGATAAGATGTAGTCCAATCCGGTTGCGGTGGCTGGATACCATTGAGAAGTTCTGTTTTCCATTCGGCATCTGATTTGCGCGTGGTGGGACCAAGTTCAAATTCGTAATGGCTCATTACCGGACCGACATATACTGCGGCATCATTTTGCCCCCAATTCACAGCGATGGCCAGCAAATGAATATTCCCAACGCCTTCATGGAGAATACAGCCGGGATCGCCAACAA
>CAIMLG010000072.1 GCA_903842235.1 uncultured Verrucomicrobia subdivision 3 bacterium
CTCTGCGCCATTCATGCGGGCGATTATGTGGTTTACCAGGGGTATGATTTCGACAGCGGGGTGGCCGGATTTCAGGCCCGCATCGCGAGCCCCCAGAGCGGGATAATCGAAATTCGCCTCGACCGTCCCACGGGTGCATTGATGGGCAAATGTCCCTTCAACCCCACGGGCGACTGGCAGGCTTGGGCGGACGTCCGTTGTCCCGTGGACAACGCCCAGTCGGGGGTCCGGGACGTCTATCTCGTGTTTCGGGGCGCTGCCGGCCGCGGCTTGGTGAATCTGCGGTCCTTTGTCTTCCAAAAATCCATTGTGGCCGTCACGCCGCGCATTCCGCTGGGCTTTCCCAGCCGGACGGATGGGCTGGATGAGGAGCCCCAGGCCGCCCATGCGTGGGGCATGCCGGAAACGGGATTTACCGATGATTTTGAAGATGGGCAGCTGACGCACTGGAAAACCAGCGGCCTGCGGCCCACCCGGAACGCCTTGGCGGGAACCGGCTCCGCCGAGAGCTGGGGGACCAATTTGAATTTCGCGTTCACCACGCAAGCCTATATCAATAAGACCGACACGGGCGGCGAATGGCGGACGCTGGCCGAAGCGGCGCTGGCGGTGGACCTTGTGGTGGATGCCCCCGACGCGCGGCCGGGCCTGGGGTTTTCCTCCCAGAATGGCCGGCAATGGGTTTATGTCACCCTGGATGCCGCGAACAACACCCTGGAAGCGTGGCGCAAGCTGGCCGACGGTTCGCCAACGCGTATCAAGCAGTTCGCCGTTCCGGCCAATCTGGCTGGCCAAAGCGGGGGGATTCAGGCGGGGGTGAAATACCGGCTGAAACTCGCCTGGTCGCCCTACTCCAATGGGTTGATTGTGTTTTTGGAGGACGCCGCCGGCCGGCCGCTGACCAGTTTCCGCACGGTGATTGACCTGCCGGCCGCGCGGTATCCGCTGCTCGTTTGCTCCGGGGGCAATGCCCGCTTCGACCGTTTGGAATTTGATCCGAATCTGGACGGTTGGAATTTCAAATGGGAATGGAAGAAAACCCCCGTTCTGGCCTCCGACGTCTGCAATCCCGCGATCTGGAAATGGACGGACGGGAAATATTACATGATGTGGCGGAAGTTCGGGGCGGACAATTATCATGGCATTATTTCCTCGCCGGATGGCATCACTTGGACCCGGGTTAAGGATGACGTTTTGAAATGCACGGGCGACATGAACGTGGTGGTGGATCCGTTTGGCGACGGGCAGGTCTACATCACCCCGGGCGGGGCCAACCTGCCGTGGTGGAAAAGTGATGGTTCCAATAATTTCACCACCTGGCAGAACACCGGACTGACGCTCGGCGGTATTTTTGGCAATTGCCGGATACAGGAAATCATCGATGTCAAAAAACATCCCCAGATGACGCCCGTGGCGTTTGCCGGGGCCGATTACCGGTTCATCGCCTTTTGTGAAGACTGGAACCGGGCGCCCAAGCCGCACACGGTCGTGCTATTGTCGAACACCCTGACCAATTGGGTGCTGGCCAATCCCGATCCGGTGATTTCCCCGGGCACCAATTTTTGGGGTGAAAAAGGAAATGCTATTGGGTCAGCGATCGTGCTGCCGGACGGAAATATTCTAATCTCGTCGTGTTCCTGCACGTTTGCGGGTTACACCGGCGCGCCGGAACCCAGCAATGTTTCCGCGATTGTGGACGGCAAACAACCTTGGAAAGTGCTCCGGCTGGGAGTCCTGCCGGATGCCCCCGTCTCCCGGGAACCGGTGTGGTATGAGGGGCCGAATTTTGGCACCGCTTTTTATTATGAACCGGAGAACGACACGCTGTTTTTCTACGGCGGGTTCCATGATTACTACATCGGTATGATGCGGGTGCAGCA
>CAIMLG010000073.1 GCA_903842235.1 uncultured Verrucomicrobia subdivision 3 bacterium
CCGACGCCCTTCAGCACGATGGCATTGCGGTAGTGATCACCTTTGACCGGCATCCCAACACCGTCGTGGCCCCCGTGCATGCGCCGGCGATGATTTATCCCCTGGACAAACGCCTTGAGGTCATTGCCTCCCTGGGCGTGCATGCCACCTGCCTCATCCATTTCGATCTGGCATATAGCCAAATTCCGGCTGACCAATTTGTCCGTGGTTTGGTTGCCGATTTCAAAGGGGTTCAAAGCATCTGCGTGGGCAGCGATTTCACGTTTGGTTACCGGCGATCGGGCAATTTGGAACTGCTCAAATCACTGGGGCGGGAACTCAAACTCAACGTTCACGGCGTGGCCAGCCTCTCTCTCAACGAGTGCGTGGTCAGCAGCACCCGGATTCGAGAAGCCATCCGCGCCGGCAATTTCTATGACGCGGCAGAAATGCTCGGACGCTCCTATTCGCTGTGCGGAGTGATAGTTGAAGGCGATCATCTGGGGCGCACTTTGGGTTTTCCAACGGCCAATCTGGATGTCGCGGGTTTGGTCGTGCCCCCGTCGGGCGTTTACGCCGCTCACGCCATCCTGGGGGGCATCACCCACCGCGCGGTGGTCAACCTGGGCACCCGCCCAACCCTGCGTTCCCCGGAACCGCGTTTTCAGGTCGAGGCGCACCTGCTGGATTTTGACGCCGATATCTATGGGCAAACCCTTGAATTGGCCTTTGTCGATAAATTGCGCGATGAACGCCGATTCCCTTCCCTTGACGCCCTAAAAGAGCAGATCCGCCACGACATTGCCGCCGCCCAGGCATTGTTCTAACTCATTTGTTCAACTCACCAATTCACTAATTCACTGACTCACTTACTGCTCTTGCGCCCGATCCACAGCCCGCCCCCGGCGTGTTTCCATTCGGCCCCGGCAACGGCCGGCTCCGCCGCGCTGTAAATTGCAAGACGGTCGCCGGGACCCATTTTTTCCACCCACGGCTTGAACGCTTTTGCAGCGAAACCGCTGGCTTGAATGGAGCGGAAGACTTTCCAATCATCTTCGAGCATCAGCGCCGGTTCATAGCCCACCACGTAGCGCCAGGGCGCCTGCGGGTTGTAATAATAAGTGTTGTAAAAAAAGCCCATGTCCGCGGCGTAGAAGATCCCCCCCGCCTCAGGCAGCCATCCTTGCAACTCCGGATTGCGCGCGTCCAAATGAAATTCATCCAGGCACCGCGTATAGCGCCGATCCAGATCGTTGGTGGTATGCAAAAACAGAGGCGCCGCCGCCAGCCCCGCCAGGATGAGACGATTGAGCGAATCCGCGGGCCAGCATTCAATCAGGGCATCCTCAAACTGGAGCGCCATCCAAACCACCGCCGCGGGCAGGCCCCAGTCGGCCCAAAACCGGTCGGCATATAAACCGAGTATCCAGCCGATCGCGGCCATGCAAAAAACAGGCTGCGCGAGCAGTTGCGCCGCGCTCTTGTTTTGAGTGCGCCGCCACACAAAAACCAGCCCCAGCAGCAACAGAGTCACCGCCTCGCCGGTGCTGGGCTGAAACTCACCCACCAGCATCCATTTGGGAATGGCCTGATGCGACACGGAGGACGCCATGAACCAGGCCTCGCTGAGCAGCGCAATTGGATGGCCCGATAAGGACGCGCCCGCAATCACCCCGGCGACACTGCAAGCCGCCAGTTGCAGCGCAGCCCCCCACCAGCCCGCCAGCGCGAACGCCGCCACCGGCAGCGCCCACAAATACCACGCCCCGTGTATCCAGACCGAGAGCGTGATTCCCACAGATGTCAACGCCAACAGCCCTCGGGAGGGCGTCCTGGAGCGCGACCACGTCAATAGAATGCAGGCCAATATGGCGATCGTCAGAATGAAAGGCCGCCCTTGAGTCCATCGAGTGGGCAATTCCGGGATGGCGACCGTGATGGCCAGCAGCGCGGCGATCCACGCCTCAGGCCGGCGCTGGAAAATCATCGGCGTCAAAAACAGCGCCAGCATCAACCCGGCGACGGAGAACCCGGCCAGCGCATCAACTTTGCACCCCGCTTGTTCATGCACCCGGCGCAGAATCCAGCCCCAGCCCGGGCTATGATCCATCGTGTATTCCGGGCGCATGACCAGGACCTCGGTGTAAGGCCGTTGGCTCACGGCCTGGGCCGCATGCCGCCGCAGGTCGCCGCCGGGAACATAGCCGTAACTGAGAATTTTAAAGGGGATCAAGATCAGCGCCACGGCAGCAACTACCCAGCAGAGCAGGGGAACATAGCGCCTGAGTTTGTCGGTCATGCTACCGCCAAATGTGCCCAACAACAGTGCCGGGTGTCAATGACTTCTTTTTTCTGGAGTGCGGGAGCTTGCTCCCGCTTTTAGGGGCGCGACAACC
>CAIMLG010000074.1 GCA_903842235.1 uncultured Verrucomicrobia subdivision 3 bacterium
CCGCAAAGTTTGTCAATGGCTGTCTCGCCGCTGGCGCGGCTCGCGCGGCGAACCGTCGCAAGTCTTCCGGTTCGCCATTTTCATTTCCTCTCCGTCCCGCGCAGCGGGAGGGAGAGGGTGGCCGCAGCCCGGGTGAGGTGGGGCCGACATCTTGTGCGCCGCACCCAGATTCCCGGCGTCACCGTTACCCGGTGCTGTTTACGCCGACGTTCAAACTGGTGCAGCAGTGCTGGTTATCCGTGTTGATCCGTGTGCATCCGTGGTTGAACTGCGGTTTTTAGGTTGATAACAGCTTGCCCAATATCCGGTGGAAACCATCTCCTGCCAGCCGGTTTGTCTGACGATCCAGCAGTCATTGCCCGCGCCCGCCCGGGCGCAGAGGCGCGTTTTCGGGCCGTGGATTATCTGACCTTGGGGGCGGTGGCGTTTTTCGGGGTGCCGAGGATGTTTGGCCTGATCAATCCCGGCCAGATTTCCCAGAATTACCTGCAGTGGTAAAGCCGCCCGTTTCCGTTGTTCCACCAACTCGTCACGCTGGCTGTTGTTGGGTCAGGCAGTGCAGGGAACCCAATCCCCAGACCAAATCCACGGCGTGAATGCCTGCGACGGGGCGGTCGCGGAATAATTCCCCCAAGATCCCCAGCGCCACGCGGTCGTTTGGGTCGTTGAAGGTTGGGACCAGCACGGCGGCATTGCAGATGTAAAAATTGGCGTAGCTCGCCGGCAGCCGCTGCCCGGAAAAATACAGCGGCTCGGGCATGGGCAAGGCCACAACTCCCGGTCGCTGGCCGTTTTCCAGCCGCAAATCCTGAAGGCGCTCCCAGTTTTCTTCCAGTGGCCGATAATTGGCATCCTTGGGATTCTTTTCCCGCACCAGCACGAGTGTTTTCTCGTTTACGAACCGGCAGAGATCGTCAATGTGGCCGTGGGTGTCGTCTCCTTTAAGGCCCTTTCCCAGCCAGAAAATGTTTTTTACCCCCAGATTGTTTTTCAGGGCCGCCTCGATTTCTGGTTTGCCCAGACCGGGGTTGCGCACCTGGATTCTGGGATGCAGGTAACATTCCTCAGTCGAAAGCAGTGTGCCCCGTCCATTGACCTCAATGCCGCCGCCCTCCATCACGAAGTTTTGAACGACCGGCCTGGACGGGGTCCCGGCGGTGGGAACGCTGCATTGGGCGTGAAAAAGCTTCTGGCGCAGGATGCGGGCGCCGGTTTCGGGGATGTGGGTGTCTTTGCGCCAGTCGGCGTATTTGGCCCAGGCATTGAAATGGCAATGTACAATCGCGGTTTCCGCTTTCGTTTTTCCGCGCTTTGCTTTTTGAATGAAGAGGGGCCCCGTGTCGCGCATCCAGCCCCGATTCGTGGGGTGCGTGACGAATCGGACCTTCCGCAAATCCACCCCGACTTGTTTGAAAACGTGGCGGGCCGCCGCCTCGTCCTGCTGCTGCCGGACGAGCAGCCGGATATTTTCGGCGGCGGAGATCTTCCGCGCCATTTCGCCATAGGCCCAGGGGATGAGGCAGAATTTTCCCGGCCAGTCCCGCGGGTTATGCGGCCAGCTAAGCCAGGTGGCCTCGTGTTTTTCCCATTCGGCCGGCAGAGTGTAACCGGCTTCGGCCGGACTGGGGTGCGGATGGTTTTTCAGCGGCGGCATAAAACGGCTCGAGCATAACCCCGCGCCGCCGCAAAGGGAAAAGAATTTAACCGTTACAAGCGTCCCCGCCGTCGAAAAACTGGCCCTGGTTCTTATCTGTTCTCGGATCCCTGGGCGTGGGCTGGGCTATAATATTTTGCTTATTTTGAAAATAAGTTGTGGACGAATTGGGAAAACTGGCCGACTTTTAGCCAGAGAGTCCAGATTGAAAACCGTTCCGTCGCGAGGTTTTTATGAAGACGAACTTCAATCCCCATCGGCTCCGCCACTTCCGGGCGGGGGCGGGGCCCGCCGTTTCCGTTGGGTTGGGGGGTTTACTGTTCCTGAGCTTGTGGGCGGCGCCGGTGCTGCTTGCCGGCCCGGTGGTGCAGCTGGCGGCGGGCGTGACCAGTATGGAAATCCAGCAGGCGCTGGATCGCTTGCCCGACTGCGGCGGCGAGGTGCTTTTGCCGGCGGGCACCTACGAGGTTTATCAGCCCATCGTTTTGCGGCGGGATCACCAAAACTTGCGCGGGGCGGGGGAGACCAGCGTTCTGCATCTGGTGGATAATGCCAATTGCCCGGTGATCATCTTGGGGGAGCCCGTAAATGCCCCCCAACGAACCATCCGGCAACTGTGCGTTGCCGGATTTTTTGTGGATGGCAATCGCGTTCATCAAAGCCGCGAGTTATGGCGGCCGACGGGCGAAGGTTCCGAAATCCGCAATAACGGCATCACCGTGCAGGCGGTGAGCGATTCGTTGGTGGAAAACGTGACGGCGGTGCGGTGCCGTTCCGGCGGACTGGTCACCACGCTGGGCGTGAGTCGGCTGACTGTTCGGAATCTGACGGCGTATGACAATGAGTTTGACGGGCTGGCTTGCTACCTGACCACGAATAGTTTGTTCACCGGGCTGAAGCTTTACAACAATCCTGGCGCCGGGATTTCGCTGGATCTCGCCTTCAACCACAATGTCATCAGCAACGCGGTATTATCAGCGAACGACTTGGGCATCTTCATGCGCGCCAGCAATAATAACCGGTTTTACGACATCACCATTCACAACAGTCACAACTACGGCGTCTTCATGGCGCACGCCGGGGCGCCGCGAACCGCCTGCACGGATAACGCCTTTACCAACCTGGCGGCCGCCGACTGCGGCGGCGCGGCTTTCCGGGTGAATAATGCCTCCTGCACCAACAACCTCGTCATCCGTCCGCAATTCGCGGCCAACCGGGGCGGGGGCCTGTCCTTGGCTGGGCCCAATCTGGTGACGGTTAGGTGAGCGGCGGGATTGGGGCGTCAGGGGCTGGGCGGCAGCCGCAGCGTTGCATCCAGCGGCTGAATGTCTTCCAGTTCTTTGCCGGCAGTCGGACCGCCAAGCTTTTGGATGCGTTCACCGCTGGGCTTCACCATGCGCTCGTAGCTGCCGACCGCGTCATTAAACGCGCTGTTCGCCTTCTCCAGCCCGTCGCGAATTTTTCCGAAGTGTTCCGTGAATTTCACCACGCGGGTAAAGAGTTCTCCTGCTGCCTCCGCAATTTTTTGTGCGTTCTCCGTCTGGGCGTGCTGCTGCCAGCTCACGCTCACGGAGCGCAGCAGCGCAATGAGCGACGCCGGGGTCGCCAGTAAAATCCGCTTTTCCGCCGCCCAAATAATCAAGTCGTGGTCGCCTTCCAGCGCCGCGCTGAACAGTGATTCCGCCGGCAGGAACAACACCACATAATCCAGCGCGTTCGGAAACTGGCGCGGATAATCGCGGTCGGCTAGCGCTTTGATGGTGGCCTTCAATTTCGTCGCGTGCGCCGCCAGCGCCTCGGCGCGCTTCACCGGCTCGGCGGATTCCAGCGCGTTCAGAAAATCAAAGTCCGGCACCTTCGCGTCCACGATGATGAAGCGGTCGCCCGGCAATTTCACGACGAGATCCGGCCGGTTCTCGCCGGTGGCCGTCTGTTCCGTGAAATCGCAATGCGCGCTCATGCCCGCCGCCTCCACCACGCGCCGCAGGGTTTCCTCGCCCCATTTGCCGCGCGCCTGATTTGAGTGCAGCACCAGCCGGAACTGTTGGGTCTCCTGCGCCAGCGACTGGTTGGATTGCGCCAGGGTTTCCAGGTGTTTTTTGACTTCGCCCAGTGCGGAGGATTGCGCGGCGGAATTCTGCTGCAAATTTTTCTGGTAGGTTTCCAGCTGCTGCTTGAGCGGCTCCACCAGGCCTTTGATGGCTTCCTGCCGCTGGGCTAAGTCGCCTTTGGCTGTTTCCTGGAATTTCCCGAATCGTTCTTCTGCCAGCCGCAGAAACTCCGGCGCCGACTGTTTCAGCGCCTCCGCGCTCAAGGCCTTGAAGGCGTCGCGCAAATCCGCCAGCGCTTTTTCCTGCGCAATTTTGGCCTCGCGCAGGGTTTGTTCGTGAAGCTGCTTCTGCTCGGCGAGGATTTTCTCCGCCGCCGCCTGGTTCGCTTGCGCCGTGGCCAGCGCGGTTTTGCTTTGCGAAAGCTGCTCGCGCGTCTGGGCCAGTTCCGCTTCGCGCTGCGTGAGCCGCTGGCTTAAGTCGTTTTCCAGCCGCGAATCTGCCGGCGCCATCGTCGCCCGACCGCGGCCGATCAGCCCGCCGATGAGCAGGCCCAAGCCGCCGGCCAGGACGGCAGTGATCAAGATGGCAATTCCGAGTGGCATGACAACCGTTTGTAGCCGCGCCTCGTGAGAGCGCGGACGCTGGGTTTAATTTTCCGCGTTCTCACGAACGCGGCTACTTTCAAAAATGCGCAATCACTTCGATTTCTACCCCCGCGCCTTTCGGGAGGCCGGCGACTTGGACGGTGGAACGCGCCGGAAAATCTCCCGTGAAATATTTCGCGTAAACTTCATTCATCCCCCCAAAGTTCGCGAGGTCGGTCAGGAACACGGTGCTTTTGACGACGTTGGCAAACGTGAGCTTCTGGTCGGCCAAAACGGTGTTCACGTTTTCCAGCACGCGCTCGGTCTGGATCTTGATGTCGCCGGCAACCAGATGGCCGGTGGCGGGATCCAGGGGGATCTGTCCGGAACAAAACAGCAGGTCGCCCACGCGGATGGCATGGTTGTAGGGGCCGACGGCAGCGGGGGCGTTTGCGGGCCTGATGATGGTTTTGGTGGCCATAAATTTCGTGCGCAAGGTCTAGCGATTTTGGCCGCGCGGGTCAAGAAAACCGCGCGGTTTTGTTGCTCGACAAATTTGCCGGACGGCGCAATATCACGCGCATCCAATCGGGTATCTTATGAAGAGCGAACTTATTCTTGCGGTCTTGCTGGTGGTTTCGGTGGCGGGCGGCGGCTATTGGGTCGGGCAGCATCGCGCGGCGGCCAGCGTCGCCACCTCGGACCGGCTTGCGGCGTCGGCCGGCAACTCGGGGCGAACCCGGCTTCCGCCCATCAACGTCAAGCCCGCGCCCGCTGCGGCGGCGGAGTCCCATCCGCCTTCCGCCAAACTCTCGCTGGCCGCGTTGGAAGCGAAGCTGCTGGCGTTGAATAAAATCGGGCGCATGGGCTTGGGCTACGGTTATCAGAAGGAGCAGCAGGAATTGTTCAAGCAGTTGGCGGAGGTGGCCGTGGCGGATATTCCCGAATTGCTCCGGTTTATGGATCAGAATATGCCGCAACCGATGCGCCGGGGCATGCGGTATCAGCTGCTGGCCCGCTGGGCGGAGGCGGATGTTTCGGCGGCGATGGCTTATGCCAACGCGTTGACCAGCCGGCAAGACCGCGAGCAGGCGATCGGCATCGTGGCGGGGGCGTGGGCGGGCAAGGATGCCAAAGCCGCCGCCGAATGGGCCAAATTGCTTCCGAAAGGCCCGTTGCGGGATCAAGTTCTGAATAGTGTCGTGAGTGCGATGGCGGCGACGGATCCGGTGGCCGCGCTGGATTTGTCGCTGGCCTTGGGCGCGAACAATTCCCGGCGCTTTGGCATGGGCTACTCGTGGCAGATTTTCTCCCAGTGGGCGGCCAAGGATCCGCAGGCGGCGGCGGCCAAGGTGGTGGAGTTGCCCATGGCCCAGCGGGGCCAAGCGTATCAGGCCATCGCGTCGGCTTGGGCGCAAACCGATCCGCTGGCGGCGGCGGCCTGGGCCAATTCGTTGCCGAACGGCAACGACAAGCGCAATGCTTTCAACAACATCATCTCGCAATGGGCCGGGAACGATGTGAATGCCGCGCTGGCCTTTGCCAGGCAGTTGCCGGAAGGGCCGTCCAAACAGCAGGCCCTGAGTCAGGTCACCCAGCAATGGGCGCAGCAAGACCCGAAGGCGGCGATGGATTACGCCAACTCGCTGCCCGCCGGCAAGCAGCGGACCGAGCTGATGGGCAATGTCATCAACGGCTGGATTCAAAGCGATCCGGATACCGCCCTGAAATACGCCCAGGTATTGCCCGCCGGGGCCGACCGAAACAAGCTTCTGCAAAATGTGATCAATTCACTGGCCTATCAGGATCCGCAGACGGCTCAGAAATTGGTGGGGCTGCTGGCCCCCGGCGCGGCGCAGCGGAACGTCACCAGTCAGATCGCCAGCGGGCTGGCGCAAAGCGATCCGCAAGCGGCGATGGAATGGCTCAAGACGCTGCCCGAGGGGAACGCCAAGCGGAACGCGCTCCAGAGCATGAGCTGGCAGCTCGCGCAAAACGATCCGTCGGCCGCCGCCGAGTTTGCCGGCACGCTCCCCGCCGGTCAGGCCCGCGACAGCTTCATCAGCAATATCGCCGGCCAATGGGCGCAGGCCGATTCCGCCGCCGCGCTGGCCTGGGCGCAGGGCTTGCCGGAAGGCCAGGCCAAGCAAAACGCCCTGAATACCGTGTGTAATAATTGGGCGCAAAACGATCCCCAGGCGGCGTTGCAATATGCCCAGGGCCTGCCGGCGGGCAACCAGCAAAATTCCTTCATGCAAAATGCCGCGCAGCAGTGGGCGCAAAACGATCCCACCGCCGCCGCCGCCCTGTATCAATCCATGCGCGAGGGCGAGGGGAAAAATTCCTTCCTGCAGGGCATGGTGTCCGGCCTGGCGCAAAACGATCCGCAATCCGCCGCCACCCTGGTGGCCAGCCTGCCCGTGGGTGAGGCGCAAAACCGCGCGGCCCTCGCCGTGATCAGCCAGTGGGCGCAGGAGGATCCGTCCTCAGCGGCGGCGTGGGCGGCGGGTTTTTCCGGTAACACCCGCAGTCAGGCGCTCAATAATGTGATTTCCAGTTGGGCGCAGAATGATCCGGCCGCCGCCGGCCAATGGCTGGCCGCGCTGCCCGATGACAAGGCCAAGCAAGATAGCATGCAGCATTATGTGAACAATCTTTCGTGGGAATATCCCGAATATGCCGCGCCCTTTGCCAGCGCCCTGACGGATGCCAACCAGCGCAACAGCGCCATCCAAAACGTCGCGCGCAACTGGCTCCGCGTGGATTCCAAAGCCGCCGCCACCTGGCTGAACACCACCGCGCTGCCGGCGGATCAGCAGCAGCGCCTGCTCGACAGCGTGCCTAAATCCTAGCCCGACTTTGGTCACCCTTTCAGTCCGAAACGTTACGCCGCGCTCGCTACTTGCCCGAGGGGGGCATCTTGGCAAAGTTCAAAAATCATCTTGACAGCATGTCGTATAAATTATACATATACGCCAAGATTGGTTTTGACGGGTTGGGAGCCGGAACCTCCGCCGGGGCCGTTCTTTGACAGAGACAATTTTTGCTGGCCTTGGATGAACTCGGGGTGGCCTCTGCTTTGGCCTGTCCGCAATGACCGCCCCCGCTGCCGGGCGTTGTCTGGTTTTGGCATCCGCCACCTGCCCCGGGATGGCCGGTGCGAAAACCCCGGTTTTACCTGCGGAAAAACCGAAAACTGGTAGTGAAACGGTATGATTTTTGACGCTCTATCAACCACTTACAGAAGTTGGCGGGTGGGGTGGTAAAGTTTTCGTCCCCGCCCACCGGGCGGCGGGAATGTCTGGCCCGGCGCGGTGGGTTCGTGCCCTGATTTCATTCGCCCGGTGCCGCCCCGGCTGCTATGCTGCGCGGCCAAATTTATGTCTGCGTCGCCCCATAAACATCCATCGGTCGAGCAACTGAAAGCCGCCGCTGAGATTCTCGAAAAAGCGGCGGCCAACCGCGCCCTGCTCGCGGATCTCTCCGTGGCGGATCGCACCCGCCTGCTCAAGGCGGCGGGCGACATTTATTGCCCCGACGTCGCCCAGCGGCGGCGCTTGGTGAAGGCCAGCGTCAAGCAGCGCAAGGCCGAGAAGCAGCAGAAGGACGACGCCAAACTGCACGCCACCGGCATCCGCAAGCTGCGCCGCGAAAAAGTCTTCACCACGCCGAACGTTTTTCCGCCGCTCGATTTCAAGCAGGAGGAAGTGAAGGACAATCCCGACTTCCGCGAAGTCGTCGAGCCGCAGAACTGTTACATCTGCAAGCAGGATTATTCGCAGCTCCACCATTTCTACGACCAGCTTTGCCCAAAGTGCGCCGAGCTGAATTTCTTCAAGCGCACCGAGTCCGCCGACCTGCGCGGCCGCGTGGCGCTGCTCACCGGCGGGCGCGTGAAGATTGGGTATCAGGCGGGCATCAAGTTGCTCCGCGCCGGGGCGCAGCTCATCGTCTGCACGCGGTTTCCACGCGACTCGGCGATGCGTTACGCGGCGGAACCAGATTTCAAGGACTGGGGCAGCCGGCTAGAAATCTTCGGAATCGATTTGCGCCACACGCCCAGCGTGGAGGCGTTTTGTAAACATCTGCTCGCCACGCGCTCGCGGCTGGATTTCATCATCAACAACGCCTGCCAGACCGTGCGGCGCCCGCCGGATTTTTATGCGCACATGATGGAGTGTGAGAACGGGTCGTTGCATGATTTGCCGCCAGAGACTGCAAAACTCTTGGGCGCTTACGAAGGTTTGCGCGGTTATCACCTGCTGCCGGAA
>CAIMLG010000075.1 GCA_903842235.1 uncultured Verrucomicrobia subdivision 3 bacterium
ATGATGGAAATGGCAACTGGAGCGCGACGATCACGCCCATCGGGATTGGCGGCGGCGCGGTGGTGGTCAACGCGGTGAACGGCGGTGATCCGACCCTGCTACAGATAGTGGATCCGCCGCAGGGGGTGTTTGTATCCCAATATCAGGAAAGCGATGTGAAATATTATACAGATCCCTATACCGGACCCTATTGGTGGTTTGCTTGGACAGATTTTGACACCACTAGTTGGATTGATGGACAAGGGGGCACTGGTAGCTGGCAATGGCACGATGGGAAAGGCACACTGGATAAATACGTCTGGCCTGCGACCAGTTGGCCGCAGACATTGCCCAATGGAACCGACACACCCTATGGATTTGACGACGACGGCACCGCATGGGTTCTAACAGGCCCTTATAGTTCAGGCGGCTGTTACCCGCCGGAATTGGACCAAGAACATTGCGACATCAGCCAAATAGACCCCAATTATTATAAAGGGGAATGGAATGGCTATCAGTGGGATATTACCGCACATTACCGGCGCACTGCGGACACGGAGATGAAGCTGGCGACGGGCGGGCCGCTGGGTTCGCGGCAGATGAACCTGTGGTGCATCTCGGCCACGGCGACAGACCAAGACACTGGCCTGCCGATTCCGTATGACGAAATTGCCATTGGCGGTTTTGGCAATCTGGACACCAACGGCCATCTCTATGTGGTGCTGCCGGACAATGACCCGCCGGTAGTCACGCCCAAAGCCCCAGCCGACAATTACACATTTACCGTGGGGGCGCAGAAATACACGCTCAAACACACAACGTATTTTTCAGCGTTAACTGATACCAACCGCAGCCGGACTACGCTGGGGGTTGGCGAGCAAGTGACATTGGAATTTGACCCAGCCATGCCTTATGCAATGGATTGGACAACCACGGCTGGAAGTGTGTCGCCAACTTTCTTTTCAAGCACGACCTTTACCGCGCCCAGCAATGCGGCTTCAAGCGTAACCGTCACGGCCTCATTGCGCGGCGGCAAGTCGATAGCCTTCCCACCGTTTAACGTGGTGGAACCGCGAGGAATTGACCATGCAAAAATAATTGGGACGAATATTTATCCAACAGGAGCTGCTGGTGCAGGCATGACAAATTCCATTTGGATTGCACCTACTTCAGTTTCCTTTTACCGGGTCAATGTTATGGAAATTGGTGAAGATGCCACAAATATCTGGGGTTTTTATTCACAGTGGACACCTCAACAACTTCACCATTCCACAGCCGACCACTGGACGCATTTAACTTCAGACAACCGTCTAAATGACTGGGCTGCGTTTGCACCCGGCGGGGTTACGAATTGGGCTGCGGGTGGATATGAATGGAACATTCCTCAGCGGTGGCAAGTAGAAGGCACTGGGCTGACAAATTCCATGGCCGGATGTAATCAAGTTTATTTCATTGATACCAATGGAACAGCAAGAGTTACTAAATACGGAAACTGGATTCAACGCACGACAAACAACATAACTACCACAAACTGAAATATGAAAACCACATTAATTGCAATACTCACTATAGTGCTTATTACAGTGACTTTATATGCGAGCCTAATTCAGCCTCCCTATGACAATTCAAAACCACCCAGAATGTCGCTCCCAGTTGCGTATGGAAGTGCTATGACCGCCCTTGGGTCTGACACAAATCGATTTCATTGTGTCAGCGCAACCATAACCACCGAGTTTTCAGATGAGGGCTGGTATTTTACTTTTTGCTCTACCAATTCCAGCGTTGCGCCCAAGCTCGTCGTCGTCGAATTTAATGGAAAAGTTATTTTTGATAACGGCTATCGTTGAGTTGAAATATGAAAACTAAACTAGCAGGTGAATGGCGTGACGGCGACCAATGATGGAAATGGCAACTGGAGCGCTACGATCACGCCGATTGGCATCGGTGGTGGCGCGGTGGTGGTGAACGCAGTCCATGGCGGCAACCCGACCTTGCAGCAGATAGTGGAAGCACCGCAGGGGGTGTTTGTATCCAAGTATCACATGCGTTACCAAATGGATACCGACTGGGAAGTGCCGCTGTTTGAATCGAATGTGTGGCGAACATTGGATTGGGAGGATGGCAAGGGCGGGACGGGCAACAATGGTTCGGATGGCACGATGTTGAACATCAACACCTGGCCGGCCAGCTCGTGGCCGACACCGTTGCCGGACGGCATGAATCAAGAGTGGTTGTTCAACGGTTATTGGTCAACGAACCTCATCGGAGGGCCGGATTTGAAAAACGAACATTGCGACACATTTGACTGGACCACGAAAAAATCGGGCAATTGGAGTTTCTGGACAACCGAGCGGCGGCCGGCGGATACGGAAATGAAGCTGGCGACTGGCGGGCCAATGGGTTCACGGCAGATGAACCTGTGGTGCATCTCGGCCACGGCGACAGACCAAGACACCGGATTGCCGATTTCCCCGGCGCAAATCCAGATTGGAGCTTTCGGCAACTTGGACTCTGACGGCAACCTATATGTGATGTTACCGGACGGCACCAATCTGGATGCCACCCCCATCATCGCGGGAGCGCCAGATTACTACACATTCAATGTCACAGCGCTGAAACACACGCTTGTTTCCTATACTTGGCATCCGGCCTTGACCAATCCAGACCGTGCCAGGACAATGGTTGGCGTGGGCGAGGAGGTAAGCGTTGGTGCGAACCGGAGTGATAGGTAACAAACAAACCGGAGTGATGGGTTACAGTTCCAGACAATATGTCTTGGAAAAAAGTGACCCCTATGGAAGAAATCATTCGATTTGTGATGTTGGCGCAGAGTGCGCGTTTTACGGTGAGCGAACTGTGTGAGCAGTTTGGGATCAGCCGCAAGACCGGCTATAAATATTTGGCGCGGTATGCCGCGGCTGGGTGGAAGGGATTAGCCGCCCGCAGTCATCGACCGCAGCGGTTTCCCCAACGCACGGATGCGGCCGTGGAAGCCTTGATTCTGGCCGAGCGGCGGCTGCATCGGACCTGGGGGCCGAAGAAGCTGCACAAGGTTTTTACCCGCGCAGCGTCAAGTAAATGAGCCCGCAGAAAAAGCAATTTCCTATCAGCTCAGTTGGAACCGATCCAAAGTCCAACGCCCAAGGACCAAAGTCAGTGGCGCTACGTCGCAGAATATCAGTATCAGTTTCAGTCGGGAATTGGGCGTGGAGCTGGTGTGTGACACGCAAAAGCCGGAGTTGCTCAACGGGTCATTGGTGGGCAGCGCCACCGAGTTGGTTTGCTTCCGTCAAGTGAGCGCCGCCGCGCTCCGGGCCACCGAGAAAGCCTTGAGCGATGCCGGCGGCGAGTTCAGCCCGGACGCCTTGCGGGCCTTTGGGGTTGTGGGGTTTAACCGTTGTTCCGAACGTAGGCGGCAATCTCGTCATGGGTGCCAACCATGACCAGGTGGATGTCTCCGTCCGCCAATAAAAACAGGCAGCGCAAATGCAAGCCTGCCCGAAATTCCTTGTAGCGGCCAAACGGGCGCAGCCCCAAGCCGGAATGTTGGTGGGGATGGCCCAAAATTTCCGCCGCCCGCCGGGCGCGTTGGCGAACCAATTCTTGTTGGGGGTCGGAAAGTTTGGCCAGCGCCCGGATAAAGGCGGGGCGTTGGTAGATTTTCACAGCTCCACCAACTTTTTATTCTTCCGATCCTCCCGGATTTTGGCCAAATCGGCTTCCGCGCTAGCCTCCACCTCTTCGGGCGTCACGCCGTATTCGGTGAACGGACTGGGGGCACCGATGAAGTGATGCCAGGCGGCATCGTTGAGCGCGGCGGACACATCCTTGTAGCGCCCGGCGGCAATTTCCGCCTGCACAATGTCCGCCACCGGGTCTGTCAAAGTGATATGCTTGGCAATCATGCTGACACAATCCGCCATGTTATGTATTCAGTCAAGCGAGTTTGGGACGTTTTGGGACGATTTTGCCGGCGGACGGTTTTTGACCCTTCCGGCCCCTTTCCCGTCCGGTTTTGCGGGGATTTTAGGCGGACGGCGGACGGCGGCGGCGTCCGCTTGGGCTTGGGCTTGGCGCTGGCTACCCGCGCAGCGTCAAGTAAATGAGCCCGCAGGAAAAACAATTTCCTATCAGTTCAGTGGACACGCGACCTTAGAGCTTTTCCATCAAACCTGTAGCGATGTGCGGATGGCCCAGCCACCGGCGGTCTTTTGGCTTTGTTTCCGCTCCGTTACAGGGATTTCAAACCTGCGCCGTCGCGGAAGCCTAGCCCAAAAACAAAAATCCTCGCCGCCCATCGCTACATCTTTTCTGTCAACGCTCTAGCGATTGAGCGGACGCGAACACTCTTGGCGGAAGCCTGGCCGGCGATGGAGGCGGGGGCAGGTTGTATGCAAAGTCACGCCCCCTTCACTTCATCCTGTGCGCACGGCTCGGAACTGTCGCAGCAGCACGAATGCACCAGCAATGAAACTCACCAAACCAAACCCTGCGGCGCAAGGCGCGAGTAGCGACGATGCCCGCACCGTCAGCAGGGCAATCGTGAGGAGTGCCAGTCCAGTCCAGACGGTCTTCATGCAAGACTTCCTGGTCGCCGCGTCCTGTGGGCCGCGAAAGCTCATCAGCAGCGGCAGCACCAAAGAGAGGATAGTCAAACCGGCAAGATAACCGGTATCGAGTAATGCAAGGTCATGCATATCAATTGCCTTTCTGTTCAATCTGACAAACCAATCCATCATTCGTCACGCGCTGCCGCCTACGCTCCGGCTCTATCAGTAGGTCGTCCTTCTGCGCGCCCTCGGTTTGGCTGGAAATTTCGCGGACGAGCCCGAGCCCGCGGAGGAAGGCGTCTTCCAGCTTTACTCCGGCCGGATAATAACCGGGTCAAGATGCACCCGGCTCAGTCCGCGAGCTGGTAATGCTCAATCGGCTCGGCGCCGATGGTGCCGATTAATTGCTGGGGATAATCGGGCGCCTCGACGGCGGCCAAGGTTTTCCGCGCGGCGGTCAGGCGGGCGGCGATGTTCATTTGTTCGGCCACATCGGCATAATTCGGCCGGCGCAGGAAGGCGTTGAGCTGTTCGACATGGCGTTTCCACAGGGCACGGTCCACCTGCTGTTTCGCGGTCAGGCGGGCAGCATACCAGGGGCTGGCCAGCAAGGTTTCGCGCGTAAATAGTTTCCGGATTTCGGGATGCTCCAGGCTCCGGCCTTCGAATTCGTCGTGCCGCATGATGTGCAGCAGCGCTTGGAGCGGCGGGCAGGCCTGCGCGAGGCTGCCGTCGTCGAAATACATTTTGGCCACGCGTTTTTGGGTCACAACGATGTTGTCCATGCCGTCGGCAAAAATGTCCAGGCTCTGCAACTCCGGCTTGAGCATCGCCTCGGTGAAGACGGCGTGCGGATGATTGAAGACGCGGCCGAAGAAGTGATTGATGAAACGGTCGTTGATGCGCCAGCCGAGCCGGCTGGCGAGCACGGGCTGGCCGCCGTGTTCGAAGTCCCGGCATTTTTCCAGAAACCGGTTGGCGATGAGAAATTGCGGGCGGCGCTCTTCGACACTCATGCGCGACCAGACTTCCGGCACGATCAGGCTCACGTCATGATCCACACGCAGATGCGGCCCGACGTAACCGGCGGCGGTGACGAACACGGGGTGGCCGGTAAGGATGAACGAGACCAGCGCATTATTCAGGTCGATGATCGGCGGCAGGGCGTTGAACGGGCCCTTGGTCAGCGCGCCCTCGGAGCCGGCGCCGGTGGTGGAGGGGGATTTGCCGGTCATGCTGCAAATCACTTCCATGAACAATTCCGGCAGCTCGAAATAATGCACCGGATTATAGCAGGCCAGCGCGCGCACGCCTTTTTCCGGCGGGTTGTTGCGGCGGCCGGGCAGCACCGACGTGACGGGCGTGGGCAGCGGCTGGCTCATCGGCACCCGGCGGCGCAGGCGCGCGGCAATTTCCGCGAGGTAAGTTTCGCTGGCGCGGACGACATCCGGCCGCTTTTGCAAATAGCGCGGATTTTTCGTAGGCTGGCCGTCGACCAGGCGCGGATTGGCGGTGCAAACCAAATAGCGGGGCTGACCGGTCTCGGCCGCTTCACGGATGAATTGCTGCATCGGCGCAGTGAACTGATCGAAGCTCAGCGCGTCGGCCACCATGGCCTGGGCGTCCGCCGGGGTGAGCGGCTGATAATTGGAAAAGAAATTGTCCGGCTGCACGAAATCATTCTCAGCCTGCTTGTCGTAGCCGCGATGAATGGCGTCGTCGGGCCGCTGAAACAGGCGCTGTTCGCAGTTCTGCACAAATTTCAGCGAATGATTTTGATTTGTGCCTTCCGGCAGGTTTTCCAGCCGGGCGGCGGGCACCACCGTGGAAGCGGTGATGTCGTCTTCCATCTGCACTTTGACGGCGGGATGAAAATCCTTGCGCAAACCGAACGTGCGCCACGCACCGTCGGCGTCGAACCCCACACGGAGGTAAGTCGTGACGAGCTTGCGGCCATCGCATTTAAGCTCGTTGCCGGGGGTGCCATTAATGATGTCCACGCTGAAATGCTCGCGCCAGTGCCCTGCCCATTCCGGCTTGTGATAGCGTTTCACCACAAAGACCAGTTCCTTGACGTGCTGCGGCACGGCGGTCAGCCAGGCGTTGTATGCCGGCGTGTAATCATGTTCGTCCGGCGTCAGCAGCTTGATGACGGAGCCGAGCGAGCGTTCCGGCGCAAGCACCTTGCGCCGGTCCTGACGCGTCGTATCGGCGAAACGGTTCGAATAATCGCGGTCAATCAGCTCGGTCACCCGATCGAGATCCGTTTTTAAATCCGCGACGAACACCGGGCCGGTCAACACCGCGTCGGTGATGGGCTTGGAGATTTCCGATTTGCCGCCGCCGGAAACCGTGCAGGGCTTGTGGCAGAAGGTGCCTTCGGCCAGGGTGCCCACCAGCCGCCATTGCCGGCCGTAACCGGGCGGTTTCTCCATGCGGATCTGATAGCCGGACGGCCGGACGTAAGTTTTTTCCGGCGACAACGGGATGCCGTGGTCGCCGGTGGGGTTGGTCCAGAATACTTTCTGGCCTTGCAAATCAAAGCGCGCCGAGGCGGGAACATAAATGATTTCCGGAAATTTTTTGTCCACCGCGTAGCCTTCCGGCTGGAGGTCCATGATCGCGCCGAACTTCGCGGTCATTTCCGCAAACGAATGCGGCTGGCGCCGCGAAATGATGTCGCCGTTGAATTCCTCGCCCAGGTCGTAGCTGGGGAACACCAGCGCCCCGCCGGCATGTTCCTCCTCGGCCAAGCCGAACAGATTAGCGGCGTAGCTGATCTGCGTCTTCACCTCTTTTTTGCAATAGCCGAAGTAGTTGTCGGCAATGAGCGTGATGATCACGCCGGTTTCGTCGCGCGCGGTGAGCTTGAAGGCATTGCCGCCGTTGTAAAGTTCATCCTCCGTTTTCCAGCACATGCCATCGCGGCGCTGGCGTTCCGTGGCTTGATCAAAGGGCGGCAGGCCGGCGGCGATTTTCGTCACCTGCGTCAAATGCGGGGCCAGGATGACGCAACCGGTGTGGCCGGTCCAATGTTCGCTGTCGAGCGCGGCATCGTTCTCCGGCAGGAGCGGATCGCCGGCGTTGCCAAAAATGGTTTCGACAAAATCCAAATTGCTGACGAGGCTGCCGGGCACCAAGAAGCGGACCTCCATCGTCTTCTCGGGCGCGAAGCCGGGCACGGCCGGGCAAACCACCGGCCGCAGCAGCAGGGAAACAAAACATTCCGCTGGCTGCGGCTGCGTGGCGGTGAAAGGCAGCCTGAGCAATTCCCGGGGCGGCGTTAGCGCGAGGGCGAGCAATTGGGCAAAGGTGTTTTTCGGCGCGCCCAGTTTGTCATCGGGAATTGGCAAGCCGCCTTCGGTGACGTGGAAAATGCCCGCCGTCGTGCGCCGGTCACGCTTGGGATTATGCAGGACGCCTTGTTTGACGCGGTAGGAATGGATGATGTCGGAGACAAACTCATCCCGGTCCACCGGCAGCGAGAGCACGCGCGCCAGGCCGGGGCGATCCAGCATGAAAGTGCTGGTCGGCAGTTTCGGCACCGGCACCTCCTGGAGATAGTCGTAGAGAAAGGTTTGGATGCGGGCGTCCACCGGACACAGATGCTGGCCCAGCAGCCGGTCTTTTTCGCGCGAACGGGCGGCCAGGGCGGCGGTGATTTCGGAAAATTCATGATCCCCCGCCAGGGGCACCGCGGGGCAGCCGATGAGGGCAAGTTTGACGTTGATGTGAGCGATGAGAGGAGCTGGCAGACGCGGGGGATGGGATACAGGTAATGCGGGTTTCATAGCTTTAAGGGACACAACTTCCTTGCCCCTTAAGATGCCGACTCGGCGCCCGCTGGCAATCATTTTCCGTCAGTGGCCGGCTTGCGGCAAATCGGGCCGCCCAGCCGTAACCGTCTGCGCCAAAGGTCATTTGACTCCCGCCAGTTTGGCCAGATGGGGGGCGGCCTTGATGGACCGGGTCTTTTTGAACTGGTTTAACGGCGCAAAATCGGCGATAAAATAGGTGTGTCTCCGCTCGCAAATCCGCCGAAGCCATCGCCGATCAGGACGTTGATCCGAGTCATCCTGCTGACCGCGCTTTATTTTTTGGGCGGATTATTGGGCAAAAAATATTCCTTTCTGGCTGGGAGCGAGCCTTTGGTTTGGCCGGCGGCGGGGATTGCGCTGGCGGCAATTTTATTGTTCGGCAATCGCTACTGGCTGACCATCACCTTGGGAACGCTGCTGTTTTCCTTCACGCAAGGCCTGCCCTTGGGGTATGCCATGGTGGGTTCGGCGGTGGGCAACACAATCGGGGCGGTCGTCGGCACGTATCTGCTGAGGCGGTTGGTTGATTTCCGCAATTCGATGGCTCGGACGCGGGACGCCGTGGGTTTCGTGGTTCTGGCGGCGGGGCTGGGCACGGCGGTGATTGCCTTGTTCAAGGTCGTCAGTCTGGTTTACGAAGGGAAAATTGCCGAGGAGTTCATGTTTACGAATCTGGTGGAATGGTGGGTGCCGAATGCGCTGGCCGTGCTCCTGGTGACGCCGGTTATCATCACCTGGTGCACGCCGGCGACGGAGCGGTTTGCGGTGTGGCGGCTGTTGGAAGTTACGTTCTGTGGGGTGGGGTTGGTGGGCGGCAGCTTAATTTCGTTCAACAGCTGGATCGTGTATGGCCTGCAGGAATATCCCCTGGCCTATCTACCCTATCCATTTCTGGCATGGAGCGCGCTGCGGTTTGGTCCGCGGGGGGCATCCCTGGGCACCTTGTGGGTGGCGGCGCTGGCGATTTACTCCCTATCGCAGGGCCGGGGGCCATTTTTGATTGGCGATGAAGCCAATGGTTTGCGCCTGCTCGGCAGTTACATCGGCATTTTAGCGGTATCCAATCTCCTGCTGACCGGGGCCGCCACCTCCCGCCGCCGGGCGCGGGCCGAGGTGGTGGAAAATGAAAAACGCCTGCGGCTGGTGATGGCGGACCAGACGGATTTGCTGTGCCGCTTCCAAGCCGATGGCAAGATCACTTTTGCGAATCAGGCCTTCGCCAATTTCCACGGCAAAACCGAAGCGGAACTTTTGGGGACCGAGGTGTTCAAATTACTGGCCGAAGGGGAGGCCAACACCCTGCGGCAAAATCTGGCCACGTTGCCGGAAGCCCGGCCGATTTTGAATTTTGACCGCCGCGCGGAGGCCGCCGATGGCCATGTGGAATGGCAGCAATACCGCATCCGCCGCCTGGATCAAGCCGGCCGGCCGGGGGTGGAATATCAGGCGGTCATCCAGGACATCACCGCCCGCAAAAAGGCGGAATTGGCCCTGCAAGAAACCCAAGGGGAGCTGGAAAAAACGAACCAGCATTTACGGCTGGCCGTCACCGAGGCGCACGCGCTGGCCGCGCAAGCCAACCGCGCCAATCAGGCCAAGAGCGAGTTTCTGGCCAATATGAGCCACGAAATTCGCACGCCGCTGACGGGGATACTGGGCATGCTGGAATTGCTCTCCCAAACCCGTTTGGACCGCCGCCAGCATGAGTTTGCCACCACCGCCGCCGAGAGCGCCAATGCGCTGCTTCACGTCATCAACGACGTGCTCGATTTTTCCAAGATTGAGGCCGGCAAAATGACCCTAGCCCACGAGAGTTTTTCCCTCCGCGCCGTCGTGGATGGCGTGCTGGAAAATGTCGCCACCCGGGAGCCCGCCAAACTGCTCACCCTGGCCGCCATTGTCCACCACGACGTGCCCCACCGGCTGGTGGGCGACCCGATCCGGCTCCGGCAGGTGCTGCTCAATCTCGTGGGCAACGGCATCAAATTCACCGAACACGGCGAAGTCATCCTCCGCATCCGGCCGCAATTTCACGGCCAAGGAAAACTCACCCTGCGTTTTGAAGTCACGGACACCGGCATCGGTTTGACGGAAGCGCAAAGCCGGAAATTATTCCAGCCCTTTGTGCAGGCCGACACCTCTTCCTCCCGGCGCTTTGGCGGCACGGGGCTGGGGCTGGCCATTTCCCGGCGCATTATTGACCTGATGGGCGGCAAACTCGGCGTTCACAGCGCCTTGGGCACCGGCTCGACCTTTTGGTTTGAACTGGCCTTGGGCGTGCCGGAGCAACCAGCCATCGAGCGCAGCTTTCCCGGCCTGGTGTTCGTGCAAACCGTCATTGCCGCCACCAACGCCAGCCTGCGCGAATCGCTGGTGGAACAATTGTCCGGCTGGGGCATGGATTGTCGCAGCGTGGCCACGGTGGCGGAAGCGATCCGCGCGGTGCGGCACGACTTGCGCGGCGCCACCATCCCGCTGCTGATTTGCGACGAAGAAATATTCGCCCTCGGCGGCGAGCCCTTGCGAAAGCTGCTGGCCGATGGCCGCGCGCGCATTCAGGCCCTGCTGCTGACCAACCCGGCCAATACCCTGAGCACGGATGAATCCGAGACGATGATTTTTGCCAACGTGCTGCTCAAGCCGGTTAAGACGCAGGCGTTGTTTGAGGCCTTGGTGAGCGTGGTGGCCGGCATCAAACCGGAGGCCATCCCCCCCGTGAACCTGCCGGGCGATACCGGCTATGTTGCCCCGGAACCCGCCACGCCCAAGCACACGCCCATTTCCGGGCTACGGATATTGGTGGCCGAAGATCATCCCTTCAACCGCCGGCTCTGCCAGCTGATGCTGGAATCCTTTGGCGCCCGCGCCGACTGGGCCGTCAACGGACGCGAAGCCGTCGAACGCTTTCAGCCGGGCCGCTATGATGTGATTCTCATGGACGGCAACATGCCGGAGTTGGATGGGCTGGAGGCCGCGGCCGCCATTCGAAAAATCGAGGGCGGCAACCCAGCCGCCCGGCCGGTTCGCATCATCGCCCTCACGGCCAACGCGCTGGCGGGCGAGCGGGAACGCCACCTCGCCGGCGGCATGGATGACTATCTCGCCAAGCCGTTCACCGCCCAGCACCTTTACCAAGCCCTGCTGAACGCCGTGCCGCCGGTTGGGGAATCGGTGGAAAATTATGATTTCTCGCGGCTGGAGCAGCTGGGTGACGAGCTGGACCACGCGTCGGTCTTGGAAATGTCCGCCGATTTTCTCCAGGACTTGCCCGCGCGCCTCAATGACCTCCAGCGCTATTATGCCGAACGATCCTGGCCGGAGCTGGAACGGGCCGCCCATTCCCTCAAAGGCCTGTCACTGATGTTCGGCCTGCAATCGCTTTCGGGCACCTTCCTCGCCATTGAAGACGGGGCTGAAGTGCAAAACACCGAGATCGTGAAAGCCGCGCTGACGGGTTTGGATGCCCAAGCCCAGGCGGCCATGCAACAGCTGCGCGGCTGGATGGATAAGCAACCCAACCGCCAGACGGCTTGACCTGAAGCCATCCATCAAAGCCGGCAGCGCAACTGGCCTGGCCCCATCCACCGGAGCCGATCTCCGCCCGCAAAGTTTGGCAGCAATGCCCAGCCGGGGGGCTGCCCAGCCATCAGCGGGATTTGGGCCCGCCGAGCCGGATCGTCATGCCTTCCCGCGCGGCTTCAACTTTGAGCTTGCCCCGCTGCTTTTTCACCAGGGCGCGGGCGTGTTTCAACAACGCGTCAATTTTCCGGTCATCATGGTCGGGATCGTGGTGAAAGAGCACCAATTTTTTCACACCCGCCCGGAGCGCGAGCGCCACTGAATCATCCACGCAACCATGTCCCCAGCCCGCCCGGGTTTGATATTCCTGCCGGTCATATTGCGAATCCAAAATCAGCACATCGGCTTCGTGAATGAAGTCCAGCATTCCCCGGTCGTCGCCGCCGCGGTGCGGCTCGGTGTCGGGGAAGAAGCAAACGATGCCGGTCGGCGAAAACAGCCGGTAGCCCACTGTTACCCCGGGATGATTGGCCCGCTGCGCCTGCACCAGCACCGGCCCGATGCCAAAATTGAAGTCCGTCAACTCCTCGATCTCGATGTTGCTGGGGAGCCGCGAAAACGGCACGGGGAAATAGGTGCTTTCCATCTGGCCGGTGAGCGCGGCGATCAGGCTTTTGCGCGCCCCTTCGGAGCCAAGAATGCGCAGCCGGCAGCGGGATTGGTAAAGCGGCGCAAAGAACGGCAACCCGTGGATGTGATCCCAATGCGTATGCGACAAGAGCAAGCTAAGATTGAGCGGGCCACGCGGAAATTCCTTCAGCAATGACTGGCCGAGTTTGCGCAGGCCCGTGCCGGCATCCAGGAGAATGATGTCCGGTCCGTGGCGAACTTCGAGGCAGGTGGTATTACCGCCGTACCGAACCGTGCCGGGCCCCGGACAGGGAATCGAGCCGCGAACGCCCCAAAACTTGATGTGCGTGGCCGTTTTGATAAGCGCACATTACCGCAGAAGAACCGGAAACACAAAAATGAAAATCGGAGCCGGCACTACTGGCATGGATGCCATTAAGAATGTGCAACTGGCGCGATAAAACGCCGAGCGGCAAAGTTGCCGAGCAACCCGTCCGTCTGGCCAAGCTAATCCCTACCTGCTTATTGCCCCAGGATGCGATAGAACATCTGGGGGTCGGCGGCTGGGTTGGTGTAGGGGGAGGTGGCATTATTCGTCGTCCACGGGCCGGCCAGATTCGTCGCCTGAAGCAG
>CAIMLG010000076.1 GCA_903842235.1 uncultured Verrucomicrobia subdivision 3 bacterium
ACTGCCCACTGTCCACTGCCAACTGTCCACTGCCAACTGATAGCTGCCCACCGCCCACCGCCCCCTGATAACCGAACCACCGAAACACCGATGACTCCCGCCGAAAATAAACGCCGCGTGACCTGGGTGGATGCCGCCAAAGGCCTGGCCATCGTGCTGGTCGTCTTTGGCCATGTGGCCGGCGGCTTGGAGCCCGCGGGCATTCTCCGGGCCGGCTCCCCGTTTCTGGCGGCGCGCGAGTGGGTTTACCTGTTCCACATGCCGTTGTTTTTCCTGCTCTCCGGACTATTTGCCGCGCGGGCCCTGGGGCGCCCGTGGCGGACGGTCATCGGGAGCCGGGTCCGGACGCTGGTCTATCCGTATATTTTGTGGACCGGCATTTATCTGGCGGCGCAAATCGTCATGGCCCGGTTTGCCAACCACCCGCCGGATCCCGGCCAGGCGGCGCACTTTTTGTGGGCGCCCTACGGCTACGGCTTGTGGTTTCTCTACGCCCTGTTCCTGATCACGCTGCTGTTTCAGGGATTGCTGCGGGCGCACCTCCCCAAAACGGCGGTCTTGCTCTTGGCGCTGGGGTTGCACGGGGCCGCCAGTTACAATGTCTTTGGCGCCTGGCCCATCTTCAACACCGCCCTGCTTCATTTTATCTACTACGCCCTGGGCGGCCTGTATGCCGAAGAAATATTCAAACGCACGGAAAAAGTGGGCGCCGCGGCGGGCCTCAGCCTCGGCGTGGTGTTGCTGGGCCTGATGACGGGACTGCATTGGGGCTTGGGCCAAGTGCACCTGCCGCTGGCGCTGGTGTTCGCCTTGCCCGGCATGGCCGGGATGATCCTGCTGGCCAAAGGACTCGGCCCCGTCGCCGGGGTGGCCTCGGTGCTGGGCGTTTACTCGCTGGAAATCTATCTGGGCCATCCGCTGTTCAGCATTGCGGCCCGGGCCGGGCTGGGGCGCCTGCCTGGGCAGTCCCCGTGGCTCTATGTCGTCGCCGGTGTGACCGCCGGCGTGCTGCTCCCGCTGCTCCTGGCCCAGCTCGGGACGCGCTTTAAGTTCCCGTGGCTCTTCCGCTGGCCGGAAGGAAAGCTGAAACCTGAGACCTGAGACCAGAGGTATAAAAATATGAAGCCCAAGAAACCCATCGAATCGCTGATTCTTAACCTGCGTGGCCGGAAGGTAATTTTGGATGCCGACTTGGCGGAGCTTTATGCCGTTCCGACCAAGCGGCTCAACGAACAGGTGAAGCGCAATGCCGATCGTTTCCCGGAAGATTTCCGGTTCCAATTGACTGCGACCGAGTTGGAAAACTTGAAGTCGCAAACTGCGACTTCAAGAGCGTGTTTGTGGTGCGCGCCTTTCTGCAGATGCGCGAACATCTGGCCCGTCGTGCCGGATGGCGGATTGCTCCTGTTTCCGCTGGCCATGGCCGGATTGCTGGCCGGTGGTTTTGCCGTGGGCATGCTGTTGCTGCCCGTCGGCACCTTGTATGGCGATGTGGGCCGCGGCATCACCATCGTTTCCGGATTTTGGATGCTCCTTACGCCCGTGGTGTATCCCGCGCGCACCACCGGATTGGCTGGCTGGCTGGCCACCTGGAACCCGGTCGCGCCCATCCTGACCACCGTGCGCGAAGCCTTGAGCGGGGTGGCGTTCACGCACCTGCCGGCCTTCTGCGGCATCACCTGTGCGGCCTTGATCCTCTGTTTCCTCGGCCTGCTCGCCTTCCGGCTGGTCATGCCCATTTTGATTGAGCGGATGGGAGGGTAGGCGCAGAGCGCCGGGAAAAGCAGAAATGGGAAATTGCGAAATCAGAAACCGAAAACCAAACCCTAAAGTCGAAAGCAGAAATGGGGAAAGTTGAAATGCTGAACCCAAAAACCACTTGGAATGGTCGCCGCTTGCTTTTGGCAGCCGGCGCGGTTAACGTCTTTCCTATGAGCATTGGTTCCATCATCGAGGCGACTCCGGGAATCTGCGGCGGGCGCGCGCGTCTGGCCGGCACCCGCGTTCCGGTTCATCGGATTGCTCGTTACCACCACCTTGGCTATGCGCCGGAAGAGATGTTGGGCCTGCTCAATTCCCTCTCGCTGTTGCAGATTTACACCGCCCTCGCCTACGTCCTGGCGAACCCCGATGAAATTGCGGCCGCCCTCCGCGAGGAAGACGACTTGGCCGGGCAACTGTCCCCTCAGCCTCATTTGGCGTGACCCTGCCGGATCTCTATCTTGACGAGGACACGCAATCAGACGCGCTCATCGCGGCGTTGCGTTCCCGCAGTATTAATTTGCTCACCACCAGTGAGGCCGGCCTGGCCGGCCGGGCCGACGAAGAACAACTGCGCTTCGCCGCTTCCGGCAAACGCGTGATCATCACCAGCAACATCGCGGATTTCGCCCGGTTACACACCCAATGGCTGCACGCGGGGCGGGAACACCACGGCATCATTCTCCTCCACCAGCAGAAATGGGGGCCGGGCGAACTGGCGCGGCGAATAATTCGTTTGCTGGCTGATCCGCCCGGCAAGAATATGCGCAATCGCATTGAATTTCTCAGTCACGTCCAGGCCTGAACCTCGCCGTGGCCGCCCTCATCATCTTGGCCGTGGGCGTCGTCCTCTTCACTGTCATTGGAAGATCAGGTCTATGTTGTTTTAGTAATCCGTGCCCATCCGTGGTTCAAAAGAATGGTGTCGATTGAATCCGCGTCAGATTTAAGCCCGTCAGCGTTTTAGCCAGTCAACATTTTGGCCTATGCGTTCTTTGTGTTCTTTGTGGTTATTGAATTAAAATTCGTGCCCCTTCGTAAAATTCGTGTCTGATTTTAGTTTTTTAGATTTTTAATGAATGCTTTTCAGCGTTTTATAGTAGGCATTTCAGATTTTTACATCAGGTTTCAGATTTTCAGTATTTTAGTGTTTCAGCTTTTTAGCTTTTGATTTTGATATGTCCGCCCCGCGCCCCTCGAACCACCGAAGCACCGAACCACCGAACCACTGACCTCTGACCTTCGTTCTCCGGTGTGTGTTTTCTGCTTTCTTAATTTCTCAATTTCTGATTTTGCCTGTGCCGCCCACCGAACCACCGAAACACCGACGCACCGCCCTCTGCCAACTGCCCCCTTGCAGGACGCTCCCGTGGCTGTTTTTTTCATCATGAACAACAACTCCTCCTCGCCGCAACAACTCGCCGCCAACCGGGCCAATGCCCGGAAATCCACCGGCCCCAAAACCGCGGCGGGCCGCAACACCTCCAAAATGAATGCCCTCAAACACGGAATCCTCTCCAAAGAAGCCGTCCTCCGCGGCCGGTGCCTCCAGGAAGACGACGTCGAATTTGCCGATCTTCATCAGCGGCTCTGGCAGGATCTCCTGCCCGCCGGACCGCTCGAGGAAATGCTGGTGGACCGGATTGTCACCGCGCACTGGCGGTTGCGGCGCGCGCTCAAGGCGGAGGCGGGCGAAATCGCCTTGAACGTGGACAGCGGAAACTGGCAGCGCAACCACCTTGATCCCGCGCAGGCCAGCCAGCAATGGGCGATGCTGCTTGATCCCGTGCCGGCGATGCGTGACTCCGTCTTTGGCAATCTCATCATGGAATCCCAGTTGCAGGCCGTCCGCGCCTCCGTCCAGTTGACCGGTGAATTGACCGCTGCCGCCATCAACAAGATCGTCTTAAACGGCCTCCCCTATACCCTCACGAAAGAATTGCTGGAACTGCACGCCCGTTTGCAGAAAAACACCAAACAACTGGACGCCAATGCCTTGCGCGAGTCGCAGAAAGCGCAGGCCCTGGCCTTTCTGGATGAGAAACTGCGCGCGATTGCGGTGTGCAAGGCTCAATGTGCCGAGCGGGATAAAAAGCAGGAAGAAGCGCATCAAGCCGCCGCGGTGCTGCCGGCGCCGGCGGTGATGGATAAAATCCTCCGTTATGAAACGAAGCTGGAGCGTCAGTTATATCAGGCCATCAACCAGTTGGAACGATTGCAGCGGATGCGGCGCGGCGAAGCGATTCCTCCGCCATTGACCCTCGAGGTTTCGGAACGGGCCTGACTCTGTGGTCCCTAGTCCGTGGTCTACGGTCCGCTTTTTTGCCAAACGAACCCAAACCCGGCCGCCCTTGGCCCGTGAAGTGCAAAGCTACTTCACTGGGCAGGTTTCAAGTCTCCGGTTTTTTCCGTTCCGATGACTCCCGCCGAAAATAAACGCCGCGTGGCCTGGGTGGATGCCGCCAAAGGCCTGGCCCGCTGTTCAGTATTGCGGCCCGGGC
>CAIMLG010000077.1 GCA_903842235.1 uncultured Verrucomicrobia subdivision 3 bacterium
CCGGGGGCGCGAGCTAAGGCTCCGGCTCGCCCCCGGCTCATTCTATCTCGTTGCGGGGGCACGGGAAATTAACACAACAAAAAAACCAAACCAAAAAACCACTTACACAGAAATCTTTACAAAACCTACAGTTGTCCATCTCCCATCGCTGATTCGGTTTCGCAGCTTTCATGAATTGCCATATTAGAGCACTTGGCGCCTGTATGATCGGGGGATTTCCCCATCGATTTGAAGATTCATTCTTTCATCAAGCCACCGAACGACTGCGCAAAATTACCGACCACAAACTCACCACCTCACAGTTCACCTTCGGCGGCTTCCCCATCACTCGAGTCCCAAAACACTTCCAACCCCGCTGCCTGGAAGCCCGCCCGGATATCGTCGTGCTGCAATTCGCCACCAGTGATCTGATCGTCCCCATCCGCAAACAATCCAATCACCTTGGCACTGTTCCCGCCCAAAGGAACGTGTTGGCGAATCCAGCCCGGCTTCGCCATTGGCTGAAATGGCGCTGCCGGGGCCTCTTGGCGGATGTCCTGCGGTTGCCCCCCGTCACACCACTGGAGGTCTATTTGCAAACCATGGAGCAACTCACGCGCACGCTCCTGGACCACCAGATCGTGCCGGTGGTCTTGTCGCCCTTCGTCTTTGGTGGCCAGCGTTCCGACCGCTTTGCGCGCGACTGCACCCGGCGGCTCGGCCATCGGGTAAGCTCCCTTCCCAACGCCGTCTATATCGACGCCTATACCGCCTTGGATCAACATCCCCGCCGCCAGATGTTGCTGTCCGACGGAACCCACCTGTCGCTGGCAGGTCATTGCGTAATTGGCGACGCCTTGTTTCACGGCATGAAAGACCTGATTGTCAATAATACCTGGCCCCTTAAAGTTTCCCAGCCGCTGATAAATCGCTGATTCAACAGGTCAAATCACTGTCATCCGGTTGAGCGTGGGAGCAAACGCTTAAATGGGTTGAAATCAAATGCGACGCTGCGTTTTTGTGATGTGAGCGATATGAACTTCGTTTGCGATTTTTCCGCAGCAGTGACGGCGCCAAACTGTCGAAATGCGCGCCGGAAAAACGATTTTTGCTCAAGTCACCGAGTGGATTCATCCCGAACAATTTCGCCGCTGCGTCCAGCGCTACCACGGCAACCGTGCGATTCGTAACTTTCCCTGTTGGGATCAATTTCTGGCCATGTCCTTTGCGCAAGTCACTTAGCGAGATAGCTTGGCCGACATAGAAGTGTGTCTGCGCTCGCGGCCCGACCAACTTTACCACATGGGCTTTCGTTCCACGGTCGCCCATAGCACGCTGGCCGACGCCAACCGTTCGCGCGACGGGCGCATCTATCACGATCTGGCACAAACTTTGATCGCGCGGGCGCGTCGTCGTTACGCCAGTGAACCGTTCGGGGCGGACTTGTCGCAAACCGTTTATGCGCTGGATTCGACCACGATAGATTTGTGCTTGAGTTTGTTTCCGGGGGCGCGCTTTCGTTCCACCAAGGCGGCGGTCAAGCTGCACACGCTGCTGGATTTGCGCGGCCCGATTCCCACGATGATCGCGATTTCCGATGGAAAACAGGCCGATGTGGGCGTTCTGGATGAACTGATGCTTGAGCCGGGCGCATTCTATGTGATGGATCGCGGCTATGTGGATTTCGCGCGGCTCTATCGTTTTGTCCTGGCCGGCGCCTTCTTTGTCACCCGCGCCAAGACCGGTCTGCAAATCAACCGGCTGGAGTCGCGGCCCGTGGACCAAAGCACCGGCGTGCGCAGCGATCAAGTCGTAGGGTTGAAGCTGACCAAGAGTATCGAACATTACCCTGACCGCTTCCGCCGGGTTAGTTATGCTGACCCGGAATCGGGTAAGTCGCTGGTCTTTCTGACCAATAACTTCGACTTGCCGGCACTTACCATTGCTCAACTCTACAAGTGCCGCTGGCGGGTGGAGTTGTTTTTCAAATGGGTCAAGCAGAACCTGCGGATCAAACACTTTTTCGGGACGACCGACAACGCGGTCAAAACTCAAGTCTGGATTGCCGTCTGCGTTTACGTGCTGGTGGCGATCCTGCGCAAGGAACTGAAATTGGAAGTTAGCTTGGCGCAAATTTTACAGATTTTAAGCGTGAATGTTTTTGAGCAAATGCCTCTGGCAGAACCCGTTGCTAAAAACATATCCCAAACTGAAACCTATGACCCGCATAACCAGTTGGTTTTCAACATGCTTTAACCGGATGACAATGAGGTCAAATAGGTGGCCTTGACCGCAGCACCAAATCCCGCCTCAAGCGCCGGCCAGGCTTCGGCAAATCGTGTTCGGTGCGCTCAACCATCAGTCAGTTCGCCGCGCTCAACAAGGACAAATCGCGCGGCAAATTCACGGTCTCCATTCACGAATACCAACTCCCGCACGCGGAATGCCGACGCTCATGCCGGCGTTGAAACCTCGTCACTTCGTCCTTCTTTTTCATTATATGCGGCGGGCAACCGGTGGCGTTGCCGTGTTGGCAAATGTTTTGGTTTGGCTCCCAGAACAACACCGGTTCCCAGAGCGGAGAAGGCATTTATTTTGCGGGGCGATTTCCCGGCGCAGGTGCTTGCGCACGGCGCACCAACCAACAATGTATTTGTATTTTTCTATACGTTTTTTGCTTGCCGTCCCGGTGGCGGAGGTGTAATCTTTCTCCAGTTTGAAAATGCGCCGCCTCGGCTCCGGGGTGCGCGGGCCGCAAAAGGCTCTTTGAAATATCGTATATGGATCGGCTCGCGCCCCCAAAGGCCCCGGGGGGTGGGGATCGGCGTCCCCTCCCTCCCGCCCCCGCCAACTCCGGTTTTGAAAGAGCGTCATATGAGTATTTCTCTTTTCAGAGTTTTAGCTTGTCAGCGTTTCAACTTTTGACTTTGCGCCTTTGTTACTTTGTTGTTCAAAATCCTGTCCATCTGTGGTTGCACTGCCGTTTTCAGCGCCATGGGAAGGTTGGTCTAGGGAAATGGACCGGCGGAAAAAAAGACCGGTTTTTGGACCGGAAACGGTCCAGTTTTAGATCCCCTATCAACCACTTACAAAAGTTGGCCGGTTTGGCGGTCAAGTTTCCGTCCCCGCCCACCGACCCACTGAAGCACCGAAGCACCGAAGCACCGAACCATGCTTGTCTCTGGGGTCGCCGGTGTGCCCGCCAGTAAAATTGGGGCCAAAAGACGCCCAACCCCGACCTGGCCCGGTTTCCGAAATTTAAAAAAATGTCATCAAATGTCATCAAATGTCATCTTTTAGGGTGTCCCCAAGTCATAAAAATCCTGTTTTTGGTGCGGTTTAGTGCGGTTTGGTGCAGTTTAGTGCGCTTTTGCCACCTCGCCCCTCTGTCGGCTGGGTTGTGGCACCCGATGTTTGGGCGGCTCCCTTGTTCCTTTCAAAACCGCGTGACCGCCTCCAGTTGGGCGGGGCGACTCCAATCTTAACCCAAGGTCGTTTTCCGGTCGGCTTCAGCGGTTTTGAAAGATCCGCTTCGTGGCTTGGGTTTACTCCGCCACCGCGATTGACGCTGGCCGGTTTTCTGCTAGATTGCCCGGCCATTTATGAACCGTAACCCGCACGTTGCAATTGTCGGTGCCACTGGCGCCGTGGGCATCGAAATGATCAAAACGCTGGAAAAACGCCATTTTCCGGTGGGCAAGCTGACGTTGCTCGCCTCGGCCCGCTCGGTGGGCAAGCAGCTCAAGTTTAAGGGGCAGGACATTACCGTGACGGAACTGACCAAGGATTCGTTCGCCGGCATCGACATTGCGCTGTTCAGCGCGGGCGGCGGCATTTCCAAGGAATTCGCGCCCATCGCCGCCCAGGCGGGCTGCGTGGTGGTGGATAATTCCAGCGCGTTTCGTCAAGACCCGAAGGTGCCGCTCGTCGTGCCGGAAATCAACGCGGCTGACGTAAAGAAGCATCAGGGCATCATCGCCAACCCGAATTGCACCACGGCCATCACGCTCATGGCGCTGTATCCGCTGCA
>CAIMLG010000078.1 GCA_903842235.1 uncultured Verrucomicrobia subdivision 3 bacterium
CACGACGGAAATCATTGCGCCGAGGTGGCTGACCATCGGCAGGTAACCTTCGCGGGGCCTGCCGCGGTGGACATTGCCTTCGTGCCCGCGCATCGGGCCGAGCGAGGAGCCCAGATACGTCCGCAGGGCGTCAACGACCGGTTCGCCAAACGCGAGCCGCCCCGCCAGGTCGCGGATGAGCGGCGCGAACACGTCGCCTTTTTTCAGGGACAACCCGATGGAAACGCTCAAGGCTTCCTGGCCGCGGCCGAGGAAAACGCCGCCGTGGATTTTCCCGGCGCGATAAAGTGCGGCGAGCTTGTCATCCAGCACGCGCGCCAGCAGCATGAGGCGGCTGGCGGCGAGGCAGGTTTCGCGGAACGTTGCCGGCGGTTCCGTTCTGCGGTGTTCGAGCACCGGTTGCAGCATGGCGGGATTTTACCGGCGAATTTGCGCGCCGCAATGTTTCTTTCCATGCCGGAATAAATCTTTTTGGAAAAACGGATTGGCGGTTTGAATAAAAACGTGTTTAATGCCCGGACTTGGGTTTGAATCAAACAATGAACGGGAGCCGTTTGCCATGAGCCAGCCGGCATTCAAAATTGTGCTGGCGGGCGGCGAAGGCCAATGGGCGGAAAAGGTGTCGTCCATCCTGGCTGCGGGCGGGCTTGCGCCCGTCCTGTTCCGCGACGCCGGGGAGGCGCTGCATCCGCTTTGCCTGGATCCCGCCGACATGGTGCTGGTGGACATGGACTCGCCGGAAGGCCCGGCGCTGTTGGGTCTGCTCAAGGAGCAGACGCTGGGAAACACCATGCTGATCATCGCGTTCACCGCCGGGGAGGACGCGGCGACGAGGCTGCGCTCGTTTGAGCTAGGCGCGCTGGACTGCATCAGCAAACAGACCGACCCCGCCGTTCTGGTCGCGCGCCTGCGGGCTTCGCTGGAAATGAAGCGGCGTGAGGGTAAATTGATCCGGCACAACAAGGAGTTGATCGAGGCGAAGAGGGTTGCCGAGTCCGGCGTGCGCGCCAAGTCGGATTTTCTCGCCTCCATGAGCCACGAAATCCGCACGCCGATGAACGGGGTCATTGCCATGATCGGCCTGCTCATGGAAACGCCGCTGACGCCCGACCAGCGCAGTTATCTGGAGACCATCCAGACCAGCGGCGAAGCGCTGCTGAACATCATCAACGACATCCTCGACTTTTCCAAAATCGAGGCCGGCAAGATGGAGCTGGAGTCGCGGCCGTTCGATTTGCGGACACGCATCGAGGAAACGCTCGATTTGCTGTCCACCAAGGCCGCCGAGAAGCATCTGGACCTGGTCTGCCAGGTGGACGACGGCATTCCGGCGACCCTCGATGGCGATTTTCTCCGGCTGCGGCAGGTGCTGATGAATCTGTTGAGCAACGCCATCAAGTTCACCGACAAGGGCGAGATTTTTCTCCAGGTCGAATTACTTTCGTCGCAGGCGGCGGACGCGCCCGGCTGTTTGCTGCTGCACCTGCATTTTTCCGTGCGCGACACCGGCATCGGCATCAAGCCGGATGCGCTGGGGCAACTGTTTGAGCCGTTCATGCAGGCCGAGAAATCCACCGCGCGGCAATTTGGCGGGACGGGTCTGGGACTGGCCATCAGCAAGCGGCTCATTGAATTGATGGGCGGCAAAATGTGGGCCGAAAGCACGGAGGGCGAAGGCTCGACGTTTCATTTCACGGCAAACTTCCGGACGGAAACCCGGCAGCAAGGCGCCGGGGCGCTTCCGTTGACGGGTCGCCAGCCCAAACTGGCCGATTTGGGGGTTTTGATTGTGGACGACAACGCGACCGTTCGCCGCGTGCTGTCGGAGCGGACGGCGAAATGGGGGATGAACCCGCGCGCCGCCGAGAGCGCCATGCAGGCGTTTGAGTGGTTGCGGGCGGGCGAACAATTTGACCTGGCGGTTGTGGATGCGCAAATGCCCGGCATGGACGGCCTTGATCTGGCCATGGCCATGCGCAAGCTGCCCGGGGCGGCGATGATGCCCCTGATTTTCCTCACGCCGCTGGGCACGAGCGCCAGCGCCCTGCCCGACAAGGACGTCACATTCGCGCACAGCCTCAACAAGCCCGTCAAGCTTGCGCAATTGCATGCCGCGATTGAACGCGCGCTGTTCAGCCGGAAGAAGGCGGAGGCGCCGCAATTGCCGCAGGCCGAACAGCCGCTCGCCGAGCGCCTGCCTCTGCGCATCCTTTTGTGCGAGGACAATGCCATCAACCAAAAAGTGGCCGCGCGCATTTTGAAGCAGATGGGTTACCAGTCCGACATCGCCGCCAATGGGAGCGAAGCGCTTGAAGCGCTTGACCGCCAGCATTACGATTTGATTTTCATGGACATGATGATGCCCGTGATGAACGGACTGGCGGCCACGCGAGCCATCCGCGAGCGACAGAAGGACGGGGTGGCACACCCGAATTACAGTTCGCGCATTCTCATCATCGCCATGACCGCC
>CAIMLG010000079.1 GCA_903842235.1 uncultured Verrucomicrobia subdivision 3 bacterium
AACCCATTTTGGCCCAATAAATCATCGGGCTTTTCATAATCTTTCAGTAGTTCGTCCAACACCGCTTCGGTAATAGCCATAGTCTTTTATCCTCTCAGTTAGCTTTGGCCACTTACACGATTATCTTTATAGCCCCCAAAAAAACCACAAATATTTTATATCAGGCGGCTTACAAGGAAGTGTCCACACTATAAAACAAACCCTATTCGCGCAATGCGCTCCCAACATCCGACCATCCCGCATCATCCTTTGCAACGGCCCGCCCACTCGTTCAGCCCCCGCTCAACCGGATCAGCGGGCGAAAGGCCGAGCTGTTCCAAAGCCTCACCGATCAGATAAAGCGAACCGGAAAGGATCACCCAGCGGTCACTGGCCGCTTGCGCTAGCGCCTCAGCCAGCGAACGACAGGCGACGATCGCGGCGGTAGGATTCGCGCCCCGACAGGAGAAGGCGAGATCGGCCGCCGCCGCCGTGCGTTCGCTGGCAACCGGCACGGTCAAAATCCGCTTGGCCAGCGGCGCGAGAAGATCGCAAATCCGTGGATAATCTTTATCTTGCAGCACGCCCAGAATGAGGGTTCCGGATTCACCGGGGAAGTGTTTCGCCAACGCGGCGCGCAGCACCGCCGCGCCGGCGGCATTGTGCGCGCCATCGAGCAGGATTTTCCGGCCATTGGCTTGAGTAACGAGTTGGAACCGGCCCGGCCAATTCACCTCCGCCAATCCGGCGCGAACAGCTTCCGCCGCAACGGGAATCTGGGGTTGCAAAACCGCCACCGTGGCCAACGCCAGCGCGGCGTTGAGTTCCTGATGATCGCCCAAAAGCGAGGCGGGCGGCGCGTAGCGCGTGGCGGACGGTGCTGAAACCCGCGTCAACGCCGCGCCCTGATCCCGCGCCGCCCGTTCGATGACCCCAAGCGCCTCCAGCTTATCTTCAGCAGTGACGACCGGCACGCCCGGCTTGATGATGCCGGCTTTTTCGGCGGCAATTTTCTCCACCGTATCACCCAGCCATTGCGTGTGGTCCAAGGCAATGTTGGTGATGACGCTGGCCAGCGGCGTAACAATGTTGGTGGCGTCCAGCCGTCCGCCCAGGCCGGTTTCCCAGATGACGAGGTCGCATTGCTGTTCGGCGAAATACTTCAACGCCAGGACCGTGGCCAATTCGAACAGCGTGGTTTCCGGCGCGTCCGCAGCGGCGCGCAATTCCGTCACCAACCGGGCCAGATCCGCTTCGGGAATCAGCCGACGGTTGACTTGAATCCGCTCCCGAAATGACACCAAATGCGGCGAGGTGAACAGCCCGACGCGCAAGCCAGCCGCGCGATAGATGCTTTCCAGCATGGCGCAGGTCGAGCCTTTGCCATTGGTGCCGGCCACATGGATGAAGCGGAGTTTTGCCTGCGGACTATCCACGACAGCGGCGAGGCGGAAGGCATTTTCCAACCCAAATTTGGCACCGAACACACGGAGCGAATGGAGAAACTCAATGGCTGCCGAGTATGTCAGCCGATCGTCTTGCTTCATTCTGCCTCCACTTTTTCCGATAGAGCGGCTTGTGATGGATGAACTGGTGCGCGGCCGCAATAAAGCCCTTGAACAGCGGATGCGGCTGGTGCGGCTTGCTGAGGAATTCCGGATGAAACTGGCTGGCGATGAAAAACGGGTGATCCTTGAGCTCGATGACTTCAACCAGCTTGCCGTCCGGCGAGGTGCCGCTGAAGACAAAGCCGGCTTTCTCAAATTTCTCGCGGTAGGTATTGTTGAATTCGTAGCGGTGACGATGGCGTTCCTGAACTACAAACGCGCCGTAGAGGGCCGCCGCCCTGGAGCCGAGCGTCAACTGGCAGGGCTGGGCGCCCAGACGCATGGTGCCGCCTTTCTTGGTGATTTTGCGCTGTTCATCCAGCATGGCGATGACCGGATGCGGCGTGGCCGGATCAAATTCAGTCGAATGCGCCTTGGCCCACTTGAGTACGTTGCGGGCAAACTCGATGGTGGCAATCTGCATGCCGAGGCAAAGGCCGAAATAGGGGATTTTGTGTTCGCGGGCGTATTGGGCCGCCAAGATCTTCCCCTCCACGCCGCGTTCGCCGAAACCGCCCGGCACGAGGATGCCGCCGAGCCCTTGGAGGGTTTTTTGCACGCCGTTTTTCTCGATGTCCTCGGAATCCACCTGGACGATTTCCACGCCGCAGTCATTGGCCACGCCGCCGTGGATGATGGCCTCATAAACGGACTTGTAAGCATCCTGCAACTCGATGTATTTGCCTACCACGCCAATGCGGACACGGTGCTGCGGGGCAATGAGCTTACGGATGATCTCCTGCCAGTGCGTCATGTTCGGCGCGGGGGTGGTGAGATGGAGCAGGCGGCAAACCAGATCGTCCATGCGCTCGCGCTGGAGCATCAGCGGCATTTCATAAATGGAATGATCCACGTCCTTCGCCTCAATGACGGCCTCCAATGGCACGTTGCAGAACATGGAAATTTTCTGCCGCAAATCCTTGTCGAGCGGCTTTTCACAGCGGCAGGCAATGATGTGCGGCGCGAGGCCGATTTCGCGGAGCTTGGCCACGGACTGCTGCGTGGGCTTGGTCTTCAGCTCGCCCGCCGCCTTGATGAACGGCACATAGGTGACGTGGATGAAACAGGTGTTGCCGAGACCGGCTTCCAGCGCGAACTCGCGGATGGCTTCGAGGAAGGGCAGGCCCTCGATGTCGCCCGTGGTGCCGCCAATCTCGGTGATGATGACGTCCGCCTTGCTCGTCTCCGCGAGTAGATGGATGCGGCGCTTGATCTCATCGGTCACATGGGGAATGACCTGCACGGTCTTGCCGAGATATTTGCCCTCGCGCTCGTTGTTGAGCACGGTCTGGTAAACCTGGCCGCTCGTGAGATTGTTCATCCGCGAGAGCTTGACGTTGGTGAACCGCTCGTAATGGCCGAGGTCCAGGTCGGTCTCCGCGCCGTCGTCGAGCACATACACCTCGCCATGCTGATACGGCGACATGGTGCCGGGGTCCACGTTCAGATACGGGTCAAACTTCTGGAGCGTGACCTTGAGGCCGCGATTTTCGAGCAGCGTGCCGAGCGCGGCGGCCGTCAAACCTTTGCCCAGCGAACTCACCACACCACCGGTTACGAATATGAATTTCATTTCAAATTATTTTTTGGCCACAGATTAACACATATGAAACACAGATTTTCAAAAAGGCTAACACAGCAAAGTTTTTATCTGTGTGAATCTGTGCTCATCTGTGACTAAGGTTTTCTTAAAATTGCTTCCACCCGCTTCACGTCTTCCGGCAGGTCCACGCCCACGCTGTCATAATCCACTTTCACGACGGCGATGCCGATGCCGTGTTCCAAGGCGCGCAACTGCTCCAGCTTCTCCGCGTTTTCCAGCGGCGACACCGGGAATTTCACCAGCCGCAGCAGCGTCTCCCGCCGGTAGCCATAAATGCCGAGGTGCTTCAAAAAAGGAAACGCCGCCAACTGCTCCGGCACCGGACGGCTGGCGGCCTCGCGCAAATACGGAATCGTGCGCCGCGAGAAATATAAGGCGCGACCGGCGGCGTTGACAACGACTTTTACGACGTTCGGGTTGTCGAGTTCGGCAAAATTCGTAATCGGCGTGGCGGCGGTGGATATTTCATTTTGTGCCAGCGCGTCCGCCACGGCGTCAATGACGGCCGGGGCAATCAGCGGCTCGTCGCCTTGAATATTCACCACGGCGTCGCCGGCCAGCCGCCCCGCCACTTCGGCAATCCGGTCCGAGCCGCTGGGATGGTCGGCGAGGGTCATTTCCACGCGGCAAAACGCCTGGGCCACGCGGGCGATGCGCTCGTCGTCGGTGGCCACGACCACTTCGGACAGCGACTTCGCCTTTTGGCATTGTTCCACGACGCGTTGGATGAGCGATTTGCCGGCAATGAGGGCCAGCGGTTTGCCGGGGAACCGGGTGGAAGCGTAGCGCGCAGGAATAATGCCGATGATTTTCATGCGTCATTCCACCGTCACGCTCTTGGCGAGATTGCGCGGCTTGTCCACGTCGCACCCGCGCGCCACGGCGATGTGATAGGCAAACAACTGCAGCGGCACGCTGGCGAGGATGGGATTGAGAAGCTCCAGCGTTTTCGGCAGATAAATCACGTCGTTCGCCACTTTCTTGATCGCCTTGTCGCCTTCGGTGGCCAGCGCGATGATCGGCCCTTTGCGAGCGCGGATCATTGCCAGATTCGCCATGGTCTTGTCATACATGGCGTCTTGGGGCACGAGAAACACCGTCGGTGTCTGGGCGTCAATCAGAGCAATCGGCCCATGCTTCATTTCGGCGGCGGAATAGCCCTCGGCATGAATATAGGAAATTTCCTTCAGCTTGAGCGCGCCCTCAAGCGCAATGGGAAAGGTGTAGCCGCGCCCGAGGAAAAAGAAATCGTCCGCCTTGGCATATTTCTTCGCCAGCTTTTTCAGCGCGTCATTCTGGGCGAAGATTTTTTCCAACTGCTTTGGCAACGCTTCCAGGGCGCGGAAGATTTCCCGGGCGCGATTGGCCGAAAGCATCCGCATCCGCCCCAGATGCACCGCGAGCAGCGTCAGCACCGTGAGGGTGGAGACGAACGCCTTGGTCGAAGCGACGCCAATCTCCGGCCCGGCATGCATATAGATGCCGCCGTCGGATTCCCGGGCGATGGTGCTGCCCACCACATTCACGATTGCCAGTGCGCGATGCCCGCGCCGCTTGGCCTCGCGCAAGGCGGCCAGCGTGTCGGCCGTCTCGCCGGATTGCGAGAGCACGAGCAGCACGGTGTTTTTTTCGAGCGGGCAATTGCGGTAGCAGAATTCATGCGCGAATTCCACCTCCACCGGCAGTTGCGCCAGTTCTTCGATCAGATATTCGCCCACGAGCGCCGCGTGCCAACTGGTGCCGCTGGCGGCAATGACGATGCGGTCAATGCCACGCAACTCGGCGGGCGTCATGTTCAGGCCGCCAAACTTAGCCGTGGCGCCCTCAAAATCGAGCCGGCCGCGCAGGGCGTTCGCCACGGTCTGGGACTGCTCGAAAATTTCCTTGAGCATGAAATGCGCGTGCCGACCGCGCGACGCATCTTCCTGGCTGAACTCCAGCTTGCTGATCTGCACGTTGGCCGTCTCGGTGCCGAGGTTTTGCACCTCGAAATGGTCACCGGTCACCGTTGCCACGTCGTAGTCATTGAGATAAACGACCTTTTTGGTGTGCGCGACAATGGCATTGGCATCGCTGGTCACGAAATTCTCGTCCCGGCCCAACCCGATGATCAAGGGCGACCCGCGCCGCGCCCCGACAATGGTGCCGGGGAAATCCGTGCAGATCACCGCCAGCCCGTAGGTGCCAATGACATCGCGGAGCGCGTCACACACCGCCGCCGTGAGCGCCTCGCCGCTTGCGGCAGGGACGGCGTGCTGCGCCGTCCGGGCATCGCCGCGCGTTGCCCCGACCCGCTTTTCATAATATTCACCGATCAAATGGGCGAGCACTTCCGTGTCCGTGTCGGATTTGAACTTGTGCCCCGCCCGCAGCAGCTTCTGTTTCAGGGAATCGTAATTCTCGATGACGCCGTTGTGAACGACGGCGATTTTGCCGGAGGCGTCGAGGTGCGGATGGGAATTTTTATCCGCCGGAACGCCGTGGGTGGCCCAGCGGGTGTGCGCAATGCCGAGCGAGCCGGTGACGGGTTCCGCCTTGAGCAGCCGCGCAATGCCTTCGTCAATTTTGCCCAGCTTCTTGCGAATCGCCAGGCCGGCGGGACTCAAAACCGCCACCCCGGCGCTGTCGTAGCCGCGATATTCCAGCCGCCGCAAGCCTTCGATCAGGATGGGCGAGGCTGCTTTTTTTCCGACGTATCCAATAATGCCACACATAAGATCAGTTTCGGTCGGGCGGAGCAGCGGCTCCGCCTTTTTCATTCCGGCTTCAGTCCCAACGAAGCGACGCGGCAGCGCCGCCCTACCGGCCGTGGTTAAGCCGCCGCCAAAATCCATTCCGCCGCACCGCGCAAATCCGCCACCACCACCGCCAGCGAAACCGGCCCCGGAGATTCCAGTTCCGCCTTTTCTCCGTAGCCGGTGCGGACGAGTATGGATTTTTTCACGCCGGCATTCCAGCCGCATTCGAGATCAATCACTTTATCCCCGACCATATAGCTCTCCGCCAGATTCAAATCAAACTCATCCCGCGCGTCGAATAAAAATTGCGGCGAGGGCTTGCGTCCCCGGCTCGGCTGGTCGGGGGCCTCGGGCGCAATATAGATTTTCTCAAAATGAACCCCCGCGCGGGCCAGTTCGGCGCAGACCTGCTCATTCACGCGCTCCGCGTCGGCCAAGGTATAAAACCCGCGCCCAATGCCAGACTGATTGGTGACCATGATCAACTTAAAGCCCGTGTCGGCCAGACGTTTGAGCGCAACCCCCGCCCCGGGAAAGATTTCCACGTCTTCCGGGCGGTGCAGATAATTTTTTTCCACGATGAGTGTGCCATCGCGGTCGAGAAATATAGCGCGGTTCATGTCGCGGACAAATTGTGGAAGGTTTGGGGGAAGAATGAAATTGAAATATTAAGCCCCGCGTGCAAAATAAGTCCGCGGTGCAGCCCGCAACTCAACCATTCATCAATACCACATGAGCGTTAAAGGCAGATTAGGCATTTTGGTCGGCGGCGGTCCGGCGCCCGGACTCAACGGCGTCATCGCCGCGGCCACCATCGAAGGCATCAACCAAGGCTACGAAGTCATCGGCTTCCGCGACGGCTTTAAATACCTTGCCCAAGGGGACACTACCCAGATCAAGCCTCTGTCCATCCGCGACGTGAAGGAGATTCACAGCAAGGGTGGCTCCATTCTCGGCACCGCGCGCACCAACCCCACCAAGTCGCCGGAGCAGATGAACAACATATTCGCCGTTTTTGAGAAACTCGGCATCACCGCGCTGGTCTCCATCGGCGGCGATGACACGGCTTTTTCCGCCAGCTATGTGGCGAAACACAGCCAGGGCCGGATCAAGGTTGCGCATGTGCCCAAGACCATTGATAACGACCTGCCGCTCCCCGGTACCGCGCCGACGTTCGGCTACGAAACCGCCCGCCACTACGGCGTGCAGCTCGTCCGCAATCTCATCGAAGACGCCCGCACCACCTCGCGCTGGTATCTCATCGTCAGCATGGGCCGCGCCGCCGGGCACCTCGCGCTGGGCATCGCCAAGGCTTCCGCCGCCACGCTCTCGATTATTCTGGAGGAATTCCGCAACCGGCCCGTCACGGTGGACGAAATCTGCGACATCATCATCGGCTCCATCATCAAGCGCAAAGCCGAGGGCTCCAACTATGGGCTGGTGGTGCTCGCGGAAGGCTTGATTGAAGGCATTGGCGAAAAAGGCCTCCTCGCAGCACTGCCCGAAGGCCAGCTCCAGCATTTTGGCAAGATCATCCGCGACGACCACGGCCATCTACGGCTCGGCGAAATCGAATTCGGCCGCCTGATGCGGGAGTTGTTGACGCAGCGCCTGGAAAAGCTCGGCATCAAGATGGGCTTCATCGACAAGGATCTCGGCTACGAGCTCCGCTGCGCCGACCCCATTCCCTTTGACGCCGAATACACCCGCGATCTCGGCTATGCGGCGGTTAAATTCCTCCGCTCGCCCGAGGCCGAGAAATATGGCGCCATCATCAGCTTTGTGGACGGCAAGATGAACCCGCTGCCGTTTGAAAACATGCTCGATCCCAAGACCGGCCGCATGCAGAACCGCCGTGTCAATGTGGACGGCGAAGCGTATGAATGCGCCCAGGCTTACATGATCCGCCTGGAACGCGAGGATTTTGAGGACGCCAAGCAACTCGCCAAGCTCGCCGCCGTCGTCAAAATGACACCCGAACAGTTCCGCGCGCGCTTCGGCTACCTCGCCCACTAAATCCATCATTGTTTCAGCCAACGGCGGCGGGAAAATTCCCGCCGCTGTTTTCTTTACCCCCCCCCAGGAAAGTGTTTTCGGTTTTGCTTTGTTCCTTCGTTCCTTTGTTGTTCAATTTCGCCCGATGAAACCGCTCGCGGATTGTAAACTTTACACCTTCGTGGACACGGCCTATCTGCAGGGCCACGCGCCCGAACTCATCGCGCAGCAACTCTGCGATGGCGGCAGCGATTTGATCCAGCTCCGGGCCAAAAATTCTTCACCCGAGGAAATTCGGGCGCTGGCGGAAAAAATCCTGCCCGTCACGCACCGGGCCAAGGTCGGCTTGGTCATCAATGATCATCTGGACATCGCGAAGGAAATCGGCGCGGACCTCTGCCATCTGGGGCAGGAAGACTTTTTTGATGCCGGATTTAAAAATGTTTCCGACCTCAAAACACCGGACTCCACCCTCAAAATTGGTTTGAGCACCCACGCCCCCGCACAGGCGCATCGGGCGCTCGCCGCCGGGGCGGATTACATTGCCATCGGACCGGTTTTCGCCACGGGCACCAAGCCCGCCGCTAAGCCCGTGACGCTCGACTACGTCCGCTGGGCGGCGGCCAATGTTAACGTGCCGTGGTTTGCCATCGGCGGCATCAACCGACAAACTCTCGATGCCGTGCTGACGGCGGGGGCGCGGCGGATCTGCGTGGTTTCTGACGTTCTCAATGCGCCAGACATCGCCAAGGCTTGCGCGGAATTCCGCCGCCGGTTGGAAGCATTCCCTGGAAACCCCGTCACGCTGCCGTCAGCCGGATGATGTCGCACAGCGTGGTCTGCGGCTTGAAGTTCACCCAGCGTTCCAATTTATCCACCAGCGGCTTGCGGCGGCGCATATCATCGAAGCCCGGCGCGTAGGCCTGATCGTAAGCAATCAATTCGATCGGGGATTTGGAATCGAGCGTGGCCACGACGAGTTTGGCCAAGTCCAAAATGGAAACCTCCTCGGTGCCGCCGATGTTAAAAATTTCACCCCGCGCCGCCGGGCAATGTTGTAACCGCACGAGCGCCTCCACGACGTCATGCACCAGGCAAAAACAGCGGGATTGGGCGCCGTCGCCAAAAACCCGCAACGGTTCCCCGGCCCGCGCCGCCGCGATGAAACGCGGCAGCACCATGCCGTAGCGCCCGGTCTGGCGCGGCCCGACGGTGTTGAACAGCCGCGCGATGGTGATGGGGAGTTTTTTCTCGCGGGCGTAGGCCAGCGCGAGAAATTCATCCGTCAGCTTGGCCGAGGCATAGCTCCAGCGTGAATGCGTCGGCGGGCCGATCAGCAAATCATCATCCTCGCTGAACTCCGGCTTGGCGCTTTTGCCATAAACTTCGGAAGTGGAGGTGAGCAGCAGCGGCGTGGAATTTTTGGCCGCCGCCCGCAGTAGAATTTGGGTTTCGTGAAAACTGGCTTCGAGCACATGCAAGGCGGATTGCACCACCAGATCCACGCCCACCGTTGCCGCTAGGTGAAAGATATATTCCGCTTCCGCCGCGAGTTCGGGCAGCTCGGCACAGGTGGAAATTTTGGATTGGATGAAGCGGAAATTCCGGTGCTGCGCCACCGCGCGCAGATTGTCCCGGCTACCCGTGGAAAGGTCATCCATGACGACCACGCTTTTGCCGTCCTGCAACAGACGCTCCACCAAGTGGGCGCCGATGAAACCGGCGCCGCCGGTGACCAACACGCGCGAGGATGACGATCGGGGGTTATTGGGTGGGGTCGAAATCATGGGTCAATCTTTCGTGATGACGACAATGGCGGTTGGGGTGATTTCGCGGCCATCAATACCGGCAAGCCCAGCGAAACTACAAGCAGCGGAATCACATACCCGCCCTTGAGCGCATTAATCAGATCCGCGCTGCCGCGCGGGTCTAAAAACGACCGGATAGAAATTGCCACCGGCCAACTGAAAACG
>CAIMLG010000080.1 GCA_903842235.1 uncultured Verrucomicrobia subdivision 3 bacterium
AAAGATTTGCTCGCCGTGCTACACGAAACGTCGTCTTACACCTTTTGGATGACGTATCTCATGGGCGCTTTGTGGGGCCTGGGCGGATTGACGTTTGGCCTGACGATGCGTTATCTCGGCATGTCGCTCGGCATGGCGATTGCGCTAGGCTACTGTGCGGCGTTCGGCACGTTGGTGCCACCAATTGTTAAGGGTGAATTTGCCGACAAATTGCTGAATCATTCCGGCACCAGTGCAGGCGGACCGACTGTGCTGCTGGGCGTGGCTATTTGCCTGCTGGGCATCGTCATTGGCGGTATTGCCGGCGTGCGCAAAGAGCGCGAAATGGGTGCCCAAGCCTCGACCATTCAGGAGTTTCATCTGTGGAAGGGGCTCGGCATTGCGACGTTTTCCGGCATCATGAGTTCCTGTTTTTCCTTCGGCTTTCAATTCGGCGATCCCATCACCAAAATCTCCGGCGCGCACGGCACCGGGCCTTTATGGGTGGGCCTGCCGGTCATCACGGTGATCCTGCTCGGCGGTCTGACGACAAACCTTCTCTGGTGCGTGCTGCTGCACATCAAGAATGGCTCGGCGCACCAGTATTTCAGCCCGACGGTGAAACCGGTGGCCGGCCACACGCAAGGCGACAGCGGCCACGGTGAAAAAGTTTCCGGCGAAGTGTTTGAACTCGGCAGCAAGGTGCCACTGGGGCCGAATTATTTATTCTGCATCTGCGCCGGCACGCTGTGGTATCTGCAATTTTTCTTTTACCAGATGGGCGAAAGCCAGATGGGCAACTACAAGTTCTCCAGCTGGACGCTGCACATGGCGAGCATCATCATCTTCAGCACGCTGTGGGGCATTTTCTTCAAGGAATGGAAGGGCGCGACGGCCACGACGAAGAAATTGGTCGTAGTGATGCTGGTGTTCCTCGTCGGCTCAACCATCATTATCGGCCTCGGTAACAAGAAATCCGCCGACGCCGAAGCGGCAGCCAAGGCGAAGGTGGAAGCCGTGGCACCCACAGCAACGATGCCGCCAACGCCGCGCAGAAATAATCCACCTTGATCGAAATGCATGAGACCAAAAGTTTATCTGGCGGTGGATCTGGGTGCGGAAAGCGGACGCGTCATGGCTGGGATCTGGAATGGAAAAACACTTCAGCTCGAAGAAGTGCATCGCTTTCCCAACGGCCCGGTGGTGCTCGGCGAAACGATCCGCTGGGATATTTTACGATTGTGGGCTGAAATCCAAAACGGACTTTCTTTGGCGGGTAGAAAATACGGCCAGCGAATCGCCTCCGTTGGCGCGGACACCTGGGGCGTGGATTTTGTGCTGTTGAACAAGCAGGACGAAATTCTTGGCCAGCCGTATCATTATCGCGATGCCCGCACCCGTGGCGCGCTGGAACGGGCGTTCAAAGAAGTGCCCCGCGCGGAAATCTTCGCACAGTCGGGACTACAGTTCATGGAGTTGAACTCGCTCTATCAGTTGCTCGCCTGGCAGGCGCATTCGCCCGCCATTCTGGACGCGGCCGACACGTTGCTATTCATGCCGGACTTTTTGCACTGGGCGCTGTGTGGCTCAAAGCAGGCCGAGTTCACCAATGCCTCAACCTCACAGTTTCTGCATCCAACCCGGCGCAATTGGTCCCGGCCATTGCTCAAAAAACTTGGGTTGCCCACGCATTTCCTGCCGCCGATTGTTATGCCCGGCACGACCTTGGGGGCGATACGCAAATCCCTTGCCCTGCGCATCGGGCTCGCTGGCGTCAAGGTGGTCGCCCCGCCGACGCATGATACCGCCGCCGCCATCGCGGGCGTGCCGACGATTAACACCGGCAAGGCGAACTGGGCTTACATCAGTTCCGGCACTTGGTCGCTCATGGGTGTCGAAATGAACAAAGCCGTGCTCTCTTCGCGGGCACTGGAGCTGAACCTGACCAATGAAGGCGGGATTGATGGCAATTATCGTCTGCTCAAAAACATCATGGGCCTGTGGCTGGTGCAACAGTGCAAGCGCTCGTTTGAGGCGGCGGGCAGGAAATATGATTACGTCCAACTGGCTGGACTGGCGGCGAAGGCAAAACCGCTCCGTTTCATCTTGAACCTGGATGCCCCGCGCTTCCTCAATCCGCCAGACATGCCGAAGGCGATCCAGGATTTCTGCCGCGATACCAAACAGCCCGTGCCAAAAACCGACGGGGAACTGGTGCGGTGCTGTTACGAAAGCCTCGCGCTAAAGTATCGCGAAGTCCTCGGCTCGATCGAAGAAATCACTGGTGAAAAGATTAAAGAGATCCACATCGTCGGAGGGGGTTCGCAGAATAAATTCTTG
>CAIMLG010000081.1 GCA_903842235.1 uncultured Verrucomicrobia subdivision 3 bacterium
ATCAGCGCACTCCTCGCAGATTTAACCCACGCCGCTTTTTACCACCCTGAAACCGGCGCGCGTTTGATCTACGAACTCGCCTGATAAATACCAGAAAAGTGCCAACTCATTTTCCTCCGAGATCAGGAAGTGTGAATTTCCAAGGAATACGGGGATGTTCGCTTGAATGCTGTTCACTTGGATATTGGACATTCCTTGTTGGACATTGGTTATTGTATTTCGTTCAACGTTCGCCTTTCCTCCCACCTCCACCGCTCCACCGACAACCGACAACCGATTCACCCGCTCCCCGCCTTTTGCCCTCCCACCTCCCACCTCCCACCTACCACCTACCACCTTCTTAGTACCCCTCAAACACCCAATCCGCCTTCACCTTGTCATTCTCCAAATGATGTTCCCTGGTCACGCCGGTCAGCAGCAGCGCCGTGCGGTAGCCAAAGTCGCGGCCGCCGCGCACGTCCGACGCCAGCGAGTCGCCCGCCATCAATACCCGCCGCGGCTCCAGGCGCCGCCCGGCGCGCTGTTCCATGACCGCGTGATTGTGCGCAAAAATCGGACGGAACGGCTTGCCCAGGAACAGCGGCGCAATCGGCCGGCCGTAGGCGGCCATGACCTGCGCCACGAAACGCGCCGTGCCGCCCGCCGCCACATGAATCCCCCCGCCGCGCCGCGGATAGTATTCGTCCGGATTGGGCACGATGAAAGGCGTTTCCGGATGCAGGATCAGGTGGTTGACGATCGCGTCAATCGTCGTCTGCCAGTCGTAACTGTCCTCGCCCATCAGGATCGCCGCGCATTCGGACAGCGATTCGATTTCGGTCACGCAGCTCATCCCGGCCGCCATCGCGTAACTGGGCTTGCCCAGGTCGCCGGCCACGAAAACCGCCTTGCCGGTCAAACCCAGCGCGGCCGCGGCCTCGACCAGTCCATGCGCGCAGGAGGTGATTTCCCCGTCGCCGAACTCGAACCCGGCCCGGCGCAAAAAAAGGTTTTTCTCGGCGATCGAGTGGTTGCCGTCATTCGTCAGCAGCGACAACTCCGTCCCCCGCTCCCGCAGCTCCTTCACGAACTCCAGACTCCCCGGCACCGGCCGCCCGTCCAGGATCAGCACCCCGTCCACATCGAAAACCACGGCGTCGAACTCCCCCCGCCGCCCCTCAAACCACCCTTGCAACGATTCTAGAACTTTCATTCATCCCCTTTCTTATGTGTGACCTTCACCACGAAGGTGAATCGGTGAATCGGTGAGTCGGTAAGTCGGTGAGTCGGTGAGTCGGTAAGTCGGTAAATCGGGGAAGCGGTTGTCGGTGAATTATTCTCCGCGCGCGAAAACCTCTTCGCCTTCAGTTTACCACGAAGGGAATTGCCTTCGGTAGGGCGCTCTCGCCGAGAGCGCCGGGCGCGAATATCCAACACTCAATCTCCAATTTCCGTAACTGCTCAGGTAGGCATCACTCAATGCCGCCTGCATGACGGATGGTTTACGCCCTTCCCGCGAGGGCTGCAAGGCTAAAAATAAAATTATTTTTTGCTGGACTCGGACGGCGGGATGCCGTAATCTGTAATCCATG
>CAIMLG010000082.1 GCA_903842235.1 uncultured Verrucomicrobia subdivision 3 bacterium
GCCGCTGCTGCTGGCGTGGCTCTTCTGGCAGGCCGCGCGCGCCCGCCGGAGTCAACTGGCCCGGCTGGCGGCGCCGCCGTTGCTCGCACAGCTCACCGATTCACACAGCCCGGCGCGCCGGCAGCTCAAGCAGATTTTGCTGCTGCTGGCCGTTGCCCTCGCGGGGCTGGCCCTGGCCCGGCCGCAATGGGGCACCCCGGCGGAGGCCGCCCCGGCGCGGTTGAGCGAGGACGTGGTTTTCGTCGTCGATTGTTCCGCGAGCATGACGGCCAGCGATATCCTGCCCAGCCGAATGCAGCGGGCGAAATATGCCATCGTCGATTTTCACCAGCACCAAAGCCACGGGCGGGTGGGCCTGGTGGCGTTTGCCGGCAGCGCGTTCATCCAGTGTCCGTTGACCTTCGATGCCGATGCCTTTGAAGAAACCCTGCTGGCCTTGAACGAACAGACCATTCCCATTCCCGGCACGGATATCGGCCGCGCCCTGACCGAGGCATTCCGGGCGATGGATAAAAACGCCCGCCGCAAGCTGGTGGTGCTGATGACCGACGGCGAAGACCTGGAAAAATCCGGGGTGGCCGCCGCAAAACGGCTGGCGACCAATGGCGTGGTGGTGTTCGCCATCGGCGTCGGCACGCCGGCGGGCAAGGAAATCCAGATCCGCAATGCCGCCGGCCAGCTGGAACTGGTGCGCGATGGCAGCGGCCAGATCGTCCGCAGCCAACTGGATGAAACCACGCTCCGCGCGATCGCCCAGGCCACCGGCGGCAGTTATTTTGCCCTGGGCGCGCGGGGGGAGGGCTTGGCCAAGGTGCGCCCCGCCCTCCAAGCCACCGACACCGCCCGCGGCCTGCGCCCCGCAGCCCAAGCTGGCGTGGACCACTATCATGGATTGGTCGCGGGCATGCTCGCGCTCCTCGTCCTCGAATCCCTCCTCGGCACCCGGCGAAAACCTTCCACTGCCCCGTCATGAAACCGCGCAGAATCATCTCCTGGCTGCTGCTGGCCGCCTGGTTGGCGGGGGCCGACCCTGCGCCGGCGGCGGAACCGGCGCTGACGAATGCGCCCGTGACCGCCCGCGATTTTTACAATGCCGGAACCCACTTGCTGGCAGCCAAGAAACTGGCGGCGGCGGAAACGATGTTCCTGTCGGCCCTGGCGGCGCAGGATGAGCGCGTGCAGCCGCCGGCGCTTTACAATCTGGCCCACACGCTGTTCGCCGCCGGCGACGAGCTGTTGAAAAAAGGGCCGGACGCCCAGAAAACCACAATGCAAGCCCGCGCCGCGCTCGCGGCCGGCAACGCGGCCATCCGCCAGGCCGAAAACGCGCTGGCGGGCAATGAGGTGGAGCGAATGATGGCCGCGTATCTGGACGGGCGCGGCGCGCGGCGGGAATTGCGCGCGGCCGAAAAAACGGTGCGGGCGGCGCTGGAAGTTTACGGCCAGACCCTGCAAAAATGGCAGCGCGCGGCGGATGATTTCAAGGGCGCGGCGGAAATGAACCCCGCCGATCCGCAGGCGGCGAAGAATGCGGCCACCGTCGAACGCCACATCGCCCGGCTCATTGACAGCGTGCGTCAGATGCAAGCCATGCTGGAGGCCTTGGGTCAGCAACAGCAGGCGCTCGGCAAATTGATCAGCCAGCTCAAGGGCCGGATTCCCGCGCCCCAAGCGCCGCCGGGCGCGGCTGGCGACGAGGAGGACGAGCCGGAGACAACCCCGGAATCGCTCGCCGGCCGCCAAGAAGACGCCGGCCGCGCAGGGGAGCAAATGCCGGTGCCGGTGTCGCCGGAACAGGCCGGGCAGATGCTGGACAACCTCGCCATCGACGGCAGCCGGCGGTTGCCGATGAGCGACCAGCCCACCGCGCCGCCGAAAGGTAAAACGGGCCGCCAATGGTAAACCGCATGACAACTTTCCAACCTTTGCGCCGCCCGGCCCGGCCGCCCCAAAAAGTCGGGCGGCGCGGCGCAGCCCGTTGGCGGCGGGCGGTGATTGCCTGGTGGCTGCTGCTGGCGTCCGCCGGGGTGGACGCCCAGGTGCCGCCGCAACTGCCGGCGGGCGGCGCGGCCCTAGTCATGACGCCGCAGACGCCGGTGGATCTGCCGGTGCCGGTGACCGTATCCGCGGCTTTCGACCCGCCAACGGTCCGCCCCGGTGAAAAAACATTCTACCGCGTGACCGTGGATTCGGCCACGGCTTCGGTTCAATGGCCGGAGCAGATTTCAGCGCCGACCGAATTAAAATTCGGCCCGGCGGCGCACGGCCAAATCGCCCGGGCGCAGAACAATCAACTGCACCTGCTTTCCAGCCTGGTTTGTGCGGTGCGGCCGACGGGCGCAGGCCGATTTACCGTCAGCAATGGCACGGTGAATGTTGCCGGCCGGATGGTAAACATTCCGGCAGCAAGTTTAGAGATGGGCACGAATGCCCCCTTCCGCCCGCCGGCCCGCCAATTGTGGTTGGAAACTTCGGCCACCAATCTGTTTCAGGGGCAGTCGTTCCGGGTGAGGGTCTGGCTGCCGGCCCGGATGGGCAACCAAATCGAAGCGTTGCGCGAACTCCAGTTCAATGGCGGCGGCTTGATCACCGACAAAACCACGCTGCGCCAGACGGGCGAAACCCTCACCGTCGATGGCCAGCCCCGGACCGCGCTCCTTTGCGAAATAATGGCGACCCCGATGGCCACCGGACCGCTCACTTTTTCGGCCCAAGGCTTCAGCGCCGGCAGTGAATTTATCGGGCCGGTTATTTTTCGCGGGCCGGTCAGCTTTCCCGGCGGCCCGGCCAACTATGTCTTGCATGTCTCCGATCCGATGACCCTTAACGTCCGCCCCTTGCCCGCGGCAGGCGAATTGCCCGGGTTCACCGGCGCCATTGGCAGCTTCTCCAACCCGCCACCGCAATTGGCCGCCCATCGGCTGCGCGTGGGCGAACCGGTCCATCTGCAACTGGCTTTTTACGGCGAGGATGGCCAGCCACGCCATCTGGCGCTGGTGCCGCCGACCACCCGCGACTGGCAGATGATTGCGGACCAGCCGCCGGGCAACGGGTTCACGCTGATTCCTCAAACCGATGAAAGCAAAGCGACCCCCGCCATTCCCTTCTGCTATTTTGATCCCACCAAGGCGAAATATGTGGATCTGAGCATCCCGGCGCTGCCGGTAACGGTGCTGGGCGAAAGTCTGCCGGTGCAACTGGCCACGACGGACGCAGAAACCCCCACCGCCCCGCCGCTAAAATTAAGCGGGCTGGCCCCAACGCCCGGCCATTCGATGGCCAGTCTGACTCCGCTGCAACTGCAGGGCTGGTTTGTGGGCGTGCAACTGCTGCCGGTGGCGGGCTTCCTGGCGTTGTGGCAATGGGACCGCCGCCGGCGTTTTCTCGAAGCGCATCCGGAGCTGGTCCGGCGACGGCAGGCCCGGCGCGCATTGCGGCGCGAATGGCCCAAACTGCGGCGAGCCATTGCCGCCGCCGATACTCCGGCATTTGTGCAGCATGCCGTGACCGCCATGAAGATCGCCGTTGCGCCGCAGTATCCGGCCAATCCGCAGGCGCTGGTTTGCGCCGACGTGCTGGCGCAATTGGCCGGGGCGGAACCGGGCGACAGCACCGCAGAAGCGGTGCGGAAATTGTTTGCCGCCGCTGACGCCCAGTTCTCGAAATCAGCCCCGGCTCCGGCGGGCTTGCTGGAATTGCAAGCGGACCTCACCGCCGCGCTGTTAAAACTGGAGGAAAAGTTGTGAGGCGATATTCCCAGATCTTGGCTTTGGTTTTCGGTATGGCGACTGGCGCCGCCGCCGCGCCGGATGCCTTTTTCACCCAAGGGATCGCGCTCAACCAAGCCGGCCAACTACCGGAAGCCGCCGCCGCCTATCAAAAATCCCTGGCGATCCGGCCCGCAGCGGGAACTCTGGTCAATCTGGGAATTACCGAATGGCAAAGCGGGCATGCCGGCGCAGCGATTCTCGCCTGGGAACAGGCGCGGGGGATGGATCCGTTTGACGCGCGGGCCATTGCCAACCTCGCGTTTGCGCGGGCGGTGACACAGGTCAATGCGCCGGAATTGAAATGGTTCGAGACCGCCTCCACCTGGCTGCCGGCCAATGCGTGGGTCTGGCTGGCCGGGGCCGGCCTCTGGCTGGGCGTGGGCATGCTGACGTTACCGGCCTTTTTCCGCCGCCGGAAAACCAGCGGGCAACAGGCGCTGGCCGCACTGGGCTTCGGAATTTTCCTGCTCGGCCTGACGGCCAATGTGGGCGTGGTGAGCCGCGCTGAAATCGGGTTTGTTCTGAAACGCAATGCGCCGCTGCTGCTGACACCCACGCACACGGGCGAAGTGATTTCGACGCTGACCGCCGGCGAAGCCGTCCGGCGGGTGCGGGTGCGGGGAGATTATTACTTTATCCGCACGGCGAACGAAGCCGGCTGGATTCAGCGAGATCAGCTGGGCCTGCTTTTCTCCGCTCCGACGGCGCCGCTCAAAACTGCCCGTCCTTCTCCTTGAACAAGACGTTGAAGGTGGTCAGTGAGCCGTAGCTCTTGGTGAGGTATTGCTGCATTTCCACCTTGTCGCCGTCGGACAATTGCTCGTGCGCGTTGATTTTCTGCTCCAGCACGCGGAGATTGTTTCGGACCATCACGATCTTGTGAAAAAAGACTTCCAGCGGAACTTCTTTGCTCTGGAGCGTGGGATCCGCCGGGTGCAGCACTAGCCGGCCGCCCTGCCAGCGCGGGCCGAGCTGTTCCACCACGGAATCCGGCGGCTGCAAACCCAACTGGGCGATGGCCGCCGCCAGCGTCTCGTCCACAAATTGCTTCAACGGCTGGCTCAAACCGCTGACAACGGCCTGCGGCTCCGCCGGCTCCAGCCCGGCGGCGAATGGCTCCATAGTGCGCTTGCCGTCGTTGAAGAGAATCTCGGCTGTGGTTTCGGAAATGGTTTTGACCGTGCCGAGGCCGTATTGCGGATGACGGACGGCCATGCCGATGTGGAGAAATTCGATTTTCATATCGGAAATTTAACCACGCCCAACTGCGCTGAAGCAAGGAGCGAAGCATGCAACCTTCAGCTCCCTCAACGCAGTTCCATCCCCCTGAATGGAGGCAAGGCTTCCTGGGGCAACAGCGGCATTTTTTCGCGAATAAGCCTAAATCGGATTCTTGGGCGATTTTAGATAATATTCCTGGAGCGTGCGCTGTCGGTCGGCCGTGGCATACCAATCGCCCCAGACCAAGCGGAGGCAGTTCACTTCCATTTCGCCAAAGTCGGTCTGGCGGTGGGCGGCGAGCCAGGCGGTCAGCCGGGGCCAATCGGTGCCCGGCCGGCAAAACCGTGCGATGGTCATGTGGGTGGTGCGGATTTTGTAGCGACGATCCAGGAGGTGGCCAAACCCGGCCTGCGCGAAGGCCGCTCGCAAGTCGTCGCGGAGGCGGGCGAGTGTTTCGTCGGCGGGAAAGCCCTGAATCATCACGCTGCCGGGCGAGGCGGTGACGCCGCGAAAACGAATTTTGAAGGCAGGCAGGCGCTGGAGGACTACCCGGATCAAGGCGCGATAGGTTGGCAGGTGGCGGATGTCCGGTCGCCAGGCCGGCGTGCCCGAGATGATGGTGAGCGCGGTGACGTGAAATTCTTCCGGGCGATAAAAATATTGGTCGGGACAAATCGCGGCGAGCTGGCCGAGGAACGCTTGCAAGCGTTCCGTGATGACGGGCGTGGGCCAGAAGGCCAGGGACACGCCGCGCCGCAAATCGGCAGCCTGGTCCAGTAAATGGGCGTCCAAGTGCGGTTCGCCCCGCGCCCAGGCGGCGGTGGCCTCGCGCCCAAGCTGGTCGTAAATCTGGGATGCTTCCTGAAGCATGGGCTAGGCTTTGGTGGGCGGCGGGGCGGGATGGCTTTCCTCCGGCACCAGCAGCAGCGCTTGCTCGTGATCGAGAAATTGTTCGCACACGCGCCAGAAATCGGCCGTGGTGCTGACGCGGCGGATGGCGTGCAGGTATTGCGGGCTGAGGCCGTCGCCGATGAAGTTGGTGAATTTCTTCATGCGCTGGACTTGGGCGGATTCGCAGACGCCGGGGGTGATTTCGTTTTCCCAGAGTTCGTGGAGATAGGCGAGCACGGCGCGACCGGTGGGGGGGCTCACGGGGGCGCCGGCGAGTTGGGCGCGGATTTGCGTGAAGAGCCAGGGATTGCGGATGGCGCCGCGCCCGATCATAAGGCCGCGCACGCCGGTCTCGGCGAGCAGTTGCTGGGCTTGGGCGGCGCTGTGGACGTTGCCGTTGAGGAACACGGGGCACTTCAATTCGCGGGCGGCCAGGGCAATGAGATCGTAGCGCACGCCGGGCCGATACATCTGCGTGACGGTGCGGGCGTGGATGGTGAGCAGGTCAATGGGATGCCGGGCAAACAGCGCGAGCAGGGCGTCGAATTCGGCGGGCGACTCGAAGCCGATGCGCGTTTTGACCGTGAACGGAATTGTCACCGCATCGCGCAGGGCACCGAGGATGGTGTCAATTTTTTGCGGCTCGCGCAGCAGCCCGCCGCCAGCGCATTTGCGATAGACGATGGGCGCGGGGCAGCCGAGGTTGAAATCAATCGCCGCGACGGGATATTGTTGCAGGAGCTTGGCATTGCGGACCAGCGCGGGGATATCGTTGCCGATAAGCTGGGCGACCACGGGCCGGCCGGTGGGGTTTTGGGTGATGGAATCGAGAATCCACTTTTCCGGCCGCGAATCGCCGTGGACGCGGAAATATTCCGTCCAATAGACATCCGGCCCGCCATAGCGGGCGATGACGCGCATGAATGGCAGCGTCGTCACATCCTGCATCGGCGCCAGCGCCAGCGGCGGCGCGGCGGCTTGAAGCAGATGGGAAAAGGTCTCAGGCGGAGTCACGCGGCGCCAAGTTAAACGAGGCCGGCCGAGAACTCGACTCTTTCCGCCCTAAAAATGCCCATGGGGATGGAATGGTCAGTCTCCAGCGGGTCGGCCGCCGGCAAGCCGGCCCCATTTTGCTTTAGAATTAAATTTGACAGGGTTTTCGCCCCGTTTATCTTGGGTGGACACAATTTTATGGCTGACATTCCTTCCCCCACGCCGCCACCGGTGCCCACCGGTGTGGTCAACCCACCCAAAAAAGAAACCGGCAAGGTTCAGCCGAAAAAGGAAACGGTCCGCATCAATCTGCCGCCCAAGCCGGCCGCGGCGCCGACCATCAAGCTGCCAACGCTGCCGCCCGGCGGGCCCACCGGCGCCCCCAGTCTGGTGCCGCAACCACCGCCGACCACGGCCGCGCCAGCCATCAGAACGACGGCGGCCGCCGCTCAAGCGGCCGCGCCGGCCAAGGCCGGGGCCGCGCCGGCGGCGCAACCGCGTCCGGGGGGTGCCGCTCCACGTCCGGCGGCCCCGAAAGCGCCGTCGCCCATCAAGACCTTCGATAAGGTATTAATTTTCACCGCTGCGATTGCGAGCCTCGCCGCCGTTGGTGTGACCACCTGGCTGTTCCTCAATTTGCAAAAAATTGTCGAAACCTTTTCCAGCAACAGTTAACTCATTATGGCCTCCCCTTTGATTGTTACGCTCACGCAGGATAATTTTGATGCCGAAGCTTTGAAATCCGCCACGCCGGTGCTGGTGGACTTTTGGGCGGAATGGTGCGGTCCGTGCAAGATGATTGCGCCCGTTTTGGACGAGCTGGCCACGGAATTCCAAGGCAAGGCCAAGATCGGCAAGGTTAATATTGATGAACATCAGGGGCTCGCGGCCCAATTTGGCGTGCGCGCCATCCCGACGCTCCTCGTCATCAAGAACGGCCAAGTCATCGAGCAGATGGTTGGCGCCAAGAGCAAGCGCGATTTGAAGGCCAGCCTCGACCGAGCCACGGCTTGACCGTCCGCGGGACGTCATGCCACTGCTTCTCACGCCCGGCCAGTTCACGCAGCGGGCGGGGTATTACCATCAGCTGGCCCAGTTCAGTTCAGCGGGCATGGGGTTGATTCAATCGCTGGAACAGTTGCAACGGAATCCTCCCAGCCGCTCCTTTCGGGAACCCATCCGGCGCCAGTTGGAAAAAATTCAGCAGGGCGCCACTTTTACGGAATCGCTGGCTGCCACCAGCGGCTGGCTGCCAGAACTCGACCTTGCCCTCATTGAAGCCGGGGAACAGAGCGGGCGGATGGATGCCTGCTTCCAGTCGCTGGCCGAATACTATCAGGAACGATCCCGCCTCACGAAAAAGGCCATGTCCCAGCTGGTCTATCCCGTTGGCTTGATCCACTTCGCCGCCTTGGTTTTTTTGATTGTTCTGCCGTTTGCCGCATCGCAATTCAGCGCCAGTCTGCCCTGGCTTTTTTTACGGGCAGCGCTGGCGCTTTCCCCCATCTATCTGGGCACGCTGCTGGGGATCTATGCTTTGCAAGGCCAGCATAACGAAAGCTGGCGGGCCCGGATGGAAAGCGCGCTGCGTTATGTGCCGCTGCTGGGCACGGCGCGGGCTTACCTCGCGCTGGGCCGGCTGGCCATGGCCCTGGAATCCCTGATCAACGCCGGCGTGAACATTATTCCAGCCTGGGAAATCGCCGCCCGCGCCTGCGGCTCGCCTGCGCTGCGGCGCGCGATCGTTGCCTGGCGGCCGCAGGTGGAACAGGGCGTCACCCCCGCCGCCGCCATGGACACCAGCCCGGAATTTCCGGAAATGTTTGCCAATTTTTACCGCAGCGGTGAAATCAGCGGCAAGCTGGATGACTCGCTCCGCCGGCTCCACCATTACTATAGCGAGGAAGGCACCCGCAAACTCCAGAACTTTTCCGAATGGACGCCCCGGCTGATATACGCACTGGTCGCCATTATCATCGGCTTGAAGGTCATTCAATTTTACAGCGGTTACTTTGGGCAGATTGCCGACATCACCCGAGGATTTTAATCCCCGTTGCCACCTCGCACGAACGCATGACTTTATCTGAAATCCAATCCAACGAAGAACTTCGTCAGCACGAATTTCCGGTTACCCGGAATAAAATCTTTCTCGGCCATGCCGGCGTCTGTCCCCTGCCCCGGCGGGTGGCCCAAGCGATGGCGGATTGCGTCGCGGAAGCCACGCTCGGCGATCAGGAAGCCCTAGTCATGCACCAGATCGAAGCCGCCCGCCAGGCCGGGGCGCGGTTGCTGCAGTGCCAGCCGGAGGAAGTTTCTCTCGTGGGCCCGACCTCGCTGGGCTTGAGCCTCGTGGCCGCGGGACTGAATTTCCGCAAAGGCGACAACGTCCTGATTTATCACGACGATTACCCGTCCAATGTTTATCCGTGGATGGCGCTGGCGAAACGCGGGGTGAAAGTGCGCCTCATCAACGTCCGCGGCCTCGGCCTCATCCGCAAGGTCGATGTGATGGGACAGGTGGACGAGGACACCAAGCTCGTAGCGCTTGCCTCGAATCACTTCATCAGCGGCTACCGGCTGGAGCACGACGCCATCGGCCAATACCTGCGCGAACGCGGCATTCTGTTCTGCCTGGACGCCATCCAAACGCTGGGCGCCTTTCCGACAACCGTCGAGCACGTGGATTTTCTCGCCGCCGATGCACACAAATGGCTGCTCGGGCCGTGCGGAGCGGGGCTGCTCTACGTTAAAAACGATTTGCAGGAGAAGTTAAATCCGCCGGTCTATGGCTGGCACAACGTGCGCAATCCCAACTTCGTCGCGCAGGATACCGTTACCTTTCGCAGCGGCGCGGCCAAGTTCGAGGCCGGCACGCATAACCTCGTCGGCCTCGTCGGCCTGCTGGCGGCCATGGAACTGGCGCTGGAGATCGGCGTGGACAACATTGCCGCCGAACTGCTGCGCCAGCGCGCCTGGCTGGTGCCCGCCTTGCGGGCCAAGGGCTACACCGTGCTGAATGCCGAACCCAAACCGGAGAATGCCAGCGGCATCACGGCGTGCTTTTTGCCCGGCCAGGATCTGACGCCGCTGCACGAGCAGTTGACCGCCGCCGGCGTGATCACCTCGCTCCGCACCGACCGCCGGGGCCAGAAATACCTTCGGCTCTCGCCGCATTTTTACACGACGGATGCGGAATTACATCGCGTGCTGGAACGGCTTTGATCCTGGAAGCCGCAGTTGATTGGCCGCAAAAAAGCACAGAAGGCGCAAAGGAATTGCCGCGGGCGCCGTTTTTCATTGAGCCAACACCGCACCTGCTGGGTGAACAAAACCCAAGCCGCCAAACGCGCCGGATGTTTGGTGCCTTTTGGCGGCCATTCCGATTGCGGAATTCGAGTTAATCGGAGATGGCCCAAGGCCTTGCCCGCCGAGCGGTCAATTTTCCCGGTGGCTGAAGTCACGGATCATGGCTTTCCACCAAGGCGCGAGTTTTTCTTCGGGGCGCACCCAGGCTTGCTGGTGCAACCACACCATCACGCGCTGATCGGCCATCACGGCCAGGCGTTCGGCGGGTTTTAATTTTTCCGGGCCGGCGGCGAGGAGTTTTTCCCCCAGTTCAAGCACGGCCTCGGTGCCGGCACCCAGGCGGTTCAAATGCTCGGCATAAACGGGGTTCAACTGCTTCTCGCGCAGCAGCGAGACGTGAATGGCGTTGACGTAGGGATCGAGCACGGCCTGCGCCAAGCCTTGGTGCGAGCGGTCGGGGGCCTCGCCTTCGGTCAGCTCATGAATTTTCATCTGCGAACGCAGGGCGACGAGTTCCATCGGCGGCCGCGTTTCTTCCGGCGTTAAAAACAGGCCGGCTTTTTTGGCGCGGGTGCCGAGGTTACGCCGGCTGGTCAAGACGCTCAGCGGCACGGAAAGCACCAGGCCGGCCAGCACCGGGGTGAACCACCAAAACAAGCCCGGATCCAAGTCCCAGACAAACCAGCCCCAGACACCGCCAATGAGAGTGTGGCCCCAGTGCCGCTGGAGCGCGTAAAGCCAGTCGGTGCCGTCGGCGCTGCGTTTTTGCGTGGTCCAGGCGACACTAATGCCAACGAGGTTGGTAAGGACAAACCGCGTGTGCCAGAGCATGAGCAAGGGGGCGTGCAGCGTGGAGAAAAGGGTTTCGCCAAGCACGCCCCCGGTGGCGTTGAGCAGGCCGCCGAATTGCTTGCGGCGCGGCCAGTCGCGGGCCAGATCAAGGAGGGAAAGCAGTTTGGGCAGCATGATGACGACCATGCAAATGACGAAGATCAACAAGGCATGCGCCGTGCCGCTCCAGTTTTTCAGGTAGGGATTGAAGGAATCCACCGGGATGTTGGAAAGGCCGGTGTAGCGCTGATACCAGAAAATCCAGTTAAACAGCAGCATGAACGCCAGCCACAGCGGGCTGGCGACGTAGCCGAAAATGCCGAGGAGGAGGTGCGCCCGGCTGACGCCGCGCAAACCCTTGGCGAACAGCACGAGGCCGTGTTGCAAGTTGCCCTGGCACCAGCGGCGTTCGCGCTGGGCGTTCTCGATCAGGGCCTGCGGCGCTTCCTCGTAGCTGCCTTCCAGATCGTAGGCCAGCCAGACCGACCAGTTTTCTCGCAGCATGAGGGCAGCTTCGACAAAGTCATGCGAGAGAATCTGCCCGCCAAACGGCTTGCGCCCGGGCAGCTGCGGCAGATCACAGAACTGCATGAACGGCTCAGTGCGGATAATGGCGTTGTGGCCCCAATAATTACCGAAGTCGAGCGCCCAATAGTTCAAACCGGAAATGAACACCGGCGCGTAGAGGCGGTTGGCAAATTGCTGGATGCGCCCGAATAGCGACTCGGCATTCACCAGCGCGGGCACGGTTTGGATCAGGCCGGTGGTTGGGTGCGCCTCCATTAATTTCACCAAATCCACGAGGGTTTCACCGCGCATCACGCTATCGGCATCGCAGCAGACAAAGTAGCGGTAGCGCTTGCCCCAAGTATTGAGGAAGTCGCGGATGTTGCCACTCTTGCGCTCCTCGTTGAACAGCCGCCGGCGGTAGTAGATTTTGCCGAGCGCATCGAGGTCGCGCACCAGTTCGCACCAGTTTTTTTCCTCCTCCACCCAGCAGTCGAGATTGGTGGAGTCGCTCAGGATGAAAAAGTCGAATTGGTCGAGCTGGCCGGTGCGGGCGAGGGATTCGTAGGTGGCGCGGAGGCCTTCAAGCACGCGGACGGAATCTTCGTTGTAGATCGGGAAAATGATGGCGGTACTGATGCCGTCAATCCTCAAGTCTTTGTAAGGCTTGAGCGCGGTGATCCGGCGTTGCGTGCCCAAGAGGCGGATGAAGAAACCATAGACCCCGTGCATGCAACCGATGGCCGTGAGGAGAAACAAAATGATAAACAACCCCAAGAGCACTGTGCGCGAGGTGCTCCAGCCGGTGCGCCAGAGCAGGTCCGCAAACAACATCGAGACCAGGCCGGTCAGCAGCACGGCGGAGGAGAAAAACAAGAAGAGACGCCAACCCCGTCGCAGAC
>CAIMLG010000083.1 GCA_903842235.1 uncultured Verrucomicrobia subdivision 3 bacterium
CGTCCGGGAGGTAGGGACGGTCGCGCCGCGCCGTCCTGGCTTTGGCAACAAACAAGGTAGGGCCAGTCGCGCTGCGCCGTCCGGGAGGTAGGGACGGTCGCGCTGCGCCGTCCGGGAGGTAGGGCCAGCCGCGCCGCGCCGTCCGTGGGGGGGGGCAGCTCAGGTCTCAAGTCTCGGTTTACTCCCGCACCGGCTGGTGTCGCTGATATAACTCCAGCAATTGCTGGTTTCGCAGTACCAGGTTGGTCTCGCAGTTTTGGGCGGCCCGTTCGCTGGCGCGGCGGGCGGTGGTCACCGCGTCCGCGTAATTTCCCGCCTCGGCGTAGGCGGCCGCCAGCGTGCCGAGATACAGGGCCTTTTTATCACCGGTGAGTTCGCAGGCGTGGCGGGCCAGGTCCACCGCTTGGGGGCCGTTGCGGAGGGCGGCATTGGTGCTGGTGGCCAGCAGCCACGCCAGATTGTTCAGGGCCTCGCTCGAATCGGGTTTGATTCGCAGGGCTTCGTTTAGCTCGCGCCTGGCCTCCTCGCCGCGGCCGAGCTGCGTCAGGCACTCGGCCAGATTGAGGTGGCAAATCGGGTCCCCCGGATTCGCGGCCGCGGCGATTTCATCTTCCGCCCGCGCCTCCTCCCAGCGCCCCAGTTTCCCCAGCACCCGGGCCAGGCCGTAATGCGGGCGGTAATCCTCGGGGCACAATTGGGCCTGGAGCCGGAAATGCGCCATCGCTTCCTCCAGCCGGTTTTCGTGTTCCAGCCCGACCCCCAGGCAGAATTGGGCGGAAGGATTATCCGCCGTGACCGCGACCGTATGTTCAAACAGGCTCACCGTGTTCCGCCACAATTGCAGTTGCCGCCCCGTCAACAGCATCAGGGTGCCGCCGACCACCGCGGCGGTCGCCCCCAGAAAAATTTTCCCGCCGCGCCCGCGCCTTAACCCGATTTCCGCCGCCGTCCAGACCAGGGCCACCGCCGGGCCGATCAGGGGCAGGTAGGTGTAGCGGTCGGCCATGGCCTGGCCGCCCACCTGCACCAGGCCGATGATCGGCAGGGCCGTGCCCAGATACCAGCCCCAGCCCATCGCCAGCCACGGGCGGCGCCGCCATTGCCACCCGCACCCGATGGAAATCGCCGCCAGGAGCCCCGCCTGCGCCACCGCCGTGGCCGGGTCATAGCTGGGCGGGAAGGGATAAATCACCGCCAGGTTTACCGGCCAGAATAATTTTTCCAGATAGGCGACGTAGCTGGCCAGGGCGTTCGCCCCCCGCGCGCCCCAGCCGATCTGATCCGTTAAGGCCATCGCCGCAAAATCATGCTGGATGCGGAGCGTGATCACGCAAAAGACCAGCGCCAGGACAAAGAACGGCCATTTTTCGAGCGCCAGCTGGCCCGTTCGGACCGCCGCTGCTCGCCGCCGCCCGCCGGCCGGCAGCGGCCCGAAACGCTGGAGCGGCCAGATATCCAGCCACAACATTAGAAAGGGCAGCGTCACCGCCATGGGCTTGCTCAGCAGCGCCAGGGCGAAAAAGCCCAGGGCCCCGGCATACCGGACTTTGGCCTGGGGCCTTTGACCTTTGGCCAATTTCACATAGCCGGCGTAACTCAGCAGCGCCAGCAGGAAAAAAAACGCGCACAGCCCATCCTTCCGCTCCGCGATCCACGCCACCGATTCCACCCGCAGCGGATGCCACGCAAAGAGGGCCGCCACCGCGGCCGAGCGCCACGTCGCGCCGGTCAGCCGCCGCAGCAGCAAAAAAAGCAGGGCGGCATTGGCCGCATGGATCAGCGCGTTGGCCAGATGCTGCGGGCCGGGGGCGACCCCGAAAAATTCCGAAACCAGCAGGAACGAAAGGTTGGTCACCGGATGCCAGTTGGCGATCACCACGCTCGTGCCCGCCCATTTCAGGCTGGCCCAGGTCAAGCCCGCCTGCACCGCCGGGCAATCGGTCAGGAGCAGCGGATCATCATAATAAATCAGATCAAACCCGCCCACCGGCCCGTAAATCGCCAGCGTGATCCCGGCCAGCAGCAGGCAGAGGAGGAGGGGGCGGCGCATGCGGCAAGATTAAGTTAAAAAATGGGGTCCAAAGCAATCCCAAACCCGTCCGCCCCGGCAAACGCGCCCCCCGCGTTTCGGTAATTATCCGGGATCTGGATCGCCCAAAGGGTCAGGCAAGCAACCCGCCCGCGACGCCGCTGAAATCCTCTCCTGGGGGGAGAGGACAAAGGTGAGGGCGGTGGTCAAAACCAATTAGCGGCCGGTGCTTAACCACCCAGCCACCCAGTCACCAAAAAACATCGGCTGGTTGCCCCTCTGTGTCTTCGCGGCTCCCGGCTCTGCGCTTTAGAACCTTCAACCTGCCCATGGTCTCCGCCGCGCTCCTGTTTCAGACCGGCGCTTAACGGCGTGTAAATTTTCCCCTTGACCGCCGTCCGTCATTGTCGTATAAGAAAGGCAACTACTAGCAAGCCGCGGATTTCTTGGAGCCGGGTTTGCCGTTCTTTGAAATTTTGTTTGTCGGGCCCGCGGGTTGGGTCGGTGGTTACGCCGTCTCGTCGCCCGTTCTCGCTCGTGAGCGCTTCCCGCCTTGCCTTGGCTGGGGGGGCGTGCCTCGGGCCGGGGACGGTGACGTGGATGCGGAAAATATGCCTCTCCACGGACCGGAAACGGTCCGATTTTGGATGCTCTATCAACCACTTACAAAAGTTGGCCGGGCTGGTGGTAAAGTTTTAGTCCCCGCCCACCGAAGCACCGGCCCACCGAAGCACCGAACCACCGAAGCACCGAACCACCGAAGCACCGAACCACCGGCCCGGCTCCAGAGTTGCCCGCGCGCCGCGCCGTCCTGGCTTTGGCAACAAACAAGGTAGGGACGGTCGCGCTGCGCCGTCCGGGCTTTGGCAACAAACAAGGTAGGGACGGTCGCGCCGCGCCGTCCGTCCCCCGAGCCCGCCTTATCCGGTGGTAGGGACCGCGCGCTGCGCGGTCCTCGGCCTCGAGCCTGGCGTCCGGCGGCGGAGACGAACGTCGCAAACGGTTTCCACCCCAACCCGGTCGGGTGCCTGGGTGCCCTGGGTGGTAAAAAGTCCTTTATTTGAATCGGAACCCCTAGAGCATTGACAGAAAAGATGTCGCGATGGGCAGCGGGGATTTTGGTGGCCCGTCCGGCCCGGATTTTTGGCGAGGCTTCCGCGCCGGCGCCGGTTTGAAAACCCCTGACCGCCCTGCGCGCGAGCGCCTCGGCGGAAGCGGGCCTCATTCTCGCCGGACTTGGGAAGTCAAACGGAGCGGTAACGAAGCCAAAAAACCAAAAGACCGCCGGTGGCTGGGCCATCCGCCCATCGCTACAGGTTTGATGGAAATGCTCTAAAACGCGGTCCGCTCGGTGGCCTCCTGGCTCAGCTCCAAACTCCCCTCGGCCATCTCCGTGCCCCGGTGGCCGGGGATTTTCCCCGAAACGTACTGGCGCATTGGGGCCGCGGGCGGTTCGCGGCTCAAGATTGGGGCCTCGGCCAACGCATCCCTCCGAATTTGAGTTCCCCGGTTTTATTTCCCGCCCGGCGACTTACGGCGCGACGACGCGGTAGAAGCGCACGGGATATTGCGCGGCGTTGGGGTCGGTGAAGGTGAAGGGGTTGGTCGCCGGATAGACCGAACCGATTTGCGTCCACGCGTTCGGGTCGGCGGGATTGGTGCTCGCCTGGAACAAAACGGTTTGCAGCGGGGAGCCGACCTCGGTCACGGTGATTTGAAAGCCGCCGGCGGGCTGGCCCACGCTCAATTGCGGCGGGACCGGTAGGGGATTGATGACCAACGCTGGCAGATAGACGTAAGCGGAAACGTTGCCGGCGGTGTCCTTCACGCTGACGCCCCACAGCATGGCCCCGCCCGGCGCCAGACCGGTGAGGGTGACGCTGGTGCCGGGAATATTCGGAACGCCAAGCGGAGACTGCGCGGCGATGCCGTCATACCAGCCCAACCCTTCGTAACTGGCGATGGGCAGACCGCCAACGGGCGCGTCCCACGCCAGCGTGATGCTGGTGGAAGTGAGCCCGGTGACGTGGACGTGCGTGGGGGGCGGCGCGGGCAGCGTGCTGGCGGAGAGGGCGGCATAACCGGACGTCCCGCCGGGTCCGGCGGCCTGGACATAATATCCCTGGGACAAACCCGCCGCCAAACCGCCTATGGTTATGGTGGGGTCGGTGGTGTCGCTGCCGATTTGGGTATACCAGACCGTGGCGCCGCTGCCTTTCGGATCGTGCAGCACGTGCTTGAGCCAGACGCGGTAGGTCACCGGCCCGACCACCCGGTCTTCCGGACTCCAGGCCAGCGTCACGGAAGTTTCCGTCACGCCGACAACGGTCAGATTGGAGACCGGCGTTGGGGGCGGGTTGGGAACCGTGATGGTGAAATTCCAGTTGGTCGTGCCGGCATAGTTGGCGGCGCTGAGGGTCACCGGAAGGGAACCAATCTGGTCCCCTCCCGTCGGCGTCCAAAGAATTGCCCCACTGTAAGGGTCCACGGTCATGCCCGCCGGGCCGCTGACGAGCTGATACGTCGGCGGCGGATTTCCGGTGGCGGTGATGCTTGAGCTATAGGGCGCGAGATAAGTGCCGTTCGTTGCCGGCCATTGGGTGAGCGTCGGCGGACTGTCGGGCAGCCCCAGCGGCTGGCTGCGCCAGACCGCGCTCCCATCCGCGCCGCTTTCATCCGCGCCGCCCATCACGATCAAACGCCCGAGGCTGTCCAGGCCCAGGGCGGCGCCGCTCAAGCTTTCCGGCAAGGGCGTGGAAACCGTCCACGTATTGGCCGCCGGATCATAAACCTGCACGACGTCGGTGGCCACGCCGCCGGACCGGCCGCCCGCGACATAAATGTTCCCGTCCCCCCCCAGCGTCGCCGCGCCGCCGGCGACGGCCACGGGCATCGCCGCCAGCTTCGTCCAGGTGTTTTGCGTGGTGGAATAGCGCAGCACCGAATCCACTTCGCCGCCGGCGGTGGCATTGGTGTAACCGCCAAAGATATAGATTTGATTGGTGCGGCAGAAAACGGCGGGGAAATCGAACCGCGCCGCCGGCAGACTGGCGATGGCCGACCACGCGCCGTTCGCGCCGGTGTTGGCATTGAACCGCTCGCCGGAGGCCAGCGGCTGGCCGCTGGCGTTCAGACCGCCGATGGCGTAGGCAAGATTGTCGCGATCAGCGGTGTAGCCGAAATACGAACGGGCCGCGTTCATTGGCGCGAAAACCGGCGGCGGGTCCCCCGTCAAATTGAGCACCGCCACCGCGTTTTGTGAAACCGAACCGTCCGTGCCGCCATACACGATGATATTTCCATCCACCACCGCCGCGCCGCCCGCCACGTTGACGCTGGAAAGATACCCGAAGCCCGACCAATAATCGTTTGTGGCGATCAAGTATTCAGGATAGCTCACGCCGTCGTAAAAGTCGGTGCCCCCCACGAGCACGTTGCCGAAATGGGCCGCCGTGACCGTCGCGGCCCGGCTCATCGGGTCGTAAAGCGACGGCCCCGGAAACCACGTCAACGGCGCCCCGCCCGCGCCCGCGGCGGCGAGCAGCGCCAGACTTCCCATGAAACGCCGCCAAAAGATTGAGCGATTTCCTGTCATTCGTGGAATTTGCTTGGTTCAGTCGTAAGCGCCGGCAAACCAGTTGCTGGCCCGAAATGACAACCGCAACCTAGGCCGGATTGGCCGGCTGTCAACTGGAGACCGGAGGCCGGAAACCGCGAAATACGGCCTGCGCGCCATCCGCGAACGGGAAGCCAATTGGGGCCGGCCGGCAATTCGCCTGCCCGGGGGGAAAGCAACCCGGTTTGGCCAGCCGGCCTGGCTCTTTCCGTTTTCGCGGATTTGGCGTGGTTCGCGGTTACAACTGCGGCTTCTCTATCCCGGCCCGCGCGTTTACCTCTTGGACGAGCGGATTAAAGTTCGCCCGCTCGCTGACTGTATCCACCCCCGGAAGCCGGGCGAATAACCCGGCCGCGCGGCTGCTGAAATTCTCTCCTGGGGAGCGGACCCAGATGAGGGCGGGCGTTAAACACCATAAATGGTCGGGCCAGCCGCGCTGCGCCGTCCGGGAGGTAGGGACGGTCGCGCCGCGCCGTCCGGGTGGTAGGGACGGTCGCGCTGCGCCGTCCTCGGTTTGGCTGGGAATTTCGAGAACGAGCACGAGAACGAGGACGAGGAGGAAGGCGAATTCCCGCTTTCATCCGGCCGGATAATAACCGGGTCAAGAGGCACCCGTTACCCATCGGTTGATGGAGACCCCGGTGAGGGCGCTTGGTTATTTTGCCGCGTTTTAAAACCCAACCCCGACCATTGCTGGCCGGGGCTTTTGGTTGATTCGGGTCCGGCTTAAATTTTACCGGCCAGTTGCTTTTCCCTGAATAAGGAAACTTTTGGATTCGTCGTTTTGGCGATTTCCGTCAGCGGTAATATCTCCCGCCAGGTCAGCTTAAATTTCACCGCGGCTTTACGGCCATGCGTGGACTTTGCCAGCTTCAATAACCGGTTGACGGCCCCCAGCCAGCCTTTCGCCGGGATCTTTCCCGCCGCCACGCCTTGCAACCATTCCCGCAAAAATCCGCGCACACAGAAAAACAGGATCTTCAAATGTTCGACATCCTGCCGTTTCTGCTGCGCAACGGTCAGGGTTAGTTCCACTTTGCCGATCAGCAACGAAATCGGATCGAGGACGCGAATGGTTTTGCCGTTCCACTCCAGCTCGACCGCCAGCGTCTCCATCCTGGCCGCCGGCACGCCGGGAATACTGCGAACCACTTCGATGTTGGTGTCCCCATTCCCGATCCGGAGGGGGATCGCCCCCGCTCAAGCGGTCAGGGCGACTTTGGGCGGGAACGCCGGCACCCGTTTTAACTGGCTGGCGATGTGGCGGACATCCTCGCGGTTGCCGGAGAAATCAATGTCCTCACTGGTGAATGGGAGGTGTTTTTGCAAATCCGATTCGGCAGTCAGGTAGCGTCCGGCCCAGTAATTGACCGCCTGGCCGCCGATCAGGATATAGGGCCGGCCGGCGGGATTCCGAAGCTGAAGAACTTCAGAAAATTGCTGGAGGGTGAAACGGGTGCCCACAGGTCAGGCCCATTTTGCCATGGCGGATGCCACCTGCCGCCAATTGGTGATCCGCCACTTGGCGGCATCGCCCACCAGCGAAACCCGCCGCTGAACCCGCGGGGCCAGGCGGGTGCCCTTACTGCGCAGGACGCCGAGCCGGCGATCGGCTTCGCGTTGCTTGATTTCGTTGTGTCGGCGTGCTTTCAACTAAAGTCACTATGCCCGGTTTTTCAGTTGAAGCAAGTTGGAAGGAGGCCGTTCCCCCGCCTGGCCGCTGAAATCCTTGGGGGGAGCGGACCCAGATGAGGGCGGGCGTTAAACACCATAAATGGTAGGGACGGTCGCGCTGCGCCGTCCGGGCTTTGGCAACAAACAAGGTAGGGCCAGCCGCGCCGCGCCGTCCGGGAGGTAGGGACGGTCGCGCTGCGCCGTCCGGGAGGTAGGGACGGTCGCGCTGCGCCGTCCGGGCTTTGGCAACAAACAAGGTAGGGCCAGCCGCGCCGCGCCGTCCGGGAGGTAGGGACGGTCGCGC
>CAIMLG010000084.1 GCA_903842235.1 uncultured Verrucomicrobia subdivision 3 bacterium
CAATTTCAGCACCGGCTTGCCGGCATTGCTCGATCAGGGCCGGCTCATTTTTACCAAGAAAGAGCGCTTCGCAGACGAACAGGGTTGCCGGTCGGCGGTTGTTATCCAGGGCGCGTTTGAGTTCCCGGTAGCCTTCCACGATGAACAGGGCCTGCGCGTCGCGGTGCGAGCGCTGGCGTAGTTTGACCACCTCTTTCACGCGCGGATTTTGCAGGCTGGCTATCAGGGTGGAGGTCATGGTGTTTCCCTGAATATAACGTAAAGGCGCGCGGACGCAAAGCGCGGATATTGCCGTGTATTGCCGGCGAAACCGCGTTTTTTAGAAACCCGGAATTTGGGATTGACTTTTAAACCGCAGCCATTAGCATCATTGCTTCTGAAGAGTGACCAGATTTTATAACCAATATACTAATGAACAGTGGAATTATTGTCGCGGGCGGGAAGGGTGAGCGCATGGGGCCGGATGTGGACAAGGCCTTTCTTAGCTTGGGGGCCAAGCCGGTGCTGGTGTATTCCCTGCTGGCCTTTGAAAAATGCCCGGACGTGGATGAGGTGGTCCTGGTGGTCCGGAAAGAGCGCATCGAAGCCGCGCGTTGTGCCGTGCAGATGTTCGGATGCAAGAAGGTGATCAAAATCGTTGCCGGCGGTAATCAGCGCCAGCAGTCCGTGGCCAACGGCCTGGCCGAAATCAGCGAAGAGGCCGAAGTGGTTGCCGTGCACGACGGCGCCCGCCCCTGCGTGACGCTCGACTTGATCTCCGAAACCATCAAATCGGCCCGCCAATACGGCTCCGGCGTGGCCGCCGTCAAGATCACGGATACCGTTAAGGAAGTTGACAAGGGCATGATCATTTCCCAAACCATCGACCGCACCAAGCTGTGGCGCGTACAAACTCCCCAGGCGTTCAAAGTCGCCCTGCTCCGCAAAGCCTGTGAGATGGTGGTAAAAAAGAAAATTAAGATTACGGATGAAGCCTCGTCCGTCGAATTGATCTGCGACAATGTGCGGCTGGTGCAATCCAGTTCGTCCAATATAAAGATTACATCGCCCGATGACCTGGTGCTGGCGGCGGCGTTGATGCGCCTGTAGGCGTTGGGTTTTCCCCATCGTGTGGGACCTTCGCGACGCTACTCGGTATGGCCGGCCACCGGCGGGTCATGCCGGCGCACAAAGTTGTCGGCGAGTAAAAAGGCGTGTCATTATGAGCGGCCCGATTTGCGCGATACTCAGCGATATTCATGGCAATTGGGAAGGCTTGACGGCGGTGCTCAAGGATGCCGCCGACCAGCATGTCACCCGGTATGTCTGTCTAGGCGACGTAGTCGGCTACAATGCCAACCCGACCGAATGCCTGGAACGGATCCGCGAACTTGGTTGTGTCACGGTTAGCGGCAATCACGACCACTATTGTTCGTTCGACGACGACTTGACTGGTTTCCATCCCCTGGCGGCGGACGCCGTGGACTGGACCCGCCGCCAGCTTTCGGCGGACCATCAAAAATTCCTGGC
>CAIMLG010000085.1 GCA_903842235.1 uncultured Verrucomicrobia subdivision 3 bacterium
ATTTTAAAATCCACCCGTGCTTCAGCCGGGAAGCCCATCACAAATACGGGCGCGTTCATTTGCCTGTGGCTCCCCGGTGCAATATTCAGTGTAATTTTTGTAATCGCAAGTTCGATTGCATCAATGAAAGCCGCCCGGGCGTCACGAGCGCCATTCTTACTCCGCAGCAGGCTTTGGCTTATCTGACAGACGTGGTTGCCCAACGTCCCGAGATCGCGGTCGTGGGCATTGCCGGTCCTGGCGATCCTTTTGCCAATCCAGACGAGACGATGGAAACCTTGCGGCTCGTGCACAAGAAATTTCCCAACCTGATGCTCTGCGTGGCTACCAACGGATTGAATGTTGAGCCCTATATTGAGGACTTGGCCTGGCTGAAAGTCAGTCATGTCACAATCACCATCACAGCGGTCGATCCAAAAATAGGCGCTCAGATTTATGCCTGGATACGCGATGGGAAACGCCCCCTTCGTGGCGAGGCCGCGGCAAATACCATATTAACCCGGCAGCTGGAAGCCGTCGCGGAACTCAAGGCGCGCGGCATTGTAGTCAAGATCAATTCCATCGTCATTCCCGGCATCAATGACGAGCATATTCCCCAAGTCGCCAAAGTGGTTGCCGATCTCGGGGCTGACATCATGAATTGCATGCCGCTGGTCCCTGTTGAAGGCGCGGTTTTCGGCGACTTGCCGCAGCCCGACGGCATGATGACAGCCCGGGTTCGTTTGAACTCCGGCTTGCACTTGCCGCAGATGAGCCACTGCGCCCGATGCCGCGCCGATGCGGTCGGGCTGATCACTGAAAAAATGACAGCCGACCAGATCAAAACTCTCGACTACTACGCCAGCCTGCCGCTCAATCCCCAAGAGGACGCCAGCCGCCCCTACGTGGCCGTCGCCAGCATGGAAGGCGCTATTGTCAATCAACACCTTGGAGAAGCGGAGCAATTCCTGGTTTATGGCCGCCATCCCGAGCACGCCGACCTGTTCGAGATGAAGGAAATTCGCCAAGCGCCTGAGACCGGGGGCGGTGAGGCGCGGTGGACTCAAATGGCCGATCTGCTCCAGGACTGCCGGGCGCTGCTGGTTGCGGCCGCCGGGCCAAGCCCCATGCGGGTTCTTATGTCCAAAGGTCTGCGTGTCATTGAAATGGAAGGACTCATTGATGAAGGACTCAAGGCAATTTACTCCAACCAGCCCATTCCGGCCACCATGCAACGTCAGTTTTCCGGCTGCTCTCAAGGCTCGAGCTGCAAAGGCACGGGCACGGGCTGTGGATAAAAACGAACTACTAACAAAAACACACTATGACAAAACCCACACATCACATTTTTGTTTGCGGCAGCTTCCGCGCCACCGGCGCGCAAGGCGTCTGTCACAAGAAGGAATCCTCGGCGCTACTCCAATACTTCACGCAGGAAGCTGCGGATCGCGGCCTGGACGGTGTCATGGTATCCAGCACCGGCTGTCTGAAAGTTTGCGACCACGGTCCGGTCGTGGTCATTTATCCACAAAACACCTGGTACAAAGGCGTCACGGAAGCCGTGGCGGATGAAATTCTGGATGCCTTGGAAAACAACACTGTCGCCGCGGAGCATGTGCTTGCCTGAAATGCGGATTCTGAGCAATGAAACCGTGGATTATTGACACCACTTTGCGCGACGGCGAGCAAGCCCCTGGCGTGGCTTTTTCGCGAAGGGAAAAACTGGCGATTGCCAGGGCTTTGGCCCAAGCGGGTGTGCCGGAACTGGAAGTGGGAATCCCCGCGATGGGCTCTTCCGAAATCGATGACATCAACGCCATCGCCGATCTCGGGCTGCCCTGTAAAATTGTGACGTGGTGCCGCGCCAAAAAGGAAGACATGGACTGCGCTTTACAGTGCCGGGTCCAAGGCGCCCATTTCTCATTGCCAGTTTCCCAAATACATATCAACGCCTGGCACAAAGATCAAAAATGGGTCTCTGAGAGCCTGGCATTTTTCGCGATGGAATATCGGGCGCGATTCTCTCACTTGAGCGTGGGCGCGCAGGATGCTTCCCGAGCCGACGTTCATTTTCTGTGCGATTTTGCGGTCGCGGCCCAGGAGCTTGGACTCTCACGCATACGGTTGGCGGATACAGTTGGAGTTCTTACTCCGATCCAGACCTTCGCCTTGATTCAGAAAGTGCGCGCCGCCGCCCCCACATTGCCGCTGGAATTTCACGGGCACAATGACCTGGGCATGGCGACGGCCAACACCATTGCCGCGCTTGCTTCCGGCGCGGATGCCGCGAGCGTCACGGTCAACGGCCTGGGCGAACGCGCCGGCAACGCCTCGCTCGAAGAAGTGGTGATGGCGGCGCGGCTGACCTTGAAGCAGGATTGCGGCGTGGATACGCGCCAGCTCGTCGGGTTGAGTGAATTGGTGGCGCGCGCCTCCGGCCGGCCGCTCGATCCGG
>CAIMLG010000086.1 GCA_903842235.1 uncultured Verrucomicrobia subdivision 3 bacterium
GAGGATATCCCAACCCATTGGTCTTGGGTGACGACGGCTGTTTTTATGGCACGACATATCTCGGCGGTACAAACAACCACGGCACTTTTTTCAAAATTTCGACCAATGGCCTCTTCACTGGTCTGTATTCCTTCACCGGCCAACATGACGGGTCCTCTCCTGCGGTTCAACTGGCCTGTGGCGGCGATGGGAACTTCTACGGAACCACACTCTGGAGCGACGGTTTTTCCAGCGGCGTCATCTTCAAGATCACCCCCGGCGGCGTGCCGACCACGCTCTATTCCTTCCCGGCCGACGTGTTCGTTAGCAGCCTGAGCGGGCTGCTGGCCGGCTCAAACGGCCTCTTCTACGGCACAACCTCCGATGGCGGCGATTACTCCGCCGGTTCGGTCTTTTGCGTGTCCAGCAACGGATTATTCACAAACTTGTATTCTTTTACAGGCGGTATCGACGGCGGTTCCCCCTACACATCACTGGTTTGGGGGAACGACGGCAATCTCTATGGCGCCATCTTCCGCCTGAGCGTCAACGCTCTGCCCGCCGGGCCCGCCGTTCAGACCGTCCCGCAATCCGGCGGAAATTTCGCGTTTACCTGGACCGCGACCCCTGGCCAGACATATCAAGTGCAATACAAAACCAATCTCAACCAGCTTTCCTGGTCCAATTTGGGCGCCTCTACCAAAGCCGCCGCCACCACGCTGAATGCCACTGATTCCATCACCAATTTGCAACGCTTCTATCGCATTCAGCTCTCCCCTTGACCCAGGCGCTTTTCCCTTATCCTTATCCCCTGACTCCCCTGACTCCCCTAAAAATTCTCAGCGGGCCATAATCATAGCGGCTGCCCAGGGCGTCGCGCACGGTTTTAAGGCCGGTGTCGCCGCAGGCGGCAAAGGCGGCGGCCACCTCGCGGAGCTGCTCGGGCGTAAAGAAACGCCCCAAATCCAGCGGTTCGCCCGCCTCGGCGGCTTCGCCAAGATGCGTGTAAATGGTGCTGGCCGCCAGGCCGCGCGCGGCGGCAATTTGCTCGACCGAACGCCCTCTGTTAAAGGCGTCCAGCGTCTCGCGGGCGCTGACGCTGATGCCCGCCCTGGGCGCCGGGGCGGGCGCTTCGGGCGGAAGCGAAAATTCATCGCCGAAAACCTGCCGGGGCTGATGGCGCAAATGAATGCCGATTTCCTCCAAAAACTGAGCGCCAAACTCAGCCAGCTTTTTCTCGCCGACTCCGCTGATCCGGGCAAACTCGCCAGGGGTGGCCGGATAAAACCGCGCCATCTGCCGCAGCGCGACATCGGAGAAAATGATATACGCCGGCACGTTGCGCTCGTCTCCCATCCGCTTGCGCAATAGACGCAGCCGCTCGAAGAGCACCTCGTCGCACGCAATTTCCCCCGCGCGCGGGGCCGACCGCTTGGATTCCGCGGCGGCCATCGGCCGAGTCAAAGTAATTTTGCGGCGCTCGCGCAGCGCCGCCCGGCCGTCGTCGGTCAATTCAAGCGTCGTGAATTTTTCATTGGTTTGCTGCAGAAAACCCAGCCGGACCAGCTCCCGCCCGATCGACGCCCATTCCGGGCGGCTGTGCTCGCTGCCGATCCCGTAAGTGGAAAGCC
>CAIMLG010000087.1 GCA_903842235.1 uncultured Verrucomicrobia subdivision 3 bacterium
CAGGTCGTTGGTCAGGACGGCGGTGGAATAAACCAGCACGTCGGCGCGGGTCTCGATGTTGGTGGATTCGTCCTGCGGACCATCGGGAATCATCGGATCGAATGGCGTGAAGCGCGCGCCACCGAACGACGGCGTCGGGTTGTTTGGATCGTAGTCATAGCTATCCGCACTCCCACCCGGCCCGGGCGGGCCTGCGGCAAGTTGTCCGCCGGCCCGAAAATAAAGTGTTTGCGCCATTCTGGGCACGGCAGGCCAGGCATCGGTGCCGCTCCAACTGCGATTGTCCACCCAGATGTTTTCGCCCGGCTGATAAAACTGGACGAATGGCCGGCCGGCCCAGCTGTCGTTGGTTTGATCGCGCAACATATATTCCCAATAGCTGATTTCGTTGTCGAACAGGTTGGTCGTGTTGGGAAAATTGAGAATGCCTTGCGTCGTCTGCCCGACGCCCTCGTGCGTCCACGGGCCAAAGATGAACCATTGATTGCCCAACACTGAAGGATCGCTGTTCGTCTGGAGTTCCGCGAAGGCCCGCAGCACCGAGTCCGGCGTGTGATCAAACCAGCCGCCGACGATCAATGCCGGCACGTCCATTTTTTGCGGGGTGTCAGTCAGCGTCTCGGCGGTTTTCCAATAAATGTCGTAGTCCGGATGCGCCAGGATCATGTTTGTGTCAATCAAGCCCAGCCCTGCGGTGCTCTCCGCTTCCTCCTTCCGGTAATCGCCACCGTAATAATAACTGTCGTAGCGCGTCTGGAAAAACATCACTTGAATGGTGCAACAGTCCAGATGCGGCGGATGTTGAAACGCCGTTTGATACTGAATGTAACCCAGCGCGGACGATCCCCAGGTGCCCACGCGGCCATTCGACCACGGCTGCGCAGCAAGCCATTCCACGCAATCATAACCGTCCAGCCCGCGGTTGTAGCCGGGTGCCGCCGCGCTGGCAGACCCGTAAAATCCGCGCCAGTCCACGATGACGTAGTTGTAATTGGTGTTGACCGGGAACAAAGCGCCGCCCGCATAGCCCGGAATGTTGCCGAGCCGGTAAAGTTTCCGGTTGTATGGCGTCTGGATCAGGATGATGGGTTTGGCCACCGGCGTCGGCGGCGCATACCAAAGATCGGCGGCAAGGACATTCGTATCCCGCATGGGGATCGTGATGGCAGTATAGGTCAATCCCGTGGGCTGTCCAAACGCCGCGCCAGCGGCCAAGAGCAGCCCAATCAGCCAGCTGTTTTGCCTTGCGAACGGATGCATGGTGGCATTCAAAGACGGGAACATCATTGTTCCTGTCGGGTTTTATACCCGTTCCTTGACGCGGAAGGCCAGCGATTTGTCACCGCGGATCGCAACCCCCGCCGTCAACCGGCACTTCAAAGCGCCGCCAAACGAATTTTGCCACGCGCAAATCTTGCCGCTGCCGCAAACTTCTGGCTAAATGCGCCGTTCATGAGCGTGAGGAAAAAGAAGGATTCTGGCCAGCCGGAACTGCCCGGCGAAGGTGCGCAACCGCCAGCCGCGGCTGAAAGAAAACCTGCGGAGAATAAAACCGCCGCCGGCGGCGGCAACGGTGCGGAACATGTCGTCGCCGAGGCGATTGAAGCCTTGGCACACCGGCCATTTGATCCGAAGAAAATTGCCGCCGGCCTGCATACCCGCGTGGACCGCGGCTTTCTGGACTACGCCAGCTACGTCATCCGCGACCGCGCAATTCCAAATCTCGCCGATGGCTTGAAGCCGGTGCAGCGGCGCATCCTGTGGGCATTGCACGAGAAGGACGACGGGCGGTTCATCAAGGTCGCCAATGTCGTAGGCCACACAATGCAATATCATCCGCACGGCGACGCGTCCATCGGCGACGCGCTGGTGGTGCTGGCCAACAAGCGTTACCTCATC
>CAIMLG010000088.1 GCA_903842235.1 uncultured Verrucomicrobia subdivision 3 bacterium
AATCCGCCGGCAACCCTCAATGTGTTGCCTGCCGGGGGCAATCTGGTGCTCAGTTGGCCGCAGGGAGTGCTGCTGCAGGCGACCAATGTGACGGGTCCCTGGTCCACCAACAATGCCGCCTCGCCCTACACCAATCAGCCCAGCAACCCGCAAATGTTCTATCGCATCCAGGTGCAATAATGAAATCGTGTGCTGAGGGCTATAGGATTCTGATAAATCAGAAGCTTAACCGACGTTTCAAGTTGAAGCGGGCTTGGCCGTTGTGGTTGTCGGGGTGCTTGAGCTTTTACGCCTCGGTCTTTCCGGCGAATGCCACTCTTCACATCATGCCGCTGGGGGATTCCATCACCTATGGCGCCTCCAGTCCGGCGTCGGTTCCCGGAGGCTATCGGCTCCCGCTGTATCAGGCGATGACCAATGGCGGCTATGCCATGGATTTTGTCGGCACCCAGACGGCCAACGGCGCGCCGGGACTCCCCTACCCAAACCACGAAGGACATGGTGGCTATACCACACCGCAAATCAGTGCGGGCATAATGGGCTGGCTGGGCTCCATTCCCACCCAGCCCGACATGATTCTGTTGAACATCGGCGCGAATGATCAAAACACCAATACGGATGATGCCAACGTGCTCCTGGATGGACTGATCTCGCTCATCGCCACGAATCGCCCCAACACCAAGCTGATCGTGTCCAGCCTGATCCTCAAGTCGGGCCTGCTGGGCGGGAAAGATCAGCTAACGCAAACCTACTTTAATCCGTATGTGCCCGGCGTCGTGGCCAAACATGCCGCCTTGGGGCAAAAGGTTTATTTTGTGGATCTGTATACGGCCCTTGCCCCGGCGGATTTGTCGGATGGTTTGCATCCCAATCAAAATGGCTATAATAAAATGGCCGCCCGATGGTATGGCGGCATCACCCGGGTCCTCAACGGCGTGACGCCGGTGGCGCGGCCGCGGCTTTCCATCAAGCTGGCCGCCGACCAGAATTATAACGCCGACAAGATCACGGGCTGCTACGGCGCCGGCGTGTTGAATACCACCAACTGGTTTAATCTGTTCGGGGTCAACGGGCCCAGCAACGGGGTCAGCCCGGTGGCGTTTTACAATGACCGCGGAAACGACGGCGCGGCCTATGCATCGAGCGCGGTGCTGGTGTATAATTACACCACCAAGCCCAATATCATCGGCACAGGCGGGGCCGCCCTGACGAACAATGTGGCTCTGCTGAATTCTTATATTCAGTCGCCCAACAATGGCTGGTATCTGTCCGTAACCAATTTGGACCCGGTCTTTACCAATGGCTACGATGTTTATTTCTATTTTCATGGCAAATCGGTGGGCAATGGCGGCCAGAATTATATCAAATATTACGCCGGCCGGACGACCAACACGGCGGTTCTGGGGGGCCGGCAATGGAACCTTTATACCACGACCACCAACATGGATGGCAATCTGGTCCAGGACTCGACGCCGGCCAATACGGGCACCGCGGGGGAGACGACGGGGGCCAACTATTTTGTGTTTACCAATCTGACCGGCGGCGCATTTGACCTGCTGATTACCAATGGCAGCGCCGGCGGGGTCAGTGCCCTCGAGATCGTTCCCCATACGGTGGTGGCCACCACGAACACTTTGACGGCCTCGGGGACCCTTGTGGCTTCTGGCACGGCTGTGATTTTTACCAATTGGGTCAACCCCGCGCCGCCGGATGGGGAAAGTGTTTCGTTTAAAGATGGGGCGAGCGTTTTAGGGACTAAAACCATGACGGGTGGGCTGGCCATCTACACCAACACCAGTTTGGGGCTGGGTGGCCATCCGATCACGGCGGTATACGGGGGAGACGGCGTTTATCTGGCGAGCACCTCCAGCGTGGCCGTGGTCACGGTGGTGGCTCTGCCAACCTTAAGCCCGGCGGTGGCGGTGCCGTCGGCGAACGTATATGCCGGGATGAACGTGGCGTTGGTGTGTTCCAATTTCACGGGCACCGCGCCGTATAACTTCCAGTGGCAGGCCGGCGCTAATGGCGTGGCTTACACCAATGTCCC
>CAIMLG010000089.1 GCA_903842235.1 uncultured Verrucomicrobia subdivision 3 bacterium
AAGGCTTCTGCGAGAGATGCCTTGTTGTGTGAGTTGCGCAGTGCGTTCCCCGAACTTGGAAAGGATTTATGACCCCCGAACAACAAAACCGGGCGATTGCGGAGTGGTGTGGCTATAAGCAGATACTATTTCACGGAAGGGATGGAGAGAATTTTAGTGAAAATTTTCAGGAGTGGCGTTGGTATAAAAACGATCTCTGGATGACGGAAGGGATTCCTGATTACTTAAATGACCTCAACGCCATGCACGAAGCTGAAAACCTGCTAACAGAATACCAACAAAAGACCTATTGGTGCCACATCAGCACCACTAGCACTTGGACGGTTTGCCATGCTGATGCCAGAAAACGCGCCGAAGCCCTGCTCAAAACCATCGGGAAATGGAAGGACTAACCATGACTGACGCCGAAATCCAAACCGAGAAAGCCTACCGCCTCTCCGAACGCATCGCCATCCTCGCCGAAGACCGCGCACCCACCCCCGAACAGACCGCCATCGCCACCAGGGAAGCCGACGAATGGGAAGCCAAGTGGCGCGACGAGAATCCGCCTGAGTAGCGGATTTAAAAATTCTTCATTTCGCAGTTGACCTCCTCCGCTGAACATGAAAATCTCAGCGCGTGACGCCTGTATATTTTGAGCCTTCCATTGCGCCGCCGGGCAGCCGTTCCTCACCCGAACATTGCCAGGCGTCACACCCACGGCGGCGCAATCGAAGATTCAAAGAAAGCAATTATCACCATGAATCTGCGCCCGTACCAAACCACGTTCGTTGAAAAAGTTGAATCCGGCCGGAAAGAGTTCAAAAAGCAACTTGGCATCGCGCCAACCGGATCGGGGAAAACTATCATGTTCTCCCACCTCGCCAAACGGTTTCTCGATACTAACGGTGGCAAAACATTAATTTTAGCCCACAGAGAAGAGTTGATCGATCAAGCCATCCAAAAACTCCACTCTGCCACCGGCATCATCGCGGACAAGGAGAAGGCTGAGTTCAACGCCCGCCTCTCCGCGCCGGTGGTCGTGGCCTCCGTGCAGACAATGATCCGGCGCCTGGACAAGTGGCCATCCACCCACTTCGGCCAAATCGTCGTGGATGAAGCCCACCACACCCTGGCCGACTCCTACCTGAAGGTGCTCAACCATTTCAATGGGAATGCGCATATCCTCGGGGTGACTGCCACTCCCGACCGGGGCGACAAGAAGAACTTGGGCCAATTCTACGAGAACATCGCCCATGAGATTGCCCTGATCGATCTGATTAAAGACGGCTTCCTGTCTCCCATCACGATCCGTAGCATCCCCCTCAAAATCGACTTGAATCAAGTGGCCAGCATCGCCGGGGACTTTGATGCCGGTGAACTCGGCCATGTTCTGGAGCCTTACCTTGGTCAAATCGCGGGCGCCATCCGTGACAATGCCGGCAGCCGCAAAGTGCTCTGCTTCCTGCCGCTCATCTCCACATCCCTGAAGTTCATCGACCACTGCAGGGATGCCGGCCTCACTTGCGAGCATGTGGACGGCCAATCGGTTGACCGGGCGGACAAGCTGACGGCATTCGCGCGCGGCGACTTCCAGCTCCTATCCAATGCCATGCTGTTGACGGAGGGGTACGATTGCCCGGACATCGCCTGCATAGTCGTCCTGCGCCCCACCCGGTCTCGCCCCCTGTTCGCTCAAATGGTTGGCCGCGGCACCCGGACGGCAACAGGCAAACCGAACCTGCTCATCCTCGACTTCCTCTGGCTGCACGAACGCCACAGCATCGTTCACCCAGCCAGCCTGATTGCCACCACCGAAGAGGAGGCCGAGCAAATGACGGCCAAGGTGGAAGAAGAGTCTGAACCGGGTGGAAACGAAGAATTCGACCTGCTTGATCTCCAATCCGATGTCCAGGCAGAACGTGAAGAGGCGCTCCGCAAAAAGCTGGAGGCCATGGCCAACCGCAAAGCCAAGTTTATCTCAGCCGAAGAATTCGCGCTCAAACATCACTCCCTGGCGATTGCTGAGTTTGAGCCAACCATGGGTTGGCATTCCAGTCCACTCACTGAAAAGCAACTCGAATGGGTGGAAAAAGCTGGTGTGGATCCACAGACCGTGAAAGGCCGGGGCCATGCCAGCCAAATCCTGGATGTGTTCTTCAAGTCCAGAGACAACGAGCCGGCCAGTTCAAAGCAACGCTGGGTCATGAATTCAAAGGGTTGGCGATCCGCTGACGGGCAACGCGGTCCTTGGCAGGCGACACGCAAGGATGCAACATCCTTCTTCGCTCAACTGAACAAACCGCTATGAAAACCACACTTGATCGGCTACCGCCCCACTCCGTTGAGGCTGAACAGGGCGTGCTCGGGTGCATGTTGCTATCGCCAAACGGGTGCATCGAACATTCTGAATCCGAACTCGGCCGCTCCGGGGAACCTTTCTACGACCTGCGTCACCGCGAGTTGTTTGAAACGATGGTGACGATGCACGAGCGAAACACCCCCATCGACCTCATCACCCTCAACCAGAATCTCACCGACCGTAAAAAGTTGGATGCAATCGGCGGATTGTCCTACATCTCAGCCTTGAAGGATGCCACCGCCGGCCCCGCCAACCTGCCGTATTACCTCCACATTTTAATCGAGAAGTTCACCCTCCGTAAGCTCATCCAATCTTGTACGGAAACCGTCGCCTCAGCATACGATACCGATGGCGACATAGACACTTTCGTAACCCAGTCCCAGGCCCGACTCATCTCCGTCCTCAAGCCAATCTCGCGTTCCACCACCCAGGAACATTGGTCCGTCAATGACCTCGCCACCTACGACATCGCCAAAGACCCCAACGCCATCGTCGGCTGGCACGAGGGAAAGGCGACCCGCTACCTCTGCCGTGGCTACGGCGCCTGGCTCATCGGTCAGTCCGGCATCGGCAAAAGCAGTTTGGGCCAACAGCAATGCTACCTGTTCGCTCTCGGACGATCATTCTGCGGCATCACCCCCGTCCGACCGCTCCGCTGCCTCATCGTCCAGAACGAGAACGACCAGGGCGACTGCGCCGAGTCCACCCAAGGCATCCTCGCCGCCTGCGAATTCACCCCAGAAGAGTTCGAGTTACTCAACAGCAACGTCAAGACCATCCGTTGCCGCGGCAAGACCGGCGGCGCCTTCTGTTCATGGCTGGCCCGCGAGGTCTCCAACTGGCAAGCCGACATCGTTTACGTGGATCCCCTCCTCCGGTTCGCAGGCATCGACGTGTCACGCCAAGACCAGTGCACCAAATTCCTCAACGACTCCCTCGACCCCGTTCTCGCCGATACCGGAGTCGTCATGATCGGCGCCCACCACACCGGCAAACCCAAATCCAAAAAGGAGACCCAAGGCTGGACCATCTACGACCACGCCTACTCCGGTATCGGCTCATCCGAACTCGTCAACTGGGCCCGCGCCATCACCCTCATCCAAGTCCTCCCCCACGGCATCTTTGAAATGCTCCTCGCCAAACGCGGAAACCGTGCCTGGGCCACCCACCCCGACTCCACTGACCCCACCACATCTATCTATCTGCAGCACGCCACCGACCGTATCTTTTGGCAGCAAATCCAACCCCCCGAAGACCCCAAACCAACCCCCTCCACCGACCGTTCCGGAAGACCCAACAAAATCCAGGAAATTGCCTCCTCCAACCTCTTCTCCTTCTGCAATGCCTGCCCCCCTGAACCCGAAGGCAAAAACGAAATCGCCAAACGCCTGGAGACTTGGCTCGCCACCGAACGTATCGACGCCTCCTTCTCTACCTGTAAGCGCACCATCGAAGCCCTCGTAGCAAACGGCAAGCTCACCAAAACCCCCAACGGCTCCTACGTCAAAGGCCCCCAGGCTTGACCTGGCTCACCACCTGTTGACCAAGTTCTGTCTGAGACCTACCTTACAGCACTGGTTCAGAACTGGGCCAATTCTGGTCCAAGTTCAGAATTCTGCACCACCTTCGAACTGGTTCAGAAGTCCCTGGTTCAGAATACCTACTACGTAGGTATATTCTGATTCTGAACCAGTGACCCTTTGACCCAGATTCCAAAGGGTGGTTCAGCTCACCCCTTTTCTGAACCACTCCCAAAAATCAAAATCATAGCCAGATAGGTGGGTAGGTAAAAATTACCCCCTAATAGCCCTTTTCTATGCGTCCAGCGGAACCATATACCGCAAGCTACCCCCCCTGGGTGCCGGGGTGGCCCCGCTGGAGGGGTTAAGCTTCGGCCTGGCTGAAACTGGCGAAATCGAGCCGATCCAAGCCGATCCTGGCCGGATGGAGGTCGGTCGGGTGACCTGGGCCAGAGGTCAAAACAGGCTCCAGGATGTCAACCTAATGCAACCACCTGAACACCAACAGACAGCCAACGAAGGGGGCATTCGTTATCTATCTCTATAACACCAGTAGAGTATGTTGGAATAGCTGAACTGGGACACTTTATCCCACTCAACTGCGACACTAAACAAACTCGGCGTGTCTCACTCGGCCGGGCGATTTCCAAGAGGCTAAAGTTACGCTTAGGCCCTAGGATTGGTTATAGGGTTGATGATGGCGGGGAGGTCAAAGATGGTCGCGGACAGGGTAAAGCGGCTCGGGAGAGTGGCAGGTAGAGAGCAAGGCGGGCGGAATTGAGGGTGAATGGGCGGTTTGGTAGTTGGCAGGCTGAACGGAGGATCATGAGGATGACAGGAGGGCGCTATAACGGGTTTGCGCGGGCAACGTCTAGCCGTGCAGCGTGGAACGATGTCGGGCAGGGTGGAGACAGCTTGACGATAAGCGTATATTGATTTAGGATGGCTGTAATGACGACGAACGAAGATTTAGGCGGAAAGAACCTGGCAGCGGTAACACTTGGGCGGCTTGGGCGAGGGGTGCCGAAAAGGTATTCGGAGGAGGAGCGAGGCCGGCGGCGGGAGAGGATAGCGGCGGTGAACGCGCGGCGAAGGGATCGGTTTAGGAAGCGCCAAGAGGACCATAGGCGGGTTGTGTTGCCTGGGGAGGAAGGCGCCGCAAGGGTGAAAAGCGGGTAAAATGGGGGTTTTGCTGGGGTTTGAGTGAAAAACGAGGTCCTAGGATTGACGGAGGCGGGTTTTTCTTGGGTGGGCTTGGTGCTGACATGGGGGTAAAGTGGGGTTTGCGGGCGGGGGCGGGTTTGAGTGGAGGGTGCGCGGGTGGTGAGGTGGCGCGCCTGGCCGCGGCCGGCTGTGGGTGGGTGGGCTAATTGGGTGGAGGTCGGGCGGGAATAGTCCGCGGTGACCTGGGGACGGGGATGCAGGTGGGGCGGACATCGAGTGCGCGGAAAGGCCAGCTCGGGCTCCATAACTCCGGGCTGGCCAGTGGGCGGGGCCTTTGGGGAGGGTTTAGCGGTTCATGGGGTCCGCCTCCTGTCGGGTTGAGATTGCATCCAAAGCTTGATTGGCGGCTGTGACGGCCTCATCGTCGGCGGTGCGGTGGTCTTCCTCGTCTTCGATCTCCATCCAGTTAGCGAGGCAATCGCGGGTTTGTTCAAGGGCGGCGGTAAGCTGTGCGATGAGTTGTTGATCGGTCGTGGGCGCCTTCCTTCCAGGCAACGGGCTTAGCGAATGACACGTCAGATCGATAATCGGGTGAATTTCGATTGATTCGCCGCGATCAGGTTCAAAGCTTCCACCGGGGACCAGCGGGCTAACTTCGGATTCGTCGGGCGTGTGGTCGGCCCTGACGATAAAAACGCTAGCGCCGTATTCATGCGAGTGAAGAACGAGGAATGTTTTCATACTTGAATCCATTTCACGGCTTGCGGGTTGCTGACGGGGTGCGCGCCGGTCCAGGTGACCGCGGGGCCGTGCTTAGCCGGGTAATCCTGGGCGCGGTTCTCGGGGAGGTTGTCGTACCATCGGCGCCAGCGTGCCCAGTGATGGTGAAGGCGCCAGAGCGCGCGGGCGGTGAGTTCGGGCACCCAATGGACGCCGGCGTACACCAGGTCTTGGCGG
>CAIMLG010000090.1 GCA_903842235.1 uncultured Verrucomicrobia subdivision 3 bacterium
CTTTTGTTAACGGCTCGGGCCGGCGCCCGCGCCCAGACATTTTCCGGTTGCGGGTCCAACGGTTCGGGGCGATGATCGGAAAAACCGCGAACGGCCCTCCCCACGGTGCCCCGCCCCGGCGTGGCGGGTCACCGTCTTGGATGTGAAGTTGATGGAGGCTTCCGGTGAAAGCACCACCACCGCCAAAAGCAAGTTCCAGGATTCCGATTCCTCCCCCGTCATCACCGTGAATCAATGCGTGGCTTCCCATGTCCGCCCCAATTCCGATGGCACCAAAATTCTGGCCGATCTAACCGTCGCGGGCACCGTCACCGCGGCGGTCTGCGACATCACCTCCGGCGACGCCGGCATCATCACCAATGTCTTCCTCCACTTGAACAGCTACGAGGTCCCGCTGGATGCGGACGGCGTGGCCTTGACCGTTTCCAAGGCCACCAATCCCGCCTCGTTTACCAGGCCCTACCCGTATTCCGGCACGTTCACCCGCACCTACCTGGGCGTGGAAGTGGATTCCGGCACCAATCTGGTTCGCCTTACGGCCACCGACCCGGTCCTGGGGAATACGGGGTTTGCCGAATCCACCTTCCCGGTGTCGGCTACCGACCTCTCCCAGCCGCTGGTGGATTATTCCCTGCTGAATTATGCCAACGTGAATGTGACCCTCGATTTTGGCGGGATTCATTCGCTGGCGGCCTTGACGACCAACAGCGGCGTGGTGCTGAGCGCCGGGGCGATGGTGTCCACCAATCCCACCTACGCCACCACCCTCCATCTGGTTTCGTCGCCCGGCCAAAGCCCGGTCGTCCTGTTCAGCCAGAGCACCAACGGGTTTGCTTATGTCGTGATTCCCGATGCGGGCCAGTTGGCCACCGCCTTGCAGTCGAATGTCCTCGGCTCCCTCACCGCCGCCATTTCCGCGCCCGCCATCCTGCCCTGCAACACCCTCTTTACGCTGGGGGAAACCACGACCGATAGCAGCGCCTTTGGCCACGACCGCATTTCCGCGACCCTGAGCCTGCCGGGCGTTCCCGCCAGCAATGCGGTGGATCAAATCAGTGTCACCCTCAGCCGCAGCGGCTTCGCCCCCCAGACCGCCGCGCTCACCGAAACCGCCCCCGACTCCTGGACCTTCACCAATGGCGACGCCACCCTCAGCCTCCAATTAACCCCAGCCGACTTTGCCAGCACCAACCTCTCCAGCACCAATTACGATTCGGCCAGCGTGGTGATCTCCTGCGCCGCGTTGCAATTGAGCAATTATGCCACGGAGACCGTCGAGACCGGCACCAACACGCTCGTCTTCACCTCCTGGGAACCCTTTGCGTATTACACCGCCAGTTCGGCCAATGTCGGCTGGAATTTTGGCTGGGACTTTGAGGTGGGGGCCAGCCAGTTGATCGCCCGCTCCGAGGGTGGCGAACTGCACCTGCATTATCTCCAGTTCCAGGGCCCGCCGGCCATTTTAGATTGGCTGGCCCGCCAGCCCGGCAGCACCCTCATGCTCGGGGCGGACGGCCAGTATTATTACAAACGCCCCGGCGAAAACCGCCCCGCCGATTACGCCACCGCCGCCGGCGGGGAGGCAACGGACGATTCCTTGGGAAGCTCCTTCTTGGGTTTGAGCAGTGGCTCCACCGCATTTGGAATTGGGTTCACCAAGGGCTTTTCTGGCGGCGGCGTGAAGATGGTTAAGGGCACGATCAACGGGGTCGTCGCGGCGCAAGAATGGTATCTGGACATCGCCTTTGGCACCTCTGAGCAGCAATTGCAGGCCTATAACGCCTACCGCACCACCGCCGACACCGTGGGTACGATGCGCGACTTTGTTACGCATGTGGCCAATGACGACGCCTACATGGTGGCCTTGATGCTGCAAGGGCAGTGGAATGATGCCAATAAAATAGCCGCCCCCCATCAATTGGCGCAGGAAAACGCCGTGGAATTCATCAAACAGACCTGCGACGACTATGCCGGGCCGGAGTTTAACGATTACCAGCGCGGGCAGATCTTGGGCAGCATCATGTTCGACGTGGTCTCCGTAGCCATCCCGATGGCCAAGGCGGGGGCTGTCTCGCAAAGTGGCAAATTAGGTTTCTTGTGCCAGTTGCGAAATGCCAGATTCTACCAACGCTTCCCCAAGGCGGCTGCTTCGTTGGAAAAGGTGATTACAAGTCTGGAATCCGTTGGATTTTCAGGCTGTTTTGTCGGCGGAACTTTTGTTCAAACCGACCATGGGCCTGAAAAGATTGAAGACATTCGCGTGGGCGACATGGTCTTGGCTGGCGATCCAAAATCAGGCGAGCAAACCTTTAAGCCTGTCACCAAGACTATCGTTGCGTATCCAAACGAATTGTATCATTTGGAATTATCCACCGTCGCCGGAAGTGAAGAGGTTGATGAATTGGCAGGCACGGCAGGGCATCAAGTGTTTGTTCCTTTGGAGGGTAAATTTCGCCCCTTGTCTGAAATCATGGAAGGCTGCTGGTTACAGATGGCCGATGGCCGGCTGGCAGAGGTGAAGGCGGTTCAGGTGGAAAAGGCTGGGGCTGGCCAAGGATTCATCACCTACAATTTTGAGGTCGCCGACCTGCACAATTATTATGTCGGCCACCTCGGGATCTGGGTTCACAACGGTTGCCCGATTGATTTTCAAAGAGAGAAGTCGCGGTTCAATTCGCTTTATGCCAAGGTAAAAGGCAAGGGGGCAAATTCCAAGGCCGCCTGCTATGCCGCAAATGTCAGCCAAACGGCCAAGTTTGTTGAGGCCAAGAGCACCCTGTTTGCGGCGGCCAGCCGGGATGCCATGGCCGATGCCGTCCGGTATGGCGACGCCTCACTGTTCTATACGCATGATGAGTTGGAGACACTCTGTAACGCCAACGCCGGGGTGAAAGGGCTGACGGCGCGCAGTCGGGCTTTTTATGAAAACCATCACGTGGTGTTCCGGGAAATTCTTGAACGGCTGATTAAGGAGGGTAAGCTCAAACCTGGTGTGGGCACCGGCTCCACGCCCGGGCGGTTGCTGGAGAGCCAAACCGAACATGACTTGATCCATTACGGAAATGCCGCCGCAGGAAAGCCTGGCCTGAATCCAGCAGTCAGACAGTTGTTGGACGGGACACCAAAGGGAAAACTTGAGGTTGAGGATGTTATTAATGTGTTGAAGAACGGATATAACAGGCTTGATATGCCTAATGATGCAAATGTAATTGAAATGTGGCTAAATTCTGTGAAGAAATGAAAACAACTTGTTCAATATTGGTCTTTAACGACCGTGTTTCCAAGGAATGTATTGATGATCTAATTAAGGTTTACCCACAAGGGCGAGAAAATAAATATCAATATGAGCTGACGGTTCCGGAAGGCCATCCGATTATTCCAAAAGTCATTAAGGTATTGCAGAAACATGGGCTGAAAGTTCCGCCTAACAAATTTTTTAGCAGCAAAAAAGGGCATATCAGCATCGGCTATCACCGGGAGTTTGAGGTGGCCGATTTTGCGGCAGCGCAATACATCGAAATCCGGGTGAGTTCCACGCACTACTATATTACCGAGAATCACCGGACGTCCAAGGGGAATATTATCATCCAAGCCGATTCCATCCGGAAACGCCATCCCGTTGCCGGAGACATGGGGAGTGGTATCCTGGTTTCTGCGGCGGCGCGGGAGGGGTTGTTGAAACAGGATTTTTCAAATCTCCAATTTCGTCCGTGTGTGATCCAAGGAGAAGGAGCAAAAGATTTTGAGGATTTTCCCATCTGGGAAGTGACGAGTGATCTGATTTTGCCCAAGCTTTCGCCCAAATGTAAGTTTTATTATGGCGAGAATGGCCTGCCAGCAACCGGGAAATCAGGTAACAATTTGGGGCTGGACGATGACCTGCATTGGCCAGCCCAGTTGCGGTATCGGGCCAAGGATTTGAAGAAGGTGGAGCCGTTTGACGTGGCGCATCCCAGCGAGCCGTTTCAATTTGAAGAAGGTCCGAACCCGCTGGTGGTGTCGCCGCGCTTTTACCAATTCTGCGTGAAGAAGAAATACCCGCTCTATGCCATTCCCGTGCGGATTGACGCGGATTGAGGTTTTCTCCGGGCAAGCGGCGCGTATCAGGCCGTTTCTTCGGGCACCAGTCCACGGGGCTCCACGCCCGCCCGGCTGTTGGAGAGCCAAACCGAAATAGAACTCCACACGCCAACCAAAGCACCCATGGTGCCAATGAAAAACAAACGCTGGCCTGGGTGAGGCTTCCCAAGCCCGCCACCAGTTGGTTGCCCCAAAGGTTGTTGTTCGCTGCGCGAATCGTGGTCTCGCCCGACGAACCAAGTGAAAGTTCGGGCTACGTCAGACTGAACATCCCGCAGCTTGCCCGCCTCGGACTGTTGTCCCGGTTCACCAAGCGTGGCTTTGGAGTTGTTCACTCTCAACCACGCATTTTCGTTTTCGGTCAGGGATGCGACCGCCCCAGCTAGGTGCGCCAGAGGAAACCAGAATCCGTTTGGTTCGAACCGGAGTGATAGGTAACAAACGAACCGGAGTGATAGGTTACACTTTCAAGCGATATGTCTTGGAAGAATGTGACCCCCATGGAAGAAATTATTCGATTTGTGATGTTGGCGCAGAGTGCGCGTTTTACGGTGAGCGAACTGTGTGAGCAGTTTGGGATCAGCCGCAAGACCGGCTATAAATATTTGGCGCGGTATGCCGCGGC
>CAIMLG010000091.1 GCA_903842235.1 uncultured Verrucomicrobia subdivision 3 bacterium
AGCTCAATCAAGGTGAAACCCCGGTCTTTGCAAGCCTGGGGATGCGAAGCGGGCGCGTTATTAAAATTCATTTGCCTATGGCTAAAGTTGAGAATCATGGGTGAACGTGGCTGAAATATGCCACAGATAACCGGGGCTGTCGCATGCACAGGGTGCCAAAACAGTGGGGTTTTCGTGCCATACCTCGCCGAGGAGCCGGTCAACCCGGCGGCTTCATGGGCTTATGGTAATCGCATGGAAGCCCACCAACGCGACATTATAAACAAAAAATCGCCGTTAGGATGAACCCGAACTCCGAAATAGAAACGGGTGCCCGCCCGCGCGGAAAACCCGGGTGCCCGAAGAAGAGTTCCAATCGTTTGCGCCCATGTCTCGCGTTACCGCCGGCCGCGAGGGCGCAGTCGGAACCGCCCGGGGTGGGCGGGCTCCCCCCAACTTCGGGACACAGAGATTTAACCACCAAGGGCACCAAACCGCACCAAACCGCACCATGCCGACGATTTTTGGGAATTGGGGTCCGGGTGGTTAATCCCTGGAAGCCGCAGTTGAAACCGCGAAATACGCGAACGCGCGGGGCATCCGAACGGCGATTTTAAGGAACGCTCTCCCAACAACGAACCTCTTTTCGACGATCATTCAGGCGGCCAAGGCCGGGGGAGATGCGGACCAACCCACCCAAGATACTTGGCTCGGGGAACGGACGGCGCAGCGCGGCCGTCCCTACCACCATAAACACGGCTCGCGCTCGCCCCACCTCTGGGACGGACGGAAGCCGAGTCGGTTGCCCACCCCCGTAACCAGGGAACGAAAATCGTAATCCACCAAAGATGACATCCGATGACAGGTTTTTAAAATCTGGAAACCGGGCTAAGTTGGGCTTTGGCACCTTTTGGCACCCCCTTTTCTGGCGGCGCGCGGGCGACTTCGGAGCCGGACCGGGGCTACCCGCCGCACGGTGGCGGAGGGTCATAAGCAAAAGCAGAAATTGAGCAATATGAAAGTTGAAACAAAATACGTAACTTTTGTAAGTGGTTGATAGAGCATCTAAAATCGGACCGTTTCCGGACCGTGGAGAGGCATATTTTCCGCAACCCCGTTACCGTCCCAGGCCCGAGGCAGCCCCCAACCAAGGCAAAGTGGGAAGCGCCCACGAGCGAGAACGGGCGACGAGATGGCGCCACCACCGCACCGACCCAACCCGCGGGCCGCGACGAACAAAATGTCAAAGAACGGCAAACCCGGCTTCAAGAAACCCGCTGTTTGCTCGTAGATGGTTTTATTATACGATAATTGCGGACGGCGGTCAAGGGGAAAATTCAGACAGAGTTAATCTGGCATTTCGTTTGTTCGAGGCAGGGACAGCACAGCGCGTGGGCCCGACCATTGAAAGGGTTTAACCACCGCCCTCACCTTTGTCCTAACCCCTGCTGGCTTTTGCATTGTTCTATAGAAGTAGGCAGGCATGAATAGGTTATGTCAATTGCACCATTGCCAATTACGATCTTTTCGATGAGGGCTTCGACATTCTGCCGCTTCTCTGGCATCTGCATTTTGGGCCACCTTTTGTGCAAAGAATGGGACTCATTCAACACATCATCTGCGGACAATTTGTTAACTTTCAAAAAATCAACCTCAGCTTCCAACTGTGGCAGTCCGGCGTTCAACTGCTTCAACCGCTCTTCGGCGGGCGTGTAAAGCTCGCGGAAGCCATCGCCGGAAATCTGCTTCTGTAAATACAACTGGTGCGTCTGGTGCATTTCCTCCCGCACTTTCTGAATCTCTCGCTGATGGGTTGCCAGCAAGGCGGACTTTTCCGCCAAATTCTTTTCCGCCGCCTGTAAGTGGCTGGTAATCCGTCCGGGCTGGCCAAAAAACGTCTTCAATTCCTTAAGGATGACGTTTTCCAAATCCACAATCGCAATTTTGTTGCAACATTTCCGGCAGAAGTATTTTGGGCTGTTGGCGGCAACATACATTTTATGCCCGCACGAACAATGTGCCAAGCCGCTGAACAAATGCACCGGCGGCTTGCCGGGCCTTTTCCAAGTCTTCAATTGTGCGGCGATGATTTCGTTTACCTGATTCCACAATTCTTCGGAGACAATCGGCGGACATTCGGCCCGGCCCCATTCAGCTTCTGGTTTAATTTCCGTGCGCCATGTCCCAGTCATCCGCATGGTGTTAAAGACATAAATGCCCTTGGCGCTAGACTCGTCTAAAATCCGCAGGATTGAAGTGTCCCGCCAAATGTTTCCCTTGCGCGTGCGATACCCGGCGGCGTTCAGCGTCTTGGCAACCTGCCCCTTGCGCCGAAACTTTAAAAATAATTCGTAGGCTTTGCGGCGGATAGCGGCTTCCTCGGCTTTAATGACCAGCTTCCGATCTTTCCATTCGTAGCCATAAGGCGACGTGCCATTGATGGAT
>CAIMLG010000092.1 GCA_903842235.1 uncultured Verrucomicrobia subdivision 3 bacterium
ATGGGACAGCCGACGGTCACTTCCGTTTTATAGCCAGACCGGAGCAGACCTATTTCCACGGTTTTGCCTGAATCCCTGTGGGACAGCCACAGAACTTCACGCGAAAACAGAATCTGCCAAAATGTAAAACACCCGAAAACTCCCAACGCCCTTCCCAAGATCAGCCTCCAGTTTCCGAGGCAATGGACTGGTTTTAGCCCGCGTTCAACACGCTATAGGATGCGTGTGAAAATAAGCTGTCGGATTATCCACCGGGCGGACATTACTTAATGAATGCACCTGCTGGATGATGCTGAATTGATTTCCACCTACTCGTCGCAACGCTCGGACGAGGCGTTTACGACGCTGGTGGAACGCTATGTTTCGCTGGTTTATTCCTCCGCCCTCCGGCAGGTGCGCGACCCGCATCTAGCCGACGAGGTCACCCAAGGCGTCTTCAGTATTTTGGCCCGCAAGGCGGGCAGTTTGGGCAAAGATACCGTCCTGCCCGGTTGGCTGTGCCGTACGGCGCGGTTTACCGCCTGCAATGCCCTCAAAGCCGAACGACGACGCCAACAACGTGAACAGGAGGCGCACATGGAATCCCTTTTGCAAATAACCGAGCCGGACGCCTGGCCGCAAATCGCACCCCTGCTGGACGAGGCGGTGGCCCAGTTGGGCGAAGCCGACCGCAATGCCGTGATCTTGCGCTTTTACCAGCAAAAGCCGCTGGAAGAAGTCGGCTTGGCTCTGGGCGTGAACGCGGACGCCGCCCAGAAGCGCGTGACGCGCGGCCTGGAAAAACTGCGGAAAATATTCAGCAAACGCGGCGTCACCCTGACGGCGGCGGTGATTGCCGGCGCGGTGGCGGCCAACTCCGTGCAAGCCGCCCCGGCGGGCTTGGCGGCGACGGTCGCGGCCGCAGCCGTGAAAGGCACATCCATTTCGGTAACCTTAACAACCTTGGTGAAGGGAACTATGAAGACGATGACCTGGCTCAAATTCAAATTCGCCGTTGGCCTGGGCGTGGCGGCCCTGCTCGCGGGTGGCGCGGCAACGGTGGCGATTTCACAAACCAGCGGTGATGACAAACTGACGGCGTTGGAAATTGCCCAACAGTCGAAGGACGCCTACGCCGCGCTTGCAAGTTACAGTGACACCGGCACAGTTGTGGCGGAGAGCCCCGCTGGCAACGCAAACACTACGTTCACGACCCGCTTGCAGCGGCCAGATCTTTACCGAGTGAATTGGACTCAAACCAGCGGTAGCACTACCCAGTCAATCGGCCGGGTGTGGTCGGCGGGCGACGGTTTTTTCATGCAGATGTCGGTGGGTGGGCGGGAGGTTTATCCAACGCCGGTGAATCAACATACCATGCAAATGAGTTTGGGGGCGGCGGCAGGTGTTTCCGGTTCGGGATCCTCAACTATTCCCGGAGCATTTTTTGCTTTAACTGGTGCCGATGTCCTGGGTCTCGCCGTAAAGGGGGCAAGCAAGGCCAGTAAGATAATAAAATTGACCAAAGAAATAGACGCGAAAATTGGCGATGTGGATTGCCATGCATTCACCAGCGCCATGGATCCGTCAAAGTTTCCGGGTGGGGGAAAACTGCCCAATGGCATGGGCACAATTGGCAAGACAACCACGACGCTTTGGATTGGTAAAAAAGACCACCTCATTCATCAAGTCCGTCATACGATTGACATGTCGTCCATAAAAATGCCCCCCATGAGCGACGAAACCATCAAGACCACTCTTGAAAACCTCAAGCAGCCAGTCACCGCCGCAGCGATTGCCGCCTGGCGGACAAAGATGGAAACCACGATGAAAACAGCTCAAGGCTCAAATTGTGTTTTTACCCAGACGCACGAAAACATCGTCGTGAACCAGGAGTTTTCGCCGGCGGATTTCGCCCGTTGAAAATATGAAATAATTAAAATTAGTTCACTACGCGCAAAAGCAACATCAGTTCGCGCTGTGCAAGCTCGCTGCTCAATCGGTCAACACGAACGCGCCCAGACCCACGGTTTCCATTATCCACGTTGTGCGGAGGTTTTATTGGCTCGCTGTGCTCGGAACAATTGAACCGCACATCCGGCGCATGCGCGGACGCCTGACGTTCATGCCCGGCCAGCCTGCTCACGCAGCCTGTGCCGGTCACCCGGCACGGAAATCCACAATCGCCCGTTCTCCCGCAAAAGCCGTTTCAAGCTGAACGCCGCGTTGAACCGCTCCGCCTCCGGCAAATGTTGAAACACCGCCGAGCAAATCACGCCGTCATAGCTTCCACCCAAATCAGCCTCCTCCGGCAACGGCAAGCCATGGGGATAAATCCGTCCAGCCAAATGCGGATAAGCCTTTAGCGCTACTTCGCGCATCGCGGCCGCCGGCTCCGTCCCAAAAGCCTCAAACCCCAGTTCCACCAGCGCCGCCAGATCCCGACCCGACCCCGCGCCCCCATCCAAGACCCGCCCACCCGCTTTGAACGCCTCCTGGAACTGCCGCCGCCACGCGCTCTGATCCACCGCGCGATACTTCGCCGCCGTCTCCCCGGCCGCTCGGTGACATCGTTCGTATTATTGAACCATTTTATTAACCATTGCCATTGCATGGTATTCACTTCGGCAAATGCGCAGCCCATTTCACCGCCGCCCGCACGTGCGGCAATTCCGTTTGCACGTCGTTGAGCATGGTTTTCTCCAGCTTTAAAAATTCATCCAGCACGCGCAACGCATCTTCGCCCATCGCCTTGCCCTCGAACAGTTCTGGCAGCCGCTCACTGAAATCTAGGCCGGTCTGGACCTCCCGCGCATCCAGCGGAATGCCCAGATCGAAATTGCTCAGCATCAAGCGCCGCTTCTGGTGCGTCGTGCGCCCGCACTCATTCCAGAAACCAGGTCTGGCTGCCGGCGGAATCCACATGCAGCAGCGTCAGCAGCTTCTTTTCCAATATCCAAAGGTCACGAAGTGACTCTTCGCCGACACCAAATATGCGGAGATAAACCACCATGCGAAAAAATTCCAAGCAAGCGTCCGAGTAGGTGTCCCCTTCGAAGGCCGGCAAATCAAATCGCTTTTGCAGTCCCGACAGACAAGCCAGCGATTCAGAACCGTGGCCATCTCATTCAGTGTATGCATCCTTCAGGTTTCAGCCTTGGCCCGTGAAGTCTTCCCGATACTTCACGGGGCAGGTCTCCGGTCTCAAGTTTTTCCTCAGGCCTTGCCGCCGAAGCTGACGTAATCATCGAGATCCAGGAGATCAAACCAGGTGCCGATGTCGTCCCGTTTAGGACCGTATTTCTGATGCTCGGCATTAAGGTAGGCGCGCGATTCCGGATCGGTCGGCACCCGTTGCTCGGCCCAGACCGACCACGCGGCGATTTCCGGTTCCGTGCGCTTGATTTTCGCGTGGGCGTTGATCCAGGCCAGGATTTCGCCATCGCCCTGGCCGGTGGCCAGTTGCTTTTTCAAGGCTGCCGCCGTGATGCCGGCAAACTCCAGAAAGCGCCGGTCCAGCGGACAATCGTAGTGGTATTCACCCGGCTTGCCGCTGAGCAAAGCGCGCCCCTTGTCGAGGCAGCGGGGGAGGATTACATAGCCGCCCAGGCGGACGCGCGGGCTGCGGGGGGCGTGTTGGGTGAGATCGGGAGTGGTGATTTTCATAGGTTGATCGGGGACAATCTGCCCCGCCTTACCGCCTTTGGCAAGGGCAGCCCGCCTTTCCGGTTTCAGCTTTTATTTGTGCTGCCCCCTTCTGGCTTCTACCGCCTGCGCATTTTTCAAAGCTCAGGTCTCCGGCCTCAGGTCTGATTGCTTTTACTTTCCGTCCACCAGCGTATGCACCCCGCGGCCGCTGGAGCGTGCGGTCTACGCCGCATCCCCTGGCGTCTGCTGCGCTTATTTGCAGCTGACCACAGGTCCGTGGCGCTGCCATCGGCGCACCATCCTGTCATAAAAATGACTCTGGCCAACCCGGAAAATGAATATCTCCTAAAAGTGGAATGAATAATTGATGTTTATTTCGTATTGCGAGAGCGATATCGGGTTGGATTCTTTTATGGCCCCGGCGTTTCTATCCAGTCGCTTGATGCTGGAGTTTTTCCATAGACTCCAGCCTGCTTTTGGGGTTGGCAATTCCAATGGGCTGAACGGCGGGTATTTGACAGGCTTCAAATTTCTGAGCGAATTTGTGTATTGCGGCCGAATGCCGGAGCAACTTTCATTAATGCGGTCACCTTCGGCATCCAGGAGATTATGAATCAGCTCCGGCATTTGGTTGGTTGCCGTATAATCACCGGCTATTGCCGGCCCTGCGTTTAGCAGGCCCAGCATAGCCAATAGGCATCCTTGTATTCGCTTAGGCGTCAATGTGATGGCTGCTACGCTGGCGGTGATGCTGGATTTGATTGCGGTAACGGTGGGTGTCAAGCACTGAACAGATAAAAATAATCACCCCGGCAACCAGCAGGATGATGAAGGAGGGATTATTCTGCCACAGCTCACTGATCGACTTGGACAGATCTGAATCCATAATCAAATCGGGTCAATCATTCAGTCCGCCGTGAGATGGTAGCCCGTAGGCCTTTGAAAAGCCGGCGAACGGGGAGCGCTCGATCGGTTTCCGCCTCCTGTGCCTCGTTTGGTTCAGCGAGTTGATCCGCAGCTGAAGATTTTTCGGGCAGCAAAAGTTGATTCGTTGGATCAAGCGGATCGTCGACCATTGCGTTCATGATGGGTTTTTCTGGATGGAATTTAATCGCTCCCCTACTTGTAGGTTTATTAAATCGAAAATGCTATGGGGTGTTTCCCCCACAGAAAAAACCTCACCAGCTAATCAATGGGAGGCAGCCGGAGCCGCTCTTCTTGCCGCCGCCAGCGAGCTTGTTGCCGCTGGCCCAGCCGAACCAGCGCCAGCGTTGAATCCCGCAGCCGGTGGGCGAGGCTCAGGTCACCCGTCCCGAGTGATAGGCGCAGCCGCTGCTTGGTGTGATCGGGCAGGTGGAGCGTCAGATGGCACCACCAGGGGCCGTGGTTGTTCCAGAGATGGTGATTGGCGTTGCCGGCTTGGGCTCGCGCTACGGCTTTGATGTTTGTTTTCATGCGTGTTGTTTGGTTGCCAGCACGCATCCGGGGTCTGAAAACAACAATGCCGTCGTGTAAAAGTTACGAAGGCATCAGTCTCCAGGGGAGTTTCATTCGAGGACCGCTCGGTCTTCGCACATCAGCCGTCGCCCTGATGGGCTACGGCGAAAAGCACCTTGGCTTGCTCCGGCCAGGTTGCTGGAGGTGGACTCGCCGACTCGCCTACGCTCCGCCGCGCAGCGGCGCAACCCAACCCCCATAATCAAAACCACAACCCCTGATAATGTGACAAATTAATTTCAGGACTTGACCAATGAACGCGCTTGAATGGCAAATTACTATCAGTTACTTTGAATTTGAGCCGGCTGGCAATAAGTGACTCCAGCGAAAGCAAACACACGACTGGTCTTTACCTCCCATGAAAAACCTCAAGCAATGGATAACTCCCCTGGCGGCTTCGGTCGCTCTGTTCAGTGCCAGCTGCCTGCTGGCCCAAGACTGGCCGCAGTGGCGCGGCGTGAATCGCGACGGAAAAGTCAGCGGGTTCACGGCCCCTCAGATTTGGCCCACCAACCTGACGCAGAAATGGCAAGTCAAGGTGGGCACGGGCGACTCGTCGCCCGTACTGGTCGAGGACAAACTTTATGCCTTTGGCCGGCAGGAAACCGATGAAGTGGTGCTCTGTCTCGACGCGACCAGCGGCCAGTCCATCTGGGAGGCGAAGTATCCAGCGGGCCGGGTGGTCACCGGTCCGGCGGTCCGGCATCCGGGTCCGCGCAGCACGCCTGTCGTTGCCGCAGGCAAGGTATGTACGCTGGGCGTGGGCGTGGTTCTGTCTTGCTTCGATGCCGCTACGGGCACGGTGCTCTGGCGCAAACAGCCCCCCAACGACTTTCTTGGCGCCGCCACCAAGTCTGATCCCTCCATGTCGCCTATGGTCGAGGACGGATGTTGCATTGTCCACGTCGGTAGCGGTACCAATGGAGTTGTCATTGCTTTCGATCTGGCCAGCGGCGAGCCTAAGTGGAAATGGGACGGCGATGGCCCCGCGAATTCGTCCCCGGTGATTGTGACGGCAGGCGGCAGGCGGCAAATCGTCACCTTGACGGCTAAGAACGTGGTGGGCCTTGACCTGGCGAGTGGCCGGCAGCTTTGGCAGGTGCCCTTCGAGGCCACCCAAGGAAACAACGCCACGCCGGTGGTCGATGGTGCGACGGTATTCTACAGCGGCCAAGGCAAAGGCTTGTTCGCCGTGAAGATCGAACCCCAGGGCGAGGGCTTCTCTGCGACTCCGGTTTGGACCAACAAGCAAGCCGGTGGGCGCTTCACCACCCCCCTCCTCAAGGACGGCTCGCTCTATGGCTACAACAACGGATTTTTCTGCGTCAACGCCCGGACCGGCGAGCCGCTCTGGACGGACGCGGTGCGCCGGGGCCAGAGCGCAGCGCTGCTGGATGCCGGATCGGTGATCCTGGCGCTGACGGTCAACGGCGAGTTGACTGCTTTCAAACCCGGTGCCAACGCCTACACCGAACTCGCGCGGATCAAGGTGGCTACCACCGAGACTTGGGCGCACCCAGTCGTCGCGGGCAACCGGGTTTTCGTCAAGGACAGCGAAACGGTGGGGTTGTGGCCCCTTGAGTAATCCCAGCCGCCACTCAAAGAAACCTCCCATTGTTTTGCGGAGGAGGGCAGCGGTTGGTGGTTCGACTTGAGCTGGGACCGAGGCATTGTTAGCTTGCGGCCGGCATCGGCGGGCATACTCCTATTCCCCTATGAATATCGAATTACGCGGCGTGACGAAGTCGTATCGTTCCATTCATGCCTTGGATCACGTCTCGCTGCTGGCAGAACCCGGCCAGATTATCAGCCTGCTCGGTCCCAATGGCGCCGGCAAAACCACCTTGATTCGTTGCCTGGCCGGCATCGCCCGGGCGGACAAAGGCGGCGTCTATTACGATGAGCAGGAGTTTCACCGTGACCGGATGGATCTGCGGCGACGATTACATTTGCTGCCGGATTTTCCCCATCTCTTTTGGGATCAATCCATCTTGCGCAATATCTCCATCATCCTGCACCTGTTTGATGCCGATGGGGATGGCACCAAGGAACGCGTGTTGGCGCTGCTTCAGGATTTTGATCTCCTGCCCCTGGCGCTCCGGCCGGTCCAATCTTTGTCGCGCGGTCAGGCATACAAGGCGGCCTTGGTGGCAATGATTGCCGCCGACCGTGAACTCTGGCTGCTGGACGAACCCTTTGCCTCCGGCATGGATCCTCACGGGATTGACGCCTTCAAGCGGCATGCCCGGACGGCGGCTAAGCGGGGGCGGACAATTATATATTCAACCCAGATTTTGGACGTGGCTGAGCGGTTTTCCGACCGGGTGTGCTTGATTCACCAGGGTGAAGTCCGCGCCTACGACACGCTCACCCGACTGCGTGAACAGGCGGCGGACAAGGACAACGTCCTGGAAGAAATGTTCCGGCAACTGCGGGAATCCGGGCAATGAAATTCCATTCACCACAATTTGAGCGGGGATTGAAGCGGCTGGTCAAAAGCACCATCCGTAGGTCTCCGGGGCTGAAGCACGAGCATCGCCGGGCCAAGCGTTACCGGAGGAATCTTAATTTGACGTGGCTCTGGCGCTTGGCGCTTTCCTGCCTATTGGGATTCACTGTCTGGACGGTTCAAATGCAAACGGGGCATTTGGCCACTGCGTTGGCCGGAGTTGGCATCTATCTGCTCGCTGGCCTGTGTTTTCAAACGCAGAGCCTGTGGGCGAAACTTTATGGTTCGCTCGACCTGCCGGCGTTGACGATTCTGCCGGTCGAAAAGGCGAACATTTTCCACTGGCAATTGCAAAAGTTTTTACGCGGGTCAATATTCCTCCTAGTGGACTTGCTGGTCATGTTGGGGATCCTGGCGTGGCTAAATGACTTTTCAATCTGGAAATGGGGAGCCATGGTCCTGTTCGCCGGGGTCGCGTGGTTCAACGTGCTGGCCTTGGCGGCTTACAGTGTGTGGCGCCTGCCGCGCTGGGCATTCCAGACACTAGCGGGTGGATTGGTTGTGCTGGGTTTGGTTCTATTCTTTGGCCGAACGAGCATTGCCCCGTTGGCCTTGCATCTGCTGGATGGCTGCGCCCCCGAACTCAACCTGTTCATGCCAACCGCGTGGCCAGTGGCACCCTTCGAACTGCTGGCCCAGTCCCAGCATTGGTGGTTGTTATTTCTTTGGCTCCCGGTGTTCCTCATTTTCGGCAATGTTAAACTGTGCCTGCACCGGATACTCGATGGATTTATTTATCGTGAGGTGGAGGTGCCTCCGGCCATGGATTTGGTGCCAGGTGAAGACACCGTAACGGAATCGTCCGGGGAGCCGCCCAAGCAACGGGGTCCGACGGAAGTTGAGGATATTGTTTCCAGCGGCTCCTTTCTGGTCAGGCCCGGGTATCCCCTCCGCCGATTACCGGAACAATGGTTATGGCAGTGGCTGAATGGACGGGAGCATTCTCTGGCGGAATTCGTTCATCCGTCGGGACTGGCCATCGGCGCGGCCTGGAAAAAATTGTTCATTGTTGTGGCAGCAACGACGTTGTTGGTTTTGCTGGCTGGCCGGGTCGGCTCAGTGACTCAGTTCGCAACTCTCGGTTTGGGTGCCTTCGTGGTTTTTTGCATGGCGCTGGCGAATATCGTCAACCATGGCCGCGCTTTTACACCTATGTGGTGCGGTGGCGTGACGGTTCCCCTGTATGCCGGTTATGGGATCGGGTTCAAGGAGTTGGCCGGATTTTTTTTCAAATACGCCCTCGTCCAGCTTCCATTTCTGGTGGTTGCCTTTCTAGTGCTGGGCGGAGTATCGGCGTGGTGTTTAGGGATGCCGATCAGCTTGGGAGTTGTTTTTGGCATCAAAGTGGCATTCTTGATGTTTGCCAGCCGATTCATCCTAGTAGCCTTCGCCTTTAGCTCTGGCACCAATGATAGTTCACGATTTCACATCAGCTCGGTTCTGCTGATGGCATTTGTCGTCGTGTTCGGCATTGCCTTTCTGGGTCTCGGGGCGGCAAGCCTGTTTGTTCCGATGCCAGCGGCCTCCTTCATGTTGTTAGGGGCTTCGATTCTGGATGCTTGGCTCCTCTTCTGGATTTATGGCTGGTTTTACCGCTTTTGTCGTTTTGATCTAATGGCTCTGCCCCGTCAATGATCAGGCGAAAAGATTGTGCAAATTTGTGGCACTGTGCGGCCGCTACACCATCACGCAAGATCTAGCCGAGCTGGAAAAGCTCGTCCGGTTCATTTTCTGCAAAGATGCCCGGCCGGCAGGCCCCCGCTACAATCTCGCCCCGCGCCCAGGCTCCCGTCGCGCATGGGCATGCACAGCTTGCTCCGGCATTGGTTTAAGAATAAATTCAAGGCCTTGAAGACATTGAAATATGGGTGGGGTGTTTTCCATCGCCAGGCCGCCGGCCTCGCGGCCTTGGGGATTTTGTTTTGCGTCCAGACTAGGGCTGGCGATATCAGCGAGGTTACCAACCAGGGTAACAATGATTGGAATGCGTCCGCGCCGTGGGGGGGCGTTCCCGTCGCAACGAATAATTACATCACCACCACCGGGTCTGGCAGTGGGCAGGGCACGGTCTGGGGGGTGAGTGGGATTGCCGGGCGCATCCGGGTCAACAGCGCCAACTCCACTTTTTTGGGCGGCTCCCTGACCGTGAGTTCGGGGACGGAAGTTTTGCTGAAGGGGCAGACGGCCAATGCGTCGGTTTATGAGAGCGCCAATTGGATCTTGAATGGGGGCGTGATCCGCTGGGGAGCGAATGGCTCCGTTGGTGCTCCCAACACCAACCAAATGCGGGGGCCCATTAATGTGACGGCCAATTCTTATCTGTTGCTCGGCACGCTTCCGACGGCGGGCGTTTTTCCTGTGGCGCAATTTGAGTTAACGGGAACCATCACCGGCCCGGGCGGGTTGACGTTGATGTCTGGGGATCAAACCCCGGCTACGTTGGCCAACGCGGGCGCCTCCGCTACGAATTTCACGATCTTGCTGAGCGGCGACTTGAGCGGCTACACCGGCACGCTGACTTTGGGTAATGGCGCGCTCACCGGGGAAAAGCTGGAATTGAATCCTTCCAGCGCCAGCATGACCGGCGTGACCTTGAGTTTGGCCAGCTTGGATGCCACCACCACCGTGCAGTTGGATAAGGCGATGACCGTTGCCGGTCTGAGCGTTGGCGCGAACGCGGTTGCCGCCGGCACTTATACGGCCAGTCAGCTAAATGCCTTGAATTACGGGCCGACTTTCAGCGGCCCCGGGAGCCTGGTCATCGGCGCTGGTTCCAGCAGCCTGCCGGTGACATCCCCGCCGGTGATTTCACCGGCCAGCAGTGTGACGGCCGGGACCCTCGTCACCGTCACGGAAATTCTTTCGCCGGTGTCCGGCAATCCGCCCTTTGCTTATCAGTGGCAGTCCAATGGCGTTAACATCGGGACGATGATGATTACCAATAGCACGACCAATGCGATTGCCGTGGATACGACCGGATTTTCAATTGCCGCGTATAATTATCGCGTGGTGGTGACCAATGCCTTCGGGGCTGTGACCAGCGCGCCGGTGGCGTTGAATGTTGTCAACCCGGCCGCGCTGACCCCAATTCTCCTGACCGCCTCGGATGCTCCGGGGACGACGTCCTTCAATACGGCGGGGCATTGGAGCGATGGGCAGCCCCCCAGTGCCGCTTCCGATTATTCGACGGCTGGTTACACCCTGCGCACCCCGTCGTCTGCCAGCGCCTCATTTTCGTTTGCCGGCAAGTCGCTGACCCTGGCTGGCGCGGGCACCAACCTCGCCGTTACGCTGCTGACCAAGCAGGAGGGCGTCGCCAACGCGTCGCTGGGCCTCAATCTGATTTTGACCAACTGGGCGGTGATTCAAAATGGCCCGAACACGCCCGCCACCAGTCCCAATCTCATTTTCACCGGCACGATGACCTTTACCAACGGCGGGGGCGAACTCTGGCCCGCCAACGGCGACCTCATTGTGCAAAGCACGGTGGTGGGCAGTGGGCCGATCCGGATCGGCGCGCTGTATAATTCCACCCAGGCCAGCGTCATGTCGGCCAATGTGGTCTTTGCCGGCAATCTCGGCGGCTATTCCGGTTCCATTTTAACCGTCCCCGACACCGCGGCGAATCTCACCGGCGGCGGTAATGCGTCGCCGGTGGTTTTCAGCAACGCCACCGACCAGATCTTTGTCGGCACTCTCAACACCGGGCCGCAGAATCCCATGGTGAAACAGGCGGCTAATAAATTGACGCTCGCCGGTGCGAACCCATACCGCGGCTCCACCACCGTCAGTGCCGGCACGCTGGCCTTGGGCGCGGCGGCCTCGCTGAGCAACACCCCGCTGATCACCGTGGCGGCGGGCGCAACCTTGGATGTTTCGGCCCAGGCCGGCAACTTCATCGTGGGGGCCGGCCAGACCCTGCAAGGCAACGGCGCGGTGGTCGGCGGCCTGACCATCAACGGGACGCTGGCGCTGGGCAATTCCATTGGCAAGCTTACGATCAGCAATAATTTGATCCTGGCCGGCACCAATCTCATGAAGCTGGATCGAACCGCCGGACTCACGAACGATGCGGTGACCGGCGTGGGGGCGCTGACTTATGGCGGAACGCTGAAATTGACTTTGGCGGGTGGGGAGTTGCAAGCGGGGGATACGTTCCCTCTCTTCAAAGCCAATAGCTACAACGGCAACTTCGCGCAGATTATCCCGCCCAGTGGCTATACGATTGACTCCGCTAGCCTGGCGGTGAACGGCACGCTCCGGGTGTCGGCGGTCCAAACTCCCCCGGCCTTCACCACCGCGATTGGCCCGACGGCGACCGCGTTCTTGGCCGGCGATTCCATGACCTTGAGCAATGCCGCCACCGGCGTCCAGCCCATCAGTTACCAGTGGTTGTGGAATGGCACGGCTATTCCCAACGCCCACGCCGCCACCCTGACTTTGACCAATCTCCAGGCGGGCCAATCAGGAAGTTATACGCTGGTGGCTTCCAATGCCTTCGGCCTGACGACGAACACGTTCCCGGTCGCCGTGACGGTGGTTTCCTTGAATTTGAATTGCGTGGCGACGGCTTCCGGCCCGAAGGTTGTCTGGGATTCCCTGCCGAATTACCAGTATCAACTCCTGGCCCAAACCAATGTCGCCGAAGCCTTGGCCGGCTGGGGAATTTATGGTCCCCTCTTCCAAGGCACCGGCGGCCCGCTGGCCCAAACCGTCCCGGCCACGAATCCCGCCGGACAATTTTTCTCCTTTGTGGCCACGCCCGGGTTCAGTCCCACCTATCTGATCAATGAGACTTTCAATGGCGACGTAACCGGCAGCGCCCCGGATGGCTGGAATACCGTCACGACGGGCGGAACGGTGGCGGTCCAGGACGTCCCCTCGGCGGCGAACCAGAGCGTGCAGTTGGTGACTACGGGAACCTCCAGTCCCGTCTCGGCGAGCAGGGCGTTTGCGCCGGTCACCGGCCGGGCGGCGGTGGAGGTGAAAGCCCGGGCGGAGGCCTCCGGCACCTTTGAGGAATTTCCATCCATTTACAGTTCCAACGGCACCCTCGCCGTGACGGTGGCCTTCAGCGGAGGGAACATTGTTTCCTATGTCGGCAGCGCGCCCACGACGATCCAATCGTTCAACGCCGGCGAATGGTATGTGATCCGGGTGGAACTCAATACCACCACCGATACTTACGACCTCTACGTCGATGGCATTAAAAAGCTGGCTGGGGCCGCCTTTCGAAATCCGGTGGTCGACATCGCGAAAGTAAGCTGCGCGATTGCTGCCGGGGCCGCCGGCACCGCCTACTTTGACTCTGTCCGGGTTTACAGTCACGCGGCCCTCATCGGGGAGGCACCCACGCCGGTTTATGACGTGACCGCCTACGGGGGGGTGGGCGACGGCAAGACAATCAACACCGCCGCCATCCAAAATGCCATCAACGCGTGCGCGGGTTCCGGTGGCTCGGTCTATCTTCACGACGGCGTTTTCCGCAGCGGGATGATCACCTTGAAGAGCGGGATGACGCTCTTCATCGCGCCTTCGGCAACGTTGCTGGGCAGCACCAACGACGCCGATTATCCAAACCAGAATTTCAACACGCCCAATGTGGCGGTGCAAAGCTACAAGGGCTTTGTCTATGCCAACGGGGCCACCAACGTGATCATTGACGGCGGCGGCACGATTGATGGCAGCGGCACGAATCCGGCCTGGAATCTGAACGGCTCGGAAGGGTTGCGCCCCATCCTGCTTTCTCCGGTGCATTGCACCAATTTTACTGTGCAGAACGTCTATCTTAAGGATTCCGCCGTTTGGGGCGTGGTGCCGGTGGAGTGCAGCTACTTTACCGTCCGCAACATGAGCGAAGATAGTCGGATCTATGGCAATCGGGATGGTATCGATCCGGTGGATTGTCAGCACACCTTGATCGAATATTGCACGATTAATACGGACGACGATTGTATTTGTCCCAAGAGCGGCATGCCGGTCGGGGTCAACGACCTGACGGTCCGCTATTGCAACGTCATGTCGCTCCGCGCCAATGGGCTCAAATTCGGCACCCGTAGCTACGGCGGATTTTCCAATGCATCCTTTTCGGACGTCATGATCAAGCATTGCGGCTGTGCGGGCATCGCGTGGGAAGCGGTGGATGGGGCCAACATTTCCAACATTACCTGCCAGGGAATTGATATGAACGCCACCCAGGTGCCGTTTTATGTCATCATTGGTTATCGGGACATGACCCCGACGGGTTATCCCTCCCGCGGAGCCGGCAGCGTGGATATGCTCTTGTTTGAGGACATCGTGGCCACCAATCAGTCCAGCAATGTGGGCTCCTGCATCTCCGGCACGATTTATAATGGCGTCACCTATGCCTTAACCAACCTCACCTTCCGCCGCTGCAACATCACCTTCAAGGGCGGGATGGCCAGCCAGCCTGGGGCGCCCGGGGAAATGAGCACCCAATATCCGGAATACAGCGTCTTGGGCACCCTGCCGGCCTACGGCTATTATCTCCGCCACGCGCGGAATGTCACTTTTACCAACTGCACCACCGCCGTTTCGCCGGCCGATGTCCGGCCGGCGCAGGTGCTATCCGATGCCACCCTCAACTAAACCCGTGCCGCCAATGGGAACCGTCTTGCCTGCGGGACGGGAAGGACTTTCGCTCCGCACGAAATGATTGCCAAGCGCTCCTCTGGCGCTACCACGGGCCCGCCCAAGGAACACTCTTTTGAGGAAGGGACGCTCGCGCTGCGACGTCCGAGGTAGGGCGCGTCACCCCGTGCGCGCCGCCGTATCGTGCGGTCTATATGAACCGTCGGCCTCGGATTCCATTTCCTTTGCTCCTTTGTTTCTTCGTTGTTCAATTTCCCAATTCCTGCTTTGCCCCATGTGTGGCCTGGTGTTCCTTGCTTATGGGTTGGGTGTCTTGGTGGTTAAAATTTCTGCTTTCCCAATTTCTGTTTTCGTTTGATCACATGTGCGGCCGTTACACCCTCACCGAAGACTGGGCCGGGCTGGAAAAGCTCGTCCGGTTCATCTTCGCCCCCGGTGCCCGTCCGGAAGGACCGCGCCACAATCACCGCGTCTCCAAACTCGTGAACAACGCCAAGCACGATGGGCCGGAATTGTTGTCGCAGGTGTGAACACCAAAGAGTTGAATCGTCTGGCGATTCGGCGCATATTAATGAGAATTGCCATGAGACACATCCTCCACCTTGCGGTTGCCGGCCTCGTATTCACGACGGTTTTTTCCTTCCTGATCTGCCCGGCCCGGGCGGGATTGCAGGAAGGGGTTGCCGCCTATGAAGCCAACAACCTTCCCCTGGCGGTGAAGGAGTTCCGGGCCGGAGCCGAGACCAATGATGCCAATTGCCAATACAACCTAGCCCTGATGCATGAGCGGGGCATCGGGGTTGCCAAGGATGAGAAGGCGGCCCGGGTGTGGTATCGCAAAGCGGCCGAGCTGGGCAATGCCAACGCCCAGTTCAACCTGGCCGTGCTCTATGAAAATGGGCATGGCGGAGACGTCGATTTTGCGTTGGCCAATCAGTGGTATCGCAAAGCGGCGGTGCAGGGCGATGCCCTCGCCCTCGGCAACCTGGGCATGCTCTATGTGCGCGGCGATGGGGTAAAGATTAACCAAGTCGCGGGCGTGGCGCTCCTGTTGCAGTCCGCCGCCCTGGACAATTCGCCCGAAAATTTTGCTAAAAGTAATCTTTCGACCCTCCGGGGATTGACGGCCGAAACCATTGCCGCCGCTCAAAAGCTGTCGTCGGAAATGAGCGATCCCAAGAACCTACTCGTGCCGCTGGATCAATACTTGAATCGCCCTGCGACCAACGCGGCCGTGAATGTCACCAACCCGGATGCCCTTAAGACCAACGCCGCCGTTGAGGTAAAATAGACCGGAAAATTTCCTCGTGGGCGCGTGAGTTCAAATCGGTCTGCGAGCCACTCCCGCGAACGGGTGCGCTAGCCGTGTCCGCTACGTCTGGAGCCATCCACCGCCGCCCGCCGGCCTCACCCAACCCACCGCGCCGGCCGCTGCTGCTTCAAGAGTTTTGCCAGATAGAGCATGACCACGAGGTTGAGGCAGATGAGGGCCGCGTTGAGAAAGGTGGCGTGGTGGGCGAAGTGCTGGATTTCCAAGGGCAGGTAGAGGCCCACTGAAATCACGGCAAACCACTCGGCCCAGGGTTTGCCCTGCCACAGGCCATAACCTTCGGCCAAGCGGATCAGCGCGTAGGCGAAGCCCAGCGCGGCCAATTCACCCACATGATGATGGGTGGCCCGGGCCACCGATTCAATAAACAGCCGCGTGTAGTGCCGCTCCGGGTCCACCCCATGCCGGATCAGGAAAGCGTCCGTCGCCGCGTGCAGGTCCGTATGCCGCAAGGAAATGATCCCGCAGTTGCCGGCCAGCGCGAGCAGTCCCTTGATGGCCTCAAACAGCGCAATCCAGCGCAACGTCAGCGGCGGGCGGGGCGGCGGAGATGGTCGGGGGTTGATCATGCTTTGATGGTTGAGGTGTCCTTTATCAGATCCGGGGGACAAACTCATCTAAATCTGATGGGCCTTTTCATAGCGCAATCTACACCGAAAATTCATTTCGGGCGATTCCCATCGGCACCGTTGCCCTCCGCCACGGTGCCCCGCCGGAAGGACTGCCCGTACCGCATGGTGCCCCTCCGGAAGGAGTGTCCCCAACACTGGTGACATGACCAAAATCACGAATCTGTTATTCTAAAGGCGTTGGGAGTAGTGACCCAATTGAAAAACCCAGTGTTGTTGATAGAGCCCGGCGTAGTGTCCGGGCTCTTTTCTTTTTAAGAAATCGTTCCCGCCGCCGGAAACCTCACCACCTCGCACCACTGCGCCACATCATCCACCCGCTCCCGCTGGTAGATCCGGTGCATCAATTCCGACGAATGGATCACCAGCCGCATGGCCGCCTCGCGCAGCACGCCGGCCCGGCGCAGCCGGTTGACGCAGGTGACCCGCAGGCAGTGGAACGAGGGTCCGATTCCCATCACTTGCTCCCTATCAACGGCACCATCCTGGAATTGCTCACGGCGGCGAATGCAAATTGCCCCTTCAGCCCGGCGGTGTTTAATGCACTCAATGCAATTTTTGATGGCATTAACACGACCGGCGACATCCTGTAGCCATTCTGCAGTCATTTGAAAACAAGCGGGGGCTTCGGCGGTTTGCCGAAGCCCGTTGGCTTTTTGGGTCGGGGAAATACACCCTGCCCAGAGGGGGCGAAAAAGACATCATGGGCCGACCGGGCTGGCGAATCACTCGGCTTTTTTGCGAAACAGCGCCTGCGGGTCCGCGACATTCAGCTCCGAAAGATCCAAACCGCCGCCGGGGGCGCGCGCGCGAGCCATGGCCAGTTGTTGGGCGAGGCCCCGAACCGCGCCCGCCGCATAATACTTTACCACCCCCACGCCGGTCTTGGATTTGAAGACCACCACCAGCAGGCAATGTTCATCCACATCCATGATGAATAGGCTGAAGCTATCCCCCTGCTGATAGAGGCTGTTGAAATTCTTTTCGTTCATCAGCCCCGCAATCGTCTGGTTGGCCATGAATGCGCCGGACGCCAACGCGCCGATGGTGGTGAAGTCCAGATTTTCACTATCGCCATGGTGGGCAAGCAGGAAGCCGCCCTTGTCAATCACGAGCGCAGCAATGGCGTCCGTCTGGGCCACAAAACTGCCCAACACGGTATCGAACTGGCGGATGTCTGCTTCGAGCAACTGGGGTAGCGTGGCCATGTCAGTTCGGATTCGCCGGCGCCCCCTGGTTGATGTATTTCTGCAGCAGCAGGCGGGTGATCATGTTCAAGCTTTCAAACACGCCCTCGCACTTGTGCGCCGTGGCCTGAAACGACGGCACCTGCACCTCGCGATGGTTTAGCAGGAAATCCAAGTATTCCACCGGCGCGGCGTTGGGCAGATCGCGCTTGTTGTATTGCAGCACATAGGGAATCTCGGCGAGGTTGAGCTTGAGGGTATTCAAATTATCCACGAGGTTCTGAAAGCTCTCCACGTTTTCGGGCATTTTTTCATACTGCGAATCGGCCACAAACACGATGCCGTCCACCCCGCGCAGCACCAGTTGGCGGGTGGTGTTGTAAATCACCTGACCCGGCACGGTGTAAAGCTGGAACTTGGTCTTGAACCCCTTGATCGTCATCGCCTCGATCGGAAGGAAGTCGAAGAACAGCGTGCGATCCGAACTGGTCGCCAGGGAGACGAGCTTGCCTTTGTTGCCGGCGGTCGTCTGCACATGGTCATGCACTTGCACCAGATTGGTCGTCTTGCCGCCCATCGCCGGGCCGTAATAAACGATTTTGACCTGTAATTCCTTGGTCGCTTGATTGATGATCGCCATAACTTTTATTGCTGGTTTTTTCGTTCCAATTCCGCCGCCAACTGCGCCAGGTGCGCCGCCGGCAAAGGTTTGCCGCCCTGACCGAACGCCGCAAAATAGACCGAGCTCACCCGGAATATCATCCAGGGCACGTTGCCCACCGTGAAATCCACATGGGTCAGCGCCCCCATCCGCAGCTCGCGCGTAGCCTGATTGACCCGCTCAAAGATCTGCGGCAAAAATGCCGCCAGCGCGTCTGTATTCAGCCCCTCGGGCACCTGGCTGGCCACACATAAACCATCCGGCAGCGACACCACCGCGCCTGCCACCCCCGGGAGATCCACCGACCGGGTCACAATGTCTTGAGGCCGCGCCTGCCGGTGCGAAAAATCGGTCTGCGGCACGGCCGGACGCTCAAACTCACTTTCCAGCGCCTGCGGCACCTCGCCTTCGTCGCCCCAGACGTAAAAATTGGTTTCCGTGGTTTTGGGGGCCGGGGACGCCGGTGGGGGCGGAACGGGCGCGGAGACGGGCACCACGGGGGCAGCCGGCACGGCCTGCGGAAAGCCGAAGAATAAATCCGGGATTTCCGCCGAAACCGCCATCTTCGACGGAGCTTTCGGCATGGTTTTTTGCGCGGCAAAAAAGAGCGGAGCGACCGCCTTCAGCGGCAGTTCCAGTTCCAGCGGATCATTGGGTGACGCAGGGGAACTTGGCTTGGCCAACGTACGCAGTTGTTTCCACGACATCATCACACGGCCGCGTTTCAACCCGGCTTCCACCGGCGTGCCCGCCAGCGGCACGCGGATGTCAGCGAGCATTAAACTGGAAATTTCATGCCTCAGCACTTCCGGCCATTGGGCGCACAGGTCGCCAATCGTGACGAATATCGTCGGGGCCGAGGACGCGACCGGATTCGCCGGGGGAGCCGAGGAAAGCTTGGCGGCCGTGGGACTGGGCACGACGGGAGCAGGGATCGCTGGACGGACGGGGGCGGAAACTGATTTTGGGGCGGCCGGAGCCATGGTGCGCAGCGGTTGCGCGGGCGGCGGTTCCGCCACCCGCAGGGACGGACGCGGAGTCGGCAGGGTGGCTGGACGCAGGGGAATTGCTGCCAGCGCGGGCGGGGACGCAGCCGGTGGCGGGGACACTGGCGCGGGCTTAAGGGGTAGCGTGGTGAAGGTAATCCCCCGACCCTGTTCGCTGAACGGCCCGACAATCGCGGCGTCCACCTTGACTTGCTGCGTCGGCGGGCGAAGAAGCAGCGCGGGATTTAGCCGGGTCAAGATCTCGGCCAGCGGCAGATTAACCGGCCGGTGGTCATGTTCCCCGCCAGAGTTGGCAAAAATTCCGGGCGCCAGTTCCCGCAGTTCACCAAAAGAAATTTTCACCGCGCCAAAGGCGAGCTGGCTCATCGCGGTTTCCAGTGGCAGATGGAGGGTCAACCCCGCCAGCGGCACCGGCATCAACTTGGCCCGCAAATCAATGGGCAGCGCGGCGATGATCGGCACGAGCGGCAGTTCGATATCCGTGGCATGGGGGGGACGCACCGGGGCGGGCCCCGGGCTGGGTGACGAACTAGCAGTAACTTGGGCGGACGGAGGTGCTGAAGCGGCAATCGGTTGGCTAGCCGGGGCGGATTCGCTGCCATCCATCTTCCGCAACAGTCCCCGGAGGAGCCCGGCAAATTTTGATTTCATCGAGGTTGCCATGTTTATTTCATTGCCAATTCGATCGGCAGAGGTCTTTAGCAGAAACTGCGCCATGGCCGCTGCCAGAGGGATATTCGTCGGGTTTCAGTGGAAATACAAGGGCTTTGTCTCAGGGCTGGACTGCCGGAAGGCGAAGGTGTCTCATTTACGGCGAGTTTGGCGAATTTTGGCGCCGGAACGCCGCTTGCTTGCAGGAAAGGCGGATGAATGTATTTTCGGGCTTGAATTCGGCGGCCAACAAGGTTAGCGCTTACTGCTGACGGGAATGGATAAACCGCACAAAATCTTAATTCTGGACGATGATAGCGACTGGCTGGCGCTTTGCCGGGATCTGCTGGCCACGCTGCCCAGCCATCCGGAAATCCTGACCGCCAACGCGGCCAGCCGCGCCTTGGCCCTCATTGAAACCGAGCCGGTCCGCCTGTTAATCTGCGATTTAAAGATGCCCCGCATTGACGGTTTGCAGATGCTGGCCATTGTCCGCCGCCGCTTTCCCGAACTGCGCACCATCGTGCTGAGCGGGCTGGAAGACGAGGATTACCGGTCCCGGGCCTATGCCCTGGGGGTGGATTTGTTCTGGCTGAAGACCGAGATGCAGCGCAATTCCAAATTGTTTGCCGAGTGTCTTGAATCACTGCTCGGGCGCGAAAACGAGGCCGGCTTCCGGGGCATCCAGAGCAAAAGCCTCATGGACATCATCCAGATGGAATGCCTCTCGCGCACTTCCACCGTGCTGCGCATCACGCGCGGCTCGCTGGTGGCCAAACTATGGATTCAAGACGGGGAATTAATTGATGCCGAAGTGGACGGGGCCTGCGGCGAGGCGGCGTTTCGGCGCTTGCTCGCCTGGAAGTCGGGCACGTTTGAAAATCTGCCGCCGGAACCCAGCCGCGAACGCACCATCCAAAAACCGGTCAACGCCCTGCTGCTCGAATCCGCCCAGACGATGGATGAGGCGGCCCATCCCAGCGCGGAGCCGGATTCCATTGAAAGCGCCGCCCACCGCAAAACCATCTGGAAATTATCCCGGCTCACCCGCGAGGGCGCGGACTTCGTGGTTTCGCTGCCCGCAGAAGGCCAGGGGGAGCCCGAGGCCATCGGCACGCAAAGCAGCGCCTCGCTCGCGCTCTGGATGCGGCACGCCGCCGGGATTGCCCACCGGCTCGGCGAACGGCTCGAAGCCGGACCGCTGTCCTACGTCAACGGCCAGAATTTGGAACGGCAGATCATTCTGTTGCCGCAAGGCGACCGCACTTATCTGGTGGGGTGGCCGCTGGAAGCCACTGGCAACCTGCCTGATATAAGCCGCAAACTTGTCGCCTCATGGGATTCCTGAAAAAATTCTTCGGCCCGCGCGCCGCCGTGCAACAGTTGCCCACCGGCACCATCACGGTGGACCGGCATGGCCGCATCGTCACCTCCACGGTCTCCTCGGCCTTTCCCGCCCATCTGCTGCAGGGCATTGGCCGCGATGTGCTGGAACTATTCCGCGAGGCCCACGTCGCCCAGATGCCGCTGGCCGAGGTCAGCCTGCATTTCGGCAGCCTGCGCATCACCGCCCGCGAACTGCGCGGCGGCGCCATCATCTTTCTCTTTCCGCAAACCGCGTTGCTGCCAACGCCAACCCTGTCCCGCTTATGACGACCAAGGATATCAACCAGCTCGTGACCCAGATCGAGACCCACATCGAGTGCTGGAAACAGTTCAACCATTTCATCTCCCTGGCGCGCGCCAAGAAATTCGGCGCGGCGGAGGAAAACCATTTTCTCGAGATCAAGAGCATCATCGTGCAGGAGCTCGAACTCATTTTCGCCGCCATCGAAGTCGGCTCGCCCACCCGGGAGCAGATCCACAACCTGATTGGCAATGCGCCCTCGCTCCGGCACCTGAGCGAGCAGGGCGAAGGCGCGATCCGCGGTTTGGAAACCGAATGGCACAAGATCTACATCGGCTGGCACGCCATTCTCGGCCAGCTCAAAGTCAAACAGCGCACCGAAGAAGGCAAAGCCTTCTGGGGTAAAAAATAACCCCCGCCACCCCAGCCTCGTGAGCATCGTCACACTGGCCCTCGTCCTCAAAGCGAGGATGACGATGAGGACGAGAATGAGGATGCTTTATCAACCCAAATTTCATGCACGACTGGCTCATTAACCTCATCCTCGGCATCGTCGAGGGCATCACCGAATTCATTCCCGTCTCCTCCACCGGCCATTTGCTGGTCTGCGAGCAACTGCTGCACGTGGAGAAATCCGACTTGTTCAACATCGTCATCCAATGCGGCGCCGTCATCGCCGTACTGCCGCTGTTCCCGCAGCGCCTCTTCCAGTTCGTCTTTGAATGGCGCCAAAAGGAAACCCGCGATTACCTGCTGAAAATTGCCGTCGCCTTCGGGATCACCGGCGCGGTCGGGTTCGCGCTGGACCACCAAGGCTTCAAGCTGCCGGAAAGTTCCACGCCCATCGCCATCGCCTTGCTTGTAGGCGGCCTGGCTTTTCTGGCGGTGGAATTTTTCCTGCGCGGCAAAAAGTTAAGCAATGAAATCACCTGGACCATTGCTATCGCCGTCGCTATCGGCCAATTGATCGCCGGCACCTGCCCCGGCACCTCGCGCTCCGGCGCGACGATTATTTTCTGCCTCCTGCTCGGCTTGAACCGCTCCGCCGCCACGGAATTCTCCTTTCTCGTCGGCATTCCCACGATGCTCGCCGCCGGCGGCTGGAAAATTTTCAAGGCGTTCCACCATCCGGTGCTCGGCGCGCCCAAGGAAGACTGGGGGATGCTGCTGTTCACCGCCGTGGTGGCCGCCATCGTCTCCTTCATCGCCGTGAAATGGCTGCTGCGCTATGTGCAGACCCACACGTTTAACCTCTTCGGCTTCTACCGAATTGGGCTCGCGGTAGTTATTTTGCTGCTCTGCAAATAACTTCCGCCCGCCGCCTTTGGCTTGATAAAGGGTTTGGACAGAAGCAAAGCTACGGCTGTGAAACCCCTCACATACCTCTCAATGCTTCTTTACATTGTCATCCTGCTGCTGTCACTGGCTTGGAACGATTTGGCTTTCGCCGGTGGTATTCATGTCGCGGCTCAAACCGGCAATTTGGCCCAGGTCAAAACCTTGCTCAAAGAAAACCCCAGCCTGATTAACAGCCTGGACGACATGGGCGCGACGCCTTTGATTCAAGCAACATTGAGAAATCAAACCAATACGGTGGCCTGGCTCTTGGAAAACAATGCCGACGTCGATCTGACACGTGGGCAGTATACCGCCCTAGCCTTGGCGTCCCAACATGGCTATACGCGCTTGGTGGAATTGTTGCTGGCCAACCATGCCAATCCCAATGGCATTCTACCCCTTGGCTACACGGCCTTGCACTATGCGGTGAGGGAGGGGCAGACTGATTCGGTAAAGTTGCTGCTGGCAGCCAATGCCGGGGTCAATCTCCGCGACAAGGATGGGGCCACACCTCTATATTTGGCAGCTCTGTATAACAACCACGCTGTGGAAGTGGTGGAATTGTTGCTGGCCTACAAAGCCGACGTCAACGCCAGGAACAGCAACCGCAAGACCCCTTTGCATGTGGCGGCGAGAGAAAGCAACAAGGACGTAGTGGCATTGCTACTGGCCAATCGTGCCGACGTCAATGCGAGAGACAACAACGGCGATACGCCCTTACACAAGGCAGCAGCCGAAGAATTTTCGTCCGATAAATACAAAGCCGTGGTGGAATTGCTTTCAACCTACAACGCTGATATTAACGTCAAGAACAAGAAGGGCGACACACCATTGCATCTCGCAGTGTCGAATCAGAAAAAGGACATGGCAAAACTGTTGCGCCAGCATGGCGGGAAGGATTAGCATTTTACCAATCCGTCTCGCGGTAGTCTTTCAGGAATTTTCCCCAGAGGTGCGTGCCAGAGTTGATGCCGGCGATCATTCTGGTTGAATCAAAACGTAGGCGTTTCCGGCTTTGAATTCGTTCAGCCGCTGAATCAGCAAGGGCGCAAAGGGAACAACGTGTTCGAGGCGGTTGGATTTGGCGCGGAGAACGACGATGGCAAAGGGCAGTTCGCGGATTTTGTTTTGCTGCGGCAGCCGTTTGTCCATCGTCAGAAACACGTCGAACTTGCCGGACGCGGCAATCAGCCGGAGCAATTTGCCGTTGCTGATGCTGGCCCATCCCGCTTGCGGCACAGTCTTGACGAGATGTCCGGCCAACTCGCCGGCCAGGTCTTTCGGCAAACATTCGTCAAGCAGGATGCGCATCAGGCGGGCTGGAGTGATTTTTCCAGATGGGCGGCGGATTCTTCCAGATACGCCACGGCCTGCTTGCGGGAGACGGTGGGAAACTGCTCCAGAAATTCGCCCAGCGTGTCGCCACCCTCAATGTAATCAATCAGCGAACGGACGGGAACCCGCGTGCCGGCAAAACACGGTGTCCCGCTCATGATCTCCGGATCAATCTTTACAACGGAACTTTTCTTCATGGCATCAATAAACTTCATCCCGGTGCGGATGGCAACTTTTTCCCTCACCAATCCGTCTCGCGGTAATCTTTCAGGAATTTTCCCCAAATGTGCTCACCGGTATTCACGCCGGCGATGATCGGGTCCACGATGCGGGCGGCGCCGTCCACGATGTCCAGCGGCGGATGGAAGCGGTGCTCCGCCACCTTGCGCTCGGCGATGTGCGCCGGGTCTTCGTCCGTCACCCAGCCGGTATCCACGGCGTTCATGTGGATGCCGTCCACGTGATAATCCGCCGCCGCCGTGCGCGTCATCATGTTGAGCGCGGCCTTGGCCATGTTGGTGTGCGGATGGCGCGTGGTCTTGAACTTCCGGTAAAACTGCCCTTCGACAGCCGAGACGTTGACGATGTGCTTGGCGCGCCCCGGCGTGCGAAGCATGAGCGGCTTGAGGCGGGCGTTCAGGATGAAGGGCGCGATGGCGTTGACAAGCTGCACTTCGAGCAGTTCCACGGTGGGCACTTCGTGCATGAGGAAGCGCCACGAATTGCGCTCGCGCAAATCCACCTGCTGCAAATCCTGGTCGAGCTGACCTTGCGGGAACAGAGCCTGTTGCGCGGCCAACTCTTCGGGCAGCAGCGGCACTTGGGAGAGCGCGGCGGCGTGCGTGAGGCCGGCGAGTTTGGAAATATCCTGCACTTGGCCTGCGCGGCTCGCGA
>CAIMLG010000093.1 GCA_903842235.1 uncultured Verrucomicrobia subdivision 3 bacterium
ACACCTGTCGTCGTCTCGCTAACTGTGAACAAACAGGTCCTAGTGAACAACTGTGGCAATTGGGACGTTTACGAGGGAGATGCGGCCACTGGTAGCGTTCCTTACGCACTGGTTGGCCACCAGGTCAAATTCCGCTTCACGCTGACCAACCCGGCGTCGAGTGACGTGTCGGTAACTGTCAACAGCATGACGGATTCCATCGGCGGCGGTGTGGGCATTTCCCTGCCAGTCACACTTGTACCCGGCGCTTCGGCCAGCGGCGATTCCGACCCGATTATGGTCACGGACGCTTCACTGAACATGCAAAGCGACACCGTCACCGCCACCGCATATTGGACAGACAGCTCATCACAGCCGCACGCGCTTCCAGACGCGAAGGACATGGCTGCATATTTGCCGGCCAATCCCAAGATTCAGGTAACGAAGCAGGTATCCGCGGACGGCGGCAAAACCTGGACTGACACCACCAATGTCACTGTGCCCGATTCGGTGCTGTTTAGATTTACCGTGACCAACATTGGCAACGTCACACTTTCGAACATCTCGCTCACCGATTCACCGTTCAACATTGTCACGAACGCCATACCGGAGGTGCAGTGTCCGAAATGCGGCTGGCACTACACCTGGCGGTCGCACTGCGACGTTCAGAAAGACGAACCGGACGTTCGCTGCCGCAGGTGCGGCCAGAGCTGCGCGTGGAAATCCCCGCATGAAAGCGGCGGTTGCGGCACGGTTGAGGTGCAGTGCATGAACACGAGATGCGGACATCAGGATTCCTGGCGTTCCCACGACTACAGAAACGATTGTTCGGGACCGCAAATCCGCTGCCCGAAGTGCGGACGCGACTGCAAATGGAAATCGCCCTACGACACGGGCTGCATCTCAATTCCCAGCGAATTGGCGCCGGGCGCCTCGTTCTCGTGCACGGCAGGCCCATTCGGCTCAGAATATGGGTTCCACGAGGACACGGCCACGGCCAAGGGCGACTTCCTCGGCTTGAGTTGCGGCGTCACCGTGACGGCCACAGACAAGGCGAGCTATACCGGCGTTGTGGCGATGATCACGTACACCAAGGGCGGCTACGCCAATTGCGGCGCGCCGGGCCAGCTGTTGAACAAGTATTTCTCGACGGCATTCCGGTGCGGGCTCGAGGTCGGCGATTACAACTCGACCGGGTGCGGCACCCAGCAGGGGCACGGTCTCCTGTGGCAGGGCAACACGACCGGGCTGACCAATCTGAAGAGCTTTCTGCTCGGTGGCGGGCCCAGCGGCCCCATCACCAGGGATTACCTCAATCCGGGTGGAAGCTGTACCGCCGGCGGCTGTCTTGCGAAGCAGGTGGCCACATTGACCATCAATATCGGACTCGGCAAAATCCAGAGTACCGGCATCCCGGGCGGTCTGGGCGCTCTGCGCTATTGCCACGCCGGCGATTCGCTCAACGGCAAGACGGTCAGTGATATCCTTGCCATCGGCAATGAGGCTCTGGCCCGGAACAAACTGCCCGTCGGGTATGACTTTGGCGCGCTGAACACGCTGGTGACCAACCTCAACGAGGCCTTTGACAACGGCGTTGCCTCGTCTTGGGCCATAGGTAATCTGAAACCCTAACCGCCACCTTTGAACCATCTGACCCGTTCCCAGGTTTAACTTGGGAACGGGTCTTATTCTTTCCCCCCACCTCGTCCGCCGGGTGCCGTTCCTGGACCATACGCACCTGGACCGTTGCGCACACTGTACCCGACACAGCTTCGCATTTGAGCAATATCTATCTGCCCCTATCCCCAAGAAACGTCGGATTGCCCGGAATTCAGCTTTACCAAAGACGGTGGAGAAAAGCAGTGACGCCGAACCCATTCATTTCCCCGAACATCAAGGGAAGAACTTGGATAACTTGCCTGAGGAACCGCGGTTAGTTATCGGCCAGTTTGATGCCGCTCAGTCGGCGCCGACAAGTTTTACGCCGCTCCCCCTGGCGCCGATCTGGTTTGCATCTGCTCAAGTTTGCCCCGATCAGGGCGGTCCCAATTAACTTGGCACCGATCAGATTGGCACCAACCAAGTCGGCGCCGCTCAGATTTGCCCCGCTCAGGTTGGCACCGACCAGATTGGCGCTGTTGAGGTTGGCTCCGCTCAGGTCCGCATAACTGAGGTCTGCCCGAAACATATCAGTGTCACTCAAGTCCGCTCTGAACAGGTAGGCACCGCTTAGGTTGGCGCCCATCAACTTGGCGAAACGCAGGTTGGCAAAGCTCAGGCTGGCACCGCTCAAATCCGCGTGACTCAGATCGGCTCCTGAAAGATTGGCAAAACTCAGGTCCGCCCTGAGCAGGCTGGCACCGCTTAGGTCGGCACCGCTCAGGTCGGCGTGGTGCATCTCCGCGAAACTCAAGTCTTTCCCGCCACGGTCCACCTTGAGCGCGTTCAGAAGAGCGATTAGTTCGTCATAATCCAAACCCTGAAACTTTGCGTCCATAACCAATCTTTTCCGGGAAGACGGGTGCGCCGCTTCCCTGGAGCCTATTCTCCGTGCCGGTTAGCGCAGCAATAATCATACCAAACGCTTTGGTGGGCATATACGCATGAAAGCCAACGCTTTGTGTACATTCCGAAAGGTACAGAGGGGCACGCAATCATAATTATGCGTCGTGGGTGAATGAATGTTTTGTCAACGGCCCTCCTGCCCCGCCAAGAGCCCACCGCTCCGCAGCAATCCCACCCA
>CAIMLG010000094.1 GCA_903842235.1 uncultured Verrucomicrobia subdivision 3 bacterium
GTCACGCCCACGACTTCGCCGGCGAGGTTGAACAGCGGGCCGCCGCTGTTGCCGGGATTGATCTGCGTGCTGGTCTGCAGATAAAGATTGCCCTCCAGCTGCCGCGTCTTGGTGCTGACAATGCCCTGCGTGACGGTGCGCTCCAGGCCGAGCGGGCTGCCGATGGCGAACACGCCTTCACCCACGTTCAGCACATCCGCGCTGCCGAGCGTGACGGGCTGGAACTTCGGCGCGTTCTTGTCCTCGATGTGCAGCAGCGCGAGGTCGTGAAATTTGTTGATGGCGATGATCTTGACCTGCTTGTAGGTCTCGCGGCTGAGCTGGCCGTTCTTCTGCTGGTAAACTTCCACGGAAATTTCCGTCTCGCCCTCGATGACGTGAAAATTGGTGATGAGATAGCCGTCTTCGTTCAGGAAAAAGCCCGAGCCGAGCCCGCCCGCCGTCTTCACCTGCACCACGGCCTCGCCGATCTGTTTCACCAGCGAACTCACGTCCCGCGCGACGGCGGGTTTGGCGTCGGCGGCATAAAATTGTCCGGCCACCGGCATCGGCGCGGCGGCCGCGGTCGCGGCTCCGGATTTGGTGACGCCGGTGACGGCGCCGCGCGGAATCTGCAGCACGGTGTAGCCGACATCCACGATCAGCGAATCGGTTTTTTCGGCGAGCACTTTTCCCGTCACGGCGGCGGCGTCCTTGAGCTGGATGGTGTCGGCGCACGCGAATTGCGCGCCGCAACCGAGCAGCGCCGCGACCGCGAGATGATTCTTCAACGACATGGGGCGACGATAAACCACAGGGTTGGATTTGACAAGCGGACGGACGTTCAAACTATGCGGGAAAACTTTTCAAACCGCCGCCGTTCCGGCACACTCCGCCACCGTGATTGACTCCCAGGAAAAGCTCGCCGCGTTTCTGCCCGTGGTGAAAGCCGCCGCGTGGCTCGCCATAGACACCGAGGCCGACAGTTTGCACGCCTACCCGGAAAAGGTCTGCCTCATCCAGATCAGCACCGCCGCCGGCGACCGCCTGGTGGACCCGCTCGCGGGCTTCGACCTCGCGCCGTTCCTGGAGGCGCTCGCCGGGCGCGAGCTGATCTTCCACGCCGCCGACTACGATCTGCGCCTGCTGCGCAAGCACCACGATTTCGTGCCCACGGAAATCTTCGACACCATGCTCGCCGCCCGGCTGCTGGGGGAGAAGCAGTTCGGCCTGGGCGCGCTCGTGGAAAAATTCCTCGGCGTGAAGCTGGACAAAGGCCCGCAAAAAGCCGACTGGGCGCAGCGCCCGCTCACGCAGCGCATGGAGGACTACGCCCGCAACGACACGCGCTTTCTCAAGACGCTGGAGGAAAAATTGCGCGCCGAGCTCACCGCCAAGGGTCGCCTCGCGTGGCATCAGGAAAGCTGCGCGCGGCTCATCGCGGAAAGCTCCGTGCCGCCGGTGATCGACCCCGACGACGTGTGGCGCATCAAGGGCAGCACGTTTCTGGAAAAACCCGCGCTCGCCGTCCTGCGCGAGCTCTGGCACTGGCGCGAACGCGAGGCCGTGGCCGCCAGCCGGCCGCCGTTCTTTGTCCTCTCGCACGAGACGATGGTGGCGGTTTCCGTCGCCGTCAGCGAACACCAGCCCTTCGAGCCGATGATACCGCCGCGCATGCACCCGCGCCGCCGGGAAAATCTGCTGGCCGCCATCCGCGCCGCGCAGGCCGTGCCGCCGGAGCAGTTCCCCGAAAAAATCCGGCACCATTCCCAGCGGCCCACCGAGGCGGAGTTCCGCCGGTTCCGCGAACTGGAAAAAATCCGCGACCACCACGCGCACGGCCTGCAGCTTGACCCCACGCTCATCGCGCCGAAATCCGTCCTCGGCGACCTCGCCCGCGACTGGGATAAGCACGCGCCGGAGCTGATGAACTGGCAGCGGGAATTGTTGAAGTAACGCGGGTAGGCCCAGGCCGGCGGGTTAGTTTTTATTTTTCGGCTGACCCCTTGACAGGTTTTATTAAACCTGCTTGTATCGTGGTGTCTCCGGGTAAAGTTTGATTATGGCACCAGTGAACAGTTTCTCCGCTCCGGCTTCCGGCCGATCTTCGGCTCGCCGCTTTAGCGGCGAAGGGTCCGGCCCGAAGTTTTTCGAAAAAGCAACCCGCTTCCGCTAAAAAAGCGCGGGCCGCCGCCCCGATTCCGCCGTCACTGGCCATTTCTCCGCGCGAAGTTTTCAAAAGTGCCGCGCCCCTTGCCAAAAGTCCCCCGCCACTTTTCGTTTCTCCGCGTGGAGTTTTCAAAAGTGTTGCACCCCTTTCCGAAAGTGCCCCGACCCTTGCCATAAGTGCCGCGCCCCTGTTCAGAAGTGCCCCGACACTTTCCATTTCTCCACGGGCACTTTTCGTTTCTCCACGCGGAGTTTTCAAAAGTGTTGCGACCCTTTTCATTTCTCCGCGCGAAGTTTTGGAAAGTGTTGCGCCTCTTTCCAAAAGGGTTGCGCCCCTTTTGGAAAGTGACGGCGACTTTTTCGCGAAAACCCCTGATTTTGCCACTAAAACGTCCGTTTTAACCCTTTATCACCATGCGCCCCGCTACTTGGAACAAAAACGATCCCGAAATGTATTGGGGAAATCCCAATCTACGTTGGAATTACCTGCTCGAGCCGGGCGATCCGGGTTATGTGCCGCCGGTGCCGCCGCCGATTCCCGCAACTGAAACCAAAAAGAAAACCAAACGCATGAAACACAACAAATACTACCCCATCCGCGTGGCCGATCAGATTGCCTGGTTGCTGAACTTCGCGGACAAACTGCCCGGCCACGCCACCGTTCTGGGCCTCACCCCCGCGCAAGTCACCGCCTTGGTGGCCGACTGCCTCTGGCTGGCCTATGTGCTCCAGAACTGGCTCAACGCCGTGCGCACCTTCTCGCTGGCCTGCACCCAGACCGCGACCATCGCGCAGACCGGCACCGGCTCCGCCGCCGTGGCGCTGGACACCTTCACCCCGCCCGCGCTGCCGGCGACCGTCACCCCGCAATTGCCCGGCTCGCTCACCCGCATTTTCGCCGCCGTGCAGGACCTCAAGAACGGGCACAAGCTGACGGACGACATCGCCCGCGAACTCGGCATTCTGGCCGGCGAAACCGCCGTGCCGCACCTGGCCGCCCTGCAGCCGGTCCTGACCCTGACCGTCAGCGGCGGCAAGGTGGAGGTGAAATGGGGCTGGAACGGCCACGGCGCGTCGCTGGACGCCTGCGAAATCCAGGTGGATCGCGGGGACGGCAAGGGCTTCAATCTGCTGACCATCGACACCACCCCCGGCTACACAGACACCCAGCCGTTCCCCGCGGGCAAGGCCGCCTGGACCTACAAGGCCATCTATCGCGTGGACGACCAGCAGGTGGGCCAATGGAGCCAGCCCGTCAGCGTGGCCGTGGGCGCGTGAAAAATTGAAAGGCTATGACGCGCCACCTCACCCCGGCCCTCTCCCCCAACTCCGTTGGCGGAGCGGGGGAATCGTTCGCCGATCTTTTGGAAAAACCGGCGGCGGGATGGGTCAGATGGCGTTGGCAAATCAAAAAACCTCCGCTGGCGATTCTCTCTCCCGTCCCAAACGGGAGAGGGACAGGGTGAGGGTTTTATTTTGCGCTTCTAAAAAGCTGCCGCGCCGACGGCGTTGGGCAGTTGGCAATAACAAATGTGATTGAACGGAATTGGAAAACTGAAATGATAAAACTGAATCCGAATATGAAAACCACCTTGGGTAAACTACTGGTTATGGGTGTGGGAATGTTCCTCGCAGACACCGGCAGCGCACAATCTGTAATCCAAGCTTCAGGAGGAGCTGTGCACAGTCTGTTTCTCAAGAGCGATGGCAGCTTGTGGGCCATGGGAAACAACGGGACTGGTCAACTCGGTGACGGCACTTTCAACTACACGAACAGGCCAAAGCAGATAGTGACCAGCAACGTTATGGCGGTTGCCGCTGGAGATTATTATAGTTTGTTTCTCAAGAAAGATGGGAGTTTGTGGGGCATGGGACAAAACGGTGGTGAACTAGGCGACGGCACTTCCAACACCACCAACCGCCCGGAGCAGACTGTGGCCAGCAACGTCACGGCGATTGCCTCTGGATGCATGGCTGAACATAGCCTGTTTCTTAAGAACGATGGCAGTCTGTGGGCCACGGGATACAGTTACTTCGGCCAGTTGGGTGACGGCACTTATAACGACGTCAGCCTGAGCCCGAAGCAGATTGTGGCCAGCAATGTCACGGCGATTGCGGCTGGAGATCTTCATAGCCTGTTTCTCAAGAGTGATGGCAGCTTGTGGGTCATGGGAAGAAATAATTATGGCCAATTAGGTGACGGCACTTACAACAATACTAACCAGCCCGAGCAGATTGTAAGTAGCAACGTCACGGCGATTGCTGCTGGAGCTAGTTATAGCCTGTTTATCAAAAATGATGGCAGCCTGTGGGTCATGGGTGCCAATTACTACGGCCAGTTGGGCGACGGCACTTACAACAATACTAACCAGCCCGAGCAGATTGTAAGTAGCAACGTCACGGCGATTGCCGCTGGAGCTGGCCACAGCCTGTTTATCAAGAGCGATGGCAGTTTGTGGGGCATGGGCTACAACCATGATGGTGAGTTGGGCGACGGCACTTTTAACAACACCAACCGCCCGAAGCAGATTGTGACCAGCAACGTCACGGCGATTGCGGCTGGACAAACTCATAGTCTTTTCATTAAGAGCGATGGCAGCTTGTGGGGGATGGGCAAAAATGATATTGGCGAATTAGGCGACGGCACTTTCAACAGTCCTAAAAACAGCCCCGAAATGATTGTTGCCGGCCCGCCTTTGCCAATAGCGGACATCGTGGTGGCGAACGTGGGACCGGGGTCGGTGGTGGCGGGCGCGACTTATACGAACGTGATCACGGTGACCAATGCCGGCCCAGCAAGTGCGACGAACGTGGTGGTGGTGGACGTGCTGCCAGGTGGCGGGACAACAAACGTGGCCGTTCCCGTATTGGCGGCGGGCGGAGTGACGAACATTTATGTGGTGGTGGTGGCTCCGGGGAGCGGGCCTTTGACGAACACGGCGAGCGCGATGGCAACCACGCCTGACTCGAATTTGTTGAACAACACCAATGCGGTGGTCATCAATGTCATAATGCTGCTGCCTGAGACTTGGACGCAGGGCAGCGCGTCCGTTGGCAACTGGCATTCGATCGCTTCCTCCGCCGATGGCAGCAAACTGATTGCGGCGGTGGAGCATGGCGGCGTTTATCTCTCAACCAATGCGGGAGCAACGTGGACGCAAACGCTCAACGGTTTGCCGGTCGGCACGGCTTGGATTTCCGCCGCCTCGTCAGCCGACGGCATCATATTGGCGCTGGTGTCTTTTGACAGTGATGGGATTTATTTATCGTATGATTCCGGCGCGCATTGGGTGTCCGCCGGTTTGCCATTGGAAACATGGTTTTCCATCGCCTCGTCTGCGGA
>CAIMLG010000095.1 GCA_903842235.1 uncultured Verrucomicrobia subdivision 3 bacterium
CGGGGTTACCTATACCAACGTGGGCACCGGCACCAACTATCTGATGCTGACCAGTGTAACGCCGGGCAATTCAGGTTATTATCACCTGGTGTTTACGGCCAATGGCAATCCAATGATCAGTTCGCCGGTGCAATTGACGGTCCATGCCTTGCCCAGCATTGGGGCGGCGGTGGCCGCGCCAGCGAGCACGGTAAATCAGGGCACCTCCGTGACGTTGAGTTGCACCACGGCCGGCGGCGTGCCGCCGTATAGCCAGCAATGGCAGGCGAGCCTGGGTGGCGTTACCTACACCAACATTACGGGTGGCACGAGCATGCCGCTTTCGCTTGGCGCGGTTACGGTGGCACAAGGTGGATATTATCGGTGCGTCTATACCGCCGGTAGCCTCTCGGTGACCAGCGCGCCCGTGTTGCTAACCGTCAATTCAGCCCCGCCCACGCTCGGGTTCACCCCCGGCGCCGGCAGCCTGACGTTGAATTGGAATAGTGGCTTGCTGCTGGAGGCCACCAATGTAATGGGACCGTGGACCACCAATATGAGTGCCACGTCGCCCTTCATTGTAACGCCGACGGGGCCGCAGATGTTCTATCGGTTGCTGGTGCCGTAAGCGCGTTTAAGATCGATCGTTTGCACAGGCGGTCGGGAGAGACCTCTCCCGACCGCTTTTTTAATGGATCCGGATCGCTGGTGAATCCTGATGGCGGATCATACCAACCTGGGCGAAAGCGGGTGGCGGCTTTATGGGTTAAGCTTGTGTAAGAGAGTTTTTTTTTAAATTCCTGAAATTGATTGTCCGGGGCCTCAATGAAATATGAATGCGAACCCAGCTAATAACCCCCGGAAGAACCCCCGCATTCCCCCGATGGTTTTACCCGGTGGGCCGGTGGTGCGCCGGGAATGCCCGCAGCGGAGGTTGGCCTGGATATTACCCGTGATCGCCCTCCTGTTGCTAGCCAATCTGGCGGGCGCTCAGATCCTAATCAATGGCGGATTCGAGTCGGGGCTGAACAATTGGACCACCAATTTGGCGAGTGGCGGGTCGGCGGTCTTTTCCAGCAGCTCCGCGAACAAGCATGCCGGCGGCAGTGCGTTGAAGGTTTCGGTCACGAGCGCGGGAAGCGCGTCCAATGCGGTCCAGATCATCAGCTCAACGTTTGCCGCCAGCGCCACCAATACCTATGTCCTGCGGTTTTGGGCGTGGTCGAGCCTGCCGCAGGCTTCGCTGGGGATCAATCTGGTGGGGGCAACGCCGGCTTATCCCCAGATTCCCTTTCAAGTGTTCACCAACTTTGCCTCCGACTATTATCAGGAATATTTTTATGCCTTCAAGGCGGCGGGCAACATCTCGGTGGCTTTCAATTTCAAGACCGTGGCGGATTTTTTTATCGACGATGTTGAAATCCTGGACGTGAACAACGCGGCCAGCTGGGACGTGCCGTTGACCCATATCTGGCAGTGGGGGCAGTGGAACTACTCCAAGACCAACGGCACGGGCTGGACCGGTGGGGATAATGACAAGTCGATTCTCCTGCCCGATACCAGCGTGGCGTGGATCCTGAATGACTCCTGGGTCGGATCGCTCAACTTTTTCTCCAACCTCCGCGGCAATGGTTCGCTGCCGCGCAATATCATCCTCCATCAGATCGGAACGAATATGGTGCCGGTTTCCACCAGCACGATGTTTAATCCGGGCAATGGCAATGTGTTTTGGATTGGCGATTCGGTGGTGGAAGGCAGCAATTTGAAGGTGATGCTGACGCAACAGGATGGAAGTTCGTATGCGCGGGTGGGCACTTCCATTGCCACGCTGTCCCTGCCGAACTTGACCTTGACCGGCACCACGAGCATTGCTTCCGCCGGGAAGGATAACTATGTGGCGCTGGTGGATGGCAATGATGGTTACTACTACACGTATTTTTCGACCAATTATGCGCTGTTTGCCTACCAAACCTACGTGGCGCGCGCGCCGCGGGGCAGCCTGGAGGTCAGTTCGGCTTGGAACTACTGGAACGGAACCAACTGGACCAGCGACCATACGCAGTTGGCCATTCTGCCCAACCTCAAGGACGTCTGGTCCATGGAGATGCTGGGCCCGGGTAATTTTGTGGCCTTCGCGAATCAGCTGGGCGGAAACCATGTGCAGTTTGCCCCGTCGCCGCTGGGGCCGTGGAGCAGCCCGGTCACCGTTTACAATTCCCCCGGCGAAAGCGGCGAATACAACTACGCCGGCAACCTGCACGCCGAAACGTGGCAAAACGGGGTCTATACCATCAGTTACTCGGACCACCTCGGCATCGAACCCAGCTCCAAAATTACCGGTGATAAATCCTACTATCGCCCGCATTACATTCGGGCGAACCTGCTGGCGCTGTCGCCCTACACGGCCGCGAACTACGCGGACAACTTTAATCTGGATAATCTGAATCTGGCCACCGGTTCGGCGCTGGGGTGGCTGTTCTTTGACCCGGGGTGGTCGGTGGTCAACGGGCAGTTGCAGGTCACCACCACCAATGTGGCCAAGAACATCGTGAAAGGCATTTTGCCTTTCAACTTCAGCTATGAGGCCGATGTGAGCGCTTCGGGGGCGGGCGAGGCGGGGTTAATTTTCCGGGGCAGTGCTTACGGCACGGGCGATAGCTACTGCGGCTATTATGCGGGGATCAATCCGGCGGCCGGCCAGGTCACGCTGAGCGTGCAGAACGGCGCGGGCGTGGCCACGAACCTGGCCACGGTGGCCAAGTCATTGGCCGCGGCTTCCTGGTATCACCTGAAAGTCACGGCGGTGGGGAGTGTGATCAACGTGTTTGTCACGGACATGAGCACGCCGGTGCTGACCGTGACCAATGCCAACTTTGCCTCGGGGAGCATCGGGGTGCGGGCGTTCAACACGACGGCCAAGTTTGACAATGTGGCGGTGGTCAGCGGGAGCAGCTTTGCCGCGGGGCGGCCGAACCTGGCGTTGAACCAGCCGGCGACGGGGTCCTCGGTGGACCAGGCGGGGCATGAGGCGAGCAACGCGGTGGACGGCAACCCGGCCAGCCGCTGGTCCAGTGCCTTCAGCGATGCGCAGTGGCTCACGGTGGATCTGGGGGTGGTCCGGCAGGTGAATCGCGTGCGGCTGGCGTGGGAAACGGCCTACGGCAAGAGCTATCAAATCCAAGGTTCGCTGGATAACACCAATTGGACGACGGCTTACACGCTGACCAACGGGCTGGGCGGGGTGGATGACCTGACCTTTGCGCCGCTGAACGCGCGGTATGTGCGGATGAATGGGGTCCAGCGCGGCACGGGATTTGGCTATTCCCTGTGGGAGTTGGAAGTGTATGGGCCGCCGCCGGCGGCCACGACGAACACCTTGAGTGTATCTGCGAACACGTTGCCCCTGGGCAAGGGGGTGACGTTTACGAGTCAATTAACCCCGGTGCCGCCGGAGGGGGAGAGCGTGACGTTCCTGGATGGAACCATTGTTTTGGGGACAGGGTCGTTGAGCAGCGGCCAGGCGATTTATGGCACCAGCGCTTTGGCGATGGGGGGTCATGCCATCACGGCGGTTTACGGCGGGGATGCCAGTTTTTATGCCAGCACCTCCAGTGTGGCGACGGTGACCATCACCAAAATCCCGGTGACGGGGAATACCCTGGCGGCCTCGATCAACGGCGCCCCCGTGGGCACCCCGATTCTCCTGACCAACCAGCTCAGCCCGGCCCCACCGGAGGGGGAGAGCGTGACGTTCAAGGACGGGGCCAACAACTTGGGGACGGGCCTCTTGAGCGGCGGGCGGGCGACGTATGCCACCAGCGCCCTGCCGCAGGGCAGCCATGCTCTGACCGCCGTCTATGGCGGGGATGCCAGTTATTTTGCGAGCACCTCCAGCGTGTTGATTTTGGTGGTGGCCCCCGTCACCCCCTATGCCCTGACGGGGCCGGCCACGGGGATCCGGGCGACGAGCGCGGTGCTGAACGGGGTGGTGATGGCGAACGGGACGAATGCGACGGCGGCGTGGCTGGAATGGGGGAACACCGGCAGCTACG
>CAIMLG010000096.1 GCA_903842235.1 uncultured Verrucomicrobia subdivision 3 bacterium
CCGAAGATCGTGTCCACCCGCGTCGTAAAACAGGCCACGCCGACGGCGGAATCCTTGCGGCCATCACGGCGCGGCACTAACGGGAATTCGATCCGCGCGCCTTCACTGCGTCCGATCCAGTTCTGCTGCATCAGCTTGACCCGTTCCGGCCAGCCGGTCAGCTTGGCCAGATCGTCCAACAGGCGCTGGGCATAGTCGGTGATCTTGAAAAACCACTGCTCGAGGCGCTTCTCCTGCACCGACGAATCACAACGCCAGCATTTGCCGTCAATCACCTGCTCGTTGGCCAGCACGGCCACGCAGGATGGGCACCAGTTGACCGGCGCAAACGCCTTGTAGGCCAGACCACGCTTGAACAACTGCAGAAACAACCATTGCGTCCAGCGGTAATAGTCCGGCAGGCAGGCGGTCACCTCGCGGTCCCAGTCATAACAACATCCCCAGGCGTTCAACTGCCGCTTCATGGTGGCGATATTGGCGAGCGTCGTGATACGGGGATGGGTTCCGGTTTTGATGGCGGCGTTTTCGGCCGGCAGGCCAAAGGCATCCCAGCCCATCGGCGTCAACACGTTGAACCCGCGCATTTTCTTGTAACGGGCCACGGCGTCGCCAATGATATAATTGCGCCCATGCCCCACGTGCAGGGCCGCCGACGGATACGGAAACATCATCAGGCAATAATATTTCTTATCAGTCTTACCCAGATCCGCCTTGAACAGGCCCCGGTCGCGCCAGTAGGCCTGCCACTTCGGCTCAATTTCATCAAACGGATATTTTTCTTTCATAGCAAGTCCTTGTCGCATGTGCCGCTGAAATTCATTAGGAACGAGCAATACTATAATTAAACCCGCCGGGACATGCATTAATAAAATGACAGGATTGTTCTGATTTGATAAAAACACCTGGAACGAGTTTTATCACCGCGACACATGGTCTGGACTAAAGAAGATCGACGAGGTAAATTATGCGCATTAATCCTTTTCCGGCCTGGCGACCGGCCGAATCGGCGGCGCCCCAGGTAGCCAGCGTGCCCTATGATGTAGTGGACCGCACCGAGGCCGCCGCCCTGGCCCGCAATCAGCCGCTCAGTTTCCTGCATGTCACCCGTTCCGAAATTGACCTGCCCGAAACCACTGCTCCTTATGACGATGCCGTCTATGCCACGGCGCACGCTAATTTTAACACCCTACAGAAGCGCGGCACTCTGATTCAGGACCGCGAGCCTTCGCTTTATATCTACCGCCAGGTGCGGGAAGGTCATGCTCAACGGGGGATTGTGGCCGCCTGTCATGTTGACGACTATGCGGCGGACCGGATCAAAAAGCATGAAAAAACGCGGCCGGACAAGGAAGACGACCGGTGCCGGCACATCCTGGAACTGCGCGCACACACCGGCCTCGTGTTCCTGACCTATCGCGACGAATCGTCCGTGGATGCGCTCGTTCAAGTCACGGAAGCCCAGGCGCCGCTTTATGATTTCACGGCGGCGGACGGCGTCCGGCATACGGTCTGGCGCGTGAGTGCAAGCTTGGGCCTGGCCGACGCATTTAACCGGGTGCCTTGCGTCTATATCGCTGACGGTCATCACCGCGCGGCGGCCGCCTTTCGCGTAG
>CAIMLG010000097.1 GCA_903842235.1 uncultured Verrucomicrobia subdivision 3 bacterium
CCTGCTGGCCGTCCTCACCAACTCGATTGGCTATGTCGTCGGCGCCAATCAAGTGGTTTATCCCAATGCCTTCAGCGGCCTGGCCGCCGACCTGCGCTACACCTATACCAAGGCCGGATTCGAGCAGGATGTGATTCTGCGCTCGCAACCGCCCACGCCCGAAAGCTTGGGCTTGAATCCCACCACTGCCAAGCTGCAAGTCCTCACAGAATTCATTGCCCCGCCGCCCCCCACCATCAAATCCAGCCGGCTGCCGGCGCAGGCCGGGCTGGAGCTCTCGGATCAAAGCCTGAATTTTGGGACCATGAAGATGGCGCGGGGCCGGGCCTTTTTGCTGGGCCAAAGTGCCACCAACACCGGAGCCGTGGTCGGCAAACAATGGCTGCAACTCGAAGGCCGCCAGTTCCTGGTGGAAGAAGTGCCCGTGGACGCCATCGCGGACGGTTTAATGACCTTGCCTGAGACGGCGCAGAATGCGTCGCCCGCCAAGGCGGTCAAACTCGCTGCCCGCCAGGAACTGCTGCCGCCGCAACGCTTGGAACGGCCCGGTTCCGGCGCGGTCATGCTCGCCAAGGCGGAGCTGCCGCCGACCCGGGGCTTGGTGCTGGACTATGTGGAACTGATTTCCGCTGCCGACGGAGATTTCACCTTTCAAGCGGACACCACGTATTACATCGGTTATTTCGCGGTGCCCGGCACGGCGACCTTTGAAGGCGGGACGGTGATCAAATACGCGGAGAGTGGTGGCTGCTGTATCACTTTGTCGGACTCCGTGGTTTGCCGGACGGACCCCTATCGGCCCGCCGTGTTCACTTCCATGAATGACAACACCGTGGGCGAAACGATTGCCGGCAGCAGCGGCACTCCCGCCACCGGTGATTTCTGGTGCCTCGCGCTGAACCCGGTCAACGGGGGGCGGTTAAGCAATCTGAGGTTCTGTTATGCCGCCATCGGTGCGGAGGTAGGCGACAACAGTTTTTACCCGCCGATTGACTTCTGGGACTGTCAGTTTGTCAATTGCTCGGTCCCCCTTTCCGGCTATGCCGTCAACCTCCACAATACCCTCATCGCCAATTGTGCTTATGCCTTTGCGGGCGAGCAGCTGACGGCCGAGAACGCCACGATGGACGCCCAGAATCTATGCCCTTGGCAGCCAACCACCGTCGGGTTGACGAATTGTGTCTTGTCCTGGCAAATCGCTTACAGCACGTTTCCGGATCCGTCCGCCGTAAATCATTGCTGGATAGCCTCCTGCGGCCCGGCGGGGGCGGGCAATTATTATCTGACGGAAAGCTGGGGGCGGGGGGCGGGCACCACCAACATCAGTCCGGCGTTGCGGGCGGATCTGGCCACCAAGACCACCTGGCCACCGGTCCTGCTGACCAATACGATAACCACCAACACCGTATTGACCCCGCAAGTTCCGCGCGACACCAATAGCTCCCCGGATATTGGCTACCATTATGCCCCCATTGATTTTGCGGTCAATGCCACGGTGGGCTCCAGTGTGACCCTGCTGCTGACCAACGGCGTGGCCGTGGCCGGTTTTGGCGACCATTGCCTGAATCTGTCCGCCGGATCGCAACTGGTCAGCCAGGGGGATCCCGTCCAGCGCAACCATTTGGTGTATTACAACTCGGTGCAGGAACAGGCCACCAACTGGGGCAGTCCGCTCACCGCCCTGGTCTGGCTGAACGGCAGCAGCGCCAGTCTCCAGTTTCGCTTCACCGAACTGCCCTTATTGCAACACGCGGCCAAATATTTTAACAGTTATTCCTATCCGCCCAATAGTTTTACCCTGCGGGATTGTCAACTGGCCGGCGGGCAGATCCCGGGCTCCCCCTCCGGGGCCATTAAGTTTAAAAACAACCTCTTTGAGCGCGTTAATGTGGGGGTGTATCCCTATGCCTCCACCTACGACGTCAGTCAAAACCTCGTTTATGGCGGCACCCTGGCCGCCACGCTGCTGGCGGCGTGCGGCATCAGCAACAATGTCTTTGAGCAGACCACCATCAGTGGGCTGGGCTCGCCGGCGGTCATCAAAAACAACGCCTTTATTAACACCAGCGGCTATGCCAGCACGGCCAATGGCAATCTGACGCTGACGAGCTTCGTTTATACCAACGGGCCCTTGGGCCGGTTTTATCAGGCCACCAACACTCTGATTGATCACGGCACCACCCCCGCCAATCTCTTGGGCTTTTACCATTACACCACCCAGACCAGCCAGGCCAAAGAGGCTACTTCCACCGTGGACATGGGCTACCATTACGTGGCGGTGGATGCCAATGGCCTGCCCGTGGACACGGATGGCGACGGCCTGCCCGACTATCTGGAAGACACCGATGGCAATGGTGATTTTAACACGGGCGATTTGGGCGACTGGCTGGCCACGCCTTACAATGGCTTGAACTCAGCGAACCTACCGTTGCAGGTGTTCACCCCTTTGAAATAACCGTTAAATATAATTTCCATTTTCCTTCAAGATTTTATGAACGCAATGTTAACCAGAATTCAAGCCCGGTTCTGCCGGCGCGCCGCCCGGATGTTCCGTTATAGCCTGACCGCAATGGGCTTGCTGGCGCTCTTGTCCATGGGCTTGGCATCCACCGCCCATGCTGGCTGTTACTGCATGATGGAATCCATGTCCATCAGCACAAATTTTTCCAAATTCGGGTTCAATCCTCCTCCGTGCTCGTCCGATGATGGCGTGAGTCCGATTTTAAAATTTCTTCACCAAAGAACCGTGACGGATCGGGTCACGGTTTGGTCTGATATTAATTTGATTAGTATTCATACTGTAAGCACGGCTCGACTGCATGATTTAAATGAAGGCTATGATATGTCACAACTAGCCAGCTGCCAGTGCATTGAGCCGCCGATTACCAATTTCTACACTTTGCATGCACATGAAGAGGAAAAAAGTGCATGCTATTCTAATGGAAATAATAGGTATATGAAGTGGAGTCGAGATGAGACGAACGGCTGCAATGGTTCATGGGTTTTCGATAATTTTTACGGCCTTGAAAATCGTAGGGAAGCAAACTCTGGATCAGCTTGTGATAATTCTTTTCTTACTGCTGCTTTGTCAAGTGATCATGTTGAGGCCGAAAGCAGAATGGAAAACGCCACTAATTTCATATACGATCCATATTTCTTTTGGGCGCCGGGTTATCCAAACACCATTCAAACCAACTTTTGTTTGACCAACTATTATGTCCACGCCGAATTCTATGATTGGCTTTCATTTCCAGACGCTGGGACTATTTGGGCTTATACTGGTTATTATCGGGAACAGCAGTTCCTATCGATAGAGTTTGACAGCAAACTGTTGTATGACTGTGTGAAATCGCGGTTGCCGGGCTGGCCGACGAACTGGCTGGCCGGTAGCGGCGAGGCGTTTTACTTGTTGAGCAACCGGGATGCCACCGGCAACGGCGGCCAGATGCAATATCGGCTGAAGGTGCCGGATTCGCAGACCAACACGGTCTACACCATTCAATGGGAAGAGGTGACGAAATATCCCAACTCCACGAACCTCACTTCGGTAATCAAAACCGGGTATGTGACCGGGACGGGAGATAAAGTAAACCCGGCCATTGGGGCCACCATTTATGTTGTGGAAATGCCGACCGGGCCTTGCACGATTTATGAAACCACCCCGGAAATAATCAAGCAGGCCAGTATTCATGGCAATAGTAATCCACCGCCCGGAACGGGGGGGCCAAGGGGACGGTGATGCTGAGCTCACAAGATTTTCAACCACATAAATGAATATGAAGACGTTTGCGCTGTTATTTTTCGCCTGTTTCTGCGTGGCCCTTGGAACCCAGGCCGCCTGTTCCACCTGTGGTGGCGCGGAGGGCTTCACCGCCGGTCCTTCCCTAGGTATTTCCCTGGGCAGCGCCCAGTATGGGCAGTCGGCTGGTGAGCTCACCTTGAGCAGCAGTTCGCCGGATCCGAATCTTTGCACCCCGGTCCTGCTTCAATACGTCGGAACGGGCTGCCCCGACGTGGTGGTGTTAACCACCAATTTTAC
>CAIMLG010000098.1 GCA_903842235.1 uncultured Verrucomicrobia subdivision 3 bacterium
GCGGCGTTGGCTCGGCCTTTACAGCCCGCTGCGGGGATGCGCCGACCTCGCCGCCTTGCCCACGGCCAAAATCCCTCGCCGCAGCACCCCCCTCAATTTTCAGACCAGCTCTAAGACTCAGCCACAGGTTCGGCCACGGGGTTTCCGGGAGCCGCTGGTTAACCCGGCAGGTTTTCGAACCAGCCCACCGGAGCGGGGCGGCCTGGTGCCTGGCCCTGGGCATGCTGGCATTATCCGGCCTTGCTTGCACATCCGTGGCCCCGCGGGAGGAAGGATCCCTTCCGCAGGTGACCCTGACAAAAACCCCACCGGCGGTAAGAGCGGCCATTGAGGCGGCGGCGGCCGGATCCCGGATCCAGAAAATCAACTCCGGGCACCGATTCGAAGGCCGCGTCTATCAGGTCTATCTGGCCGCCACTCCCGGTCCCCGCCTGCTGACCGTCAGCCCGACGGGCGCCATCCTGGAGGATGGCGCGGTCATCCCGTTTTCGGAAATGCCGCCGGCGGTCCAGGCGGCCGCCCGCGAAGCGGTGAGCGCGCCATGGCAGGTATGCCGCAAATCCCTGACCCACCCCCAACCGCGGTATCTGATCGATTATCTGATTGGCAAGGATGAGCCGGTCTTCGCCATCATTGAAGCCGATGGTTTCATCCGCGCGGTATTTGGCTATGCGGACGATGATCCGGACTAGGCCGCCAAGGGGATTTCCACGAACCGCCAGACCATTAAACGCTATGAACAAGCTTAAATTCCTTTTGCGGTGCCTGACCCTGGGAGCCGGACTGACCCTGGGTTTGCCGCCGGCCCAGGCCACGCTGATCCGCGGGCCCATGCTGCAAGGCGCGACGACCACCAATATTTATGTGACGGCGGAAGGCACCGTCAATGCGACAAGTCCGCTGACCGTCAATTATGGGACGACCACCGCTTACGGCGCGGCGGCCAGCACGGCGTCCGTTGCCAATAGCAGTGCCAGCCCGGTGACCTATGTGCACCGGATCAAATTGACCGGCCTACAGCCCAATACGCTGTATCATTACCAACTGAGCGGGCAAGGGACCAACCTGCCCGATTACACCTTCCGCACGCTGGCGACCAGCGGCACGCCCTTTCGTTTTGCGTGGACGGCGGACTACCGCAACAGCAGCGACGCCGGGGTGCATGGGCAGATTGCCACCCGGGTCCGCACCCAGCATAACTCGCCGCAGCCGCCGCTCTTCGACTTGACCGGCGGGGATTATGCCGGCGACAACACCTATGCCAACTGGACCAGCCAGTGGCTGGTGGCGAGCGAACTGGAAAAACAGAAAGGGATGGCCAGCTACTATTCGCCGGGCAACCATGACGGCTGGGCGGCCGGCAGCAACATGCAGAACTACAGCCAGCCGCCGGACTCAACCGGCACCAGCGGTTACTATTCCTTCGACTGCGGCGACCTGCATGTAACGGTCGGGAATTACCAGACCACCTATGCCCTCGGCAGCGCCCAATACAACTGGATGCAACAGGATCTCACCAACAGCCTGAAGGCCTGGAAAATCTTCGCGTTTCACGCGCCCGCGTTCACCTATGGCGGCGGCGCCAATGGCAACGGCACGCCGCATGCCGGCGACCCCACCATGCAAGCCGTGCACACCAACCTGCTCCAGCCAAACGGGGTGAAAGTGTTTTTGGCCGGCCACAACCATTTTTACCAACGCGTGCTGATGAACGGGATCCAGCACATTACCTGCGGCGCCGCCGGGGCGCCGCTCTATGCGGTGGGTTCGGGCCCCGGCACCCAGGTATCCTTCAGCGACAACTGCTACCTGATCGGCGACGTCTCGCCCACCAACCTGCACCTGGTGGTCTACAACAACGTCGGCACCGTGCTGGACACCATTGACCTGAAGAAGCCCGCCGCCCCGGCCGCGATCACCGCCGCCGCCGGGAACACGCAGGCCACTTTGAATTGGAGCAGCGTGGCCGGGGCGACCAACTACACCCTGTATTACGGCACGGTCAGCGGCGGACCGTATCCCAACAAAAAATCCACCCCGGCCACCAACATCACCGTGACCGGCCTGGTCAACGGCACGGCCTGTTATTTTGTGGCGGTGGCGAGCGACACGAACGGCGCCAGCGCCATTTCCCCCCAGGCCATGGTCACCCCAATCCCGCCGCCCGCCATTATCCTGACCACTCCCGCCAACGGGGGCACCTTCCAGGCCCCGGCGACGATCAGTTTGGCCGCCACCGTGACCACCAATGGCAACACGATCAACCAGGTTCAGTTTTATTATGCCGGAGCCAGTTTGATCGGCGAGGATGCCACGGCGCCTTACGTTTACCCCTGGACCAATGTGAGCGCCGGAAGCTACAGCGTGACGGCGCGGCTCATCTACAATGGCAGCAGCACCCTGGACTCAGCCCCGGCCAACCTCACGGTGACAAACCTGCCGCCCGTTTTCACCCGCTTTGCGGTGCAGACCAACGGAACCTTCACCGCCACTGGTTCCGGCGCTGCCCGGCAGGCCTATGTTTTGTGGGAAGCCGCCAACTTAACGAGCCCGGTTGCCTGGCAACCGGTCGCCACCAACACTGCGGATGACAGCGGACAGGTGATCTTTTCAAATCCCACCGTGACGGATTATCCGCAGCGCTATTACCGGCTCGGCACGCCATAAATCCGGCCGGCAAGTCGCGGCGCGGCGAGAAGAACTGCCATCTTCAAGGTCGGCGTTGTATTGTCACCGTTCAATGGCGTATGCTGCGGGCTGTGATGCACAATGTTCCTGAGATTGCGGCGGAAGTCATCCGCCAGACCGGCAAAGACAAGCCGGCGGATGCGGCCTTGCGCGAGGTGCTCAAACAGATCAAAGACCTCGCCCCCTTCGACGCCACCGAAGTCGCCAAGACGGTTTTCATTTATTACCGCTGGCATGTCTGGCTGCGCGAGGAACGCGGCGTGGAAGCCAAGATGCGGCTGGCCCTGCGATTGAACCAGCGGTTTCAGGCCGACGAGGGCAGCATCCCGCTGGCGGAACTGCGGGCCAAGGCCGTGCCCGCTTGGACGGCGGCGGAAATGGAGGTCACGGATGAATGGCTCCGCGCCTTGCAACGCGAACCAAAATTGTGGCTGCGCGCCAAACGCGGCACGGGAGCCGCCCTGGCGCGAACGCTGTTCGCGGCGGAGGTCAGCCCGCTGCTGCCGGAGGCGATTTGGTATCGCGGCGAGGAGGATTTATTCAAGACGCCGGAATTTCACGCGGGCGAATTTGAGATCCAGGACATCGCTTCGCAATTGGTCGGGATGCTCTGCGCCCCGCAGCCGGGCGAAACGTGGTGGGACACCTGCGCGGGCGAAGGCGGCAAGACCCTGCACCTGTCCGACCTGATGCAAAACAAGGGGATGCTCTGGGCCAGCGACCGCGCCGACTGGCGGTTAAAAAAGCTCAAACGCCGGGCCGGGCGGGCGAAGGTGTTCAACTACCGTTCCGCTCACTGGGACGGCGGCGCAACGCGGCCGACCAAAACGAAATTCGACGGCGTACTGGTAGACGCGCCGTGCAGCGGCAGCGGCACCTGGCAGCGGAATCCGCAGGCGCGCTGGACCACGGAACCGAAGGACGTGCGCGAACTTTCAGAAATCCAAAAAAGGCTGCTGGCCCATGTCGCCCCGAGCGTGAAGCCGGGCGGCAAATTGATCTTTTCCGTTTGCACGTTGACGCGCGCCGAAACCACCGAAGTGGCGGCACAATTCAACGCGACGCAACCGGATTTTGAACCCCGGATTTTCCCCGATATCAAACTCAGCGAACGGACGATTTCGGGGGCCGCGGCGCTGACCCTCTGGCCCGAGGATTTAAATGGCAACGGCATGTTCATCGCGGGCTGGCAACGAAAGAAATAATCGCGCCGCGATTTCTTTCCAGCCTACCACCGCAAAACTTGACGTGGTGGCCTGGAGAATTTATTCTTTGCCCCGCTGGTCGGTGGCCATAGCTCAATGGTAGAGTCCAAGCTTGTGGAGCTTGTTGTTGCGGGTTCGAATCCCGTTGGCCACCCCATTTCTTCCCGCCGGCAGAGCTTTTTTTGGGTCAAATCGAGATTTCAAATAACCGAAAGGTCCCCCCGCGCAAATTATATTGCCATCCTACCAACTTGTTACCCATAGTGTTCCAAGTGTCAGCCATGCCTGCGGGCGCCTGACAGATCGGCGACAAAACGGCAACCCGACACATTGAACCTTATGCCAGAATCATTGGGAGCTCCGAGCCAGCGGGTCCTCCGCATCGGGCCGGACCGGGTAACGGTTACGGATACCGAAGTGGTTATCGAAGCCAAACATGAAATGCCGGAATGGGAAGTCCGCAGTTCTCGCCCGCCCGCGATCTATTTTGAGGATAAAAAATTCCTGCTGATCGGAAAAGACAAGGCGGAAGCTCCGTATGGGATCCGTTACACCCTCCAGCCTTGGCCGGAAGGCAAGGCTTCCAATCCAAATAATTTTCACACTTACGACGCAGCGACGGTAGCTGAGCGGGGATCGTCCCATCGCAGTGAGCTATGGGGGCAGCTGGCTTGGTCGCTGCTCTTGCCCTTTTACCCGTTTCTGGGATTACTCTGGGCCCGCACGCAGGAACGGCTGGGGCGGCTCGGATTCATTCCCCGATCCCTCACGGGCATTTCCATCTTCACGAGTTTTGGCTTGTTTCTGGCGCAAGGGGTCATGGCCGCGGTCATGATCAATGCCAGCATTCGCAGCGGAAAATTGATGATTGGCGGAGTCATCCGCGCCATGACGGATCAGAGTCATCTCCAGCTTGGCCAGCTGGCGATTTCCGCGGGGATCATTGACGCCGTGCTGCTGGCCGGTTTTCTGGCGGATGCGGTCTTCCGGTATGCCCATTACCTGGGGGACGACCAGTGGACCGGCGGATTTCTCGAATGGCTGGTGCCGAAATCGCTGCGCCGGAAATAAAGCGGCGCTGTCCGCCGGAGACAGGCTTCCGGGTTAGGCCGGCACCCCCCCCGCAATGTAGCGCTCCATCTGGGCGATGGTGGCATCTTGCGAGGAAATAATCCAATTCACGAGATCGCCGATGGACACAATGCCCACAATCTTGCCGGCCGCGACCACGGGCAGATGGCGGACCCGGTGCTCGGTCATCAATTTCATGCAAGCCTCCATGGTGTCGCTGGGCGTCACCACAATCACGTTGCCGGTCATCACCTCCTGCACCTGCGTCGCGCGCGAATTCTTGCCCTGCAGCGCCAGCTTGCGGGTGTAGTCGCGCTCGGTAAAGACGCCGTGCAATACGCCCGCCTTGATCACGGGCACCGCCCCGATGTTCTTGTCCGCCATCAGCCGGATGGCGTCGAACACCGTGGTTTCCGGGGTCACGCTCCACAGCGCGGAGGATTTGTGGTGCAGGAGGGAGCTGATGGGATGGCTGGTTTTCATAGGCTTAAATCCTTATCCACCCGTTTCTGTGACAATTCAAGTAAATAATCCCGCGCATTAATAGAAATTTCCTTTCCCGCCCGGTCCCGCCCTGCGACTATGCTGGGATTATGTCTACAATCATTGATACGCTCCCGACGGTCCTGCTCAAACCCGGCGAAGCCGACCGCATTGTCGCCGGTCATCCCTGGGTTTACGGCAACGAAGTGCTCCGCCTCACGCAGCCGGTCAGCGATGGCGACCTCGTCCAGGTCAAGGATCACCGCCAGCGTCTGCTGGGCACGGGCTTTTACAATTCCCGCTCCAAGATCAACGTCCGCCTGCTCGCGCCGGATCGGATCATCCCCAACGCGGCATTCTTCGAGGAGCGCCTCCGCGCGGCGCTGGCCGTCCGGCAGAAATACATGCCTGGCGCCACCTCGTTCCGCGTGGTCAACGCCGAAAGCGATTTCCTGAGCGGCCTGATCGTGGACAAATACGAAGACGTGCTCGTGGTCCAAATTTCCTCGCTGGGCATGGACCTGCGCAAGGCGCATATCGTGGCCGCGCTGCAAGCCATCTTCTCGCCCCGCGCCATCACTGAACGCAGCGACGTGGCCTCGCGCAAATTTGAAGGTCTGGCGGAATCCAACGGGGCTCTATGCGGCGAAGTCACCGGCCCCGTGACCGTGAATCTCAACGGCTTGAAATTTGAAACCGACCTCGTGGGCGGCCACAAGACCGGCCTGTATCTGGATCAACAGGCCAATTTATCAGGCGGTTTCGCAGTTGGCGAAAAGCGGCCAAGTGCTGGACTGTTTCAGCTTCCTCGGCGGCTTCGGCCTGCACGCCGCCCGGGCCGGCGCGGCGCACGTCCATTTGCTCGACCAAAGCGCGGACGCCATCGCCGCCTCCGAACGCAACGCCCAGGCGAATGGCCTGGCGGACAAATGTTCGTTTGAAACGGTAAACGTCTTCGACTGGCTCAAGGCGAACACCGCCGTGAAGCCGCATGAAAAGGTGATCCCGCGCTTCGACGCCATCATTCTCGATCCGCCCTCGTTCACCCGCAACCGCGCCTCCGTGCCCGACGCCCTGCGCGGCTACAAGGAAATCCACCTGCGGGCGCTGAAGCTGCTCAAGGCCGGCGGCACGCTGGCGACTTTTTGCTGCTCGCACCACGTGAGCCCCGAGCTCTTTCAGGACACCCTGCTCTCGGCGGCCTACGACACCCGCCGCGTCCTGCGCCGCGTGGCCACCTACGCCCAAAGCCCCGATCACCCGATCATCCCCATGATTCCGGAAACGGAATACCTCAAGGGCTTCGCCTTTGAAATCGTGCGCTAATTCGGCCAACCGCTGATTAAACCGGAAAATCCTTAGAGTGCGTCTGAAAAATCATGAATGATGAGGAATCAAGCCAGTCGGCGGAGTTGAATTCGGATCATCGCGATATAAATCCACGCTGCGGCGCTGGACTCGGTGGTTTCGTAATCGCGCACGAGGCGGCGCTGGTGCATCA
>CAIMLG010000099.1 GCA_903842235.1 uncultured Verrucomicrobia subdivision 3 bacterium
GGGGGGGGTCTTTCCGCGCCGCTTCGCTGGTTTCCAAACTTCGTCAAATTATTTTTTCGGTTTTTTGCTGCGCGTAAAGTGTCTCTGGATGCACCTCAACTGCCCCGCCCTGCACCTCAACGCCCCCGGGGCTTTCCCGGCGGAATTTTTTTTCCAAAACCGGGTGTATAAATCCGGCGTGCCCCCGGAAATGTCTGGCTGGGGATTGGCCGGGATCCAACGCCGTCAAATTTATTTTTCGCGGAAATTGGGTGGCCGGTTGCGGGGTGGTGGGGGCCGCAGGTGGCCGGTTGCGGGCGCGGGATTTGTTGCGGAAAAAGTTTGGCGCAGGCCGTGCTATAAGTCTTGGCAACCGGCCGGGCCAGTCCGCCGGCCAAGTTATTAAACCAGTGAAAGGAAAAATCTATGAGTGATGACCACAGTGAAAATCCGGAGGCCCCCCGCCCGGCGTCAGCGGTTGCCGCCGATCCGCCGCCCGCCTTCGCCCCCGTCGCGGGGGAATCCGGCCGTGCTTTTGAAGCCTTTCGGGCCTATTTCGAACTCGGCCCCCGCCGCCGCTACGCGGCGGCCGCCCGCAAGGTCGGCGTCGCCCAGGGCACCCTCAAACGTTGGGCCGGCGAATTTGACTGGCGCGGCCGCATCCTATCCCTCGCCGCGCGGGCCGTGGAGCAATCCGCCAACGCCGAAAACGCTTTGCAGCGCGCCGATCTCCTCGATGCCGCCGCGCGCACCAAGCGCTTTCGCGACCGCCAATTCGCCCTCGCTGAAGCCATTCTCCAGGTCGCCGAACGCTATCTCGAACGCATGGATGAGGACCATTTGGATCAGCTGAGTTTCGCGGACGCCTGCAAAGCCTTCGCCTTTGCCTCCCAGCTCGGCAAATACGCCCCCGCAACCGACGCCTCGGCCGCCCCTGACCAAAGCTTGCGCGATCAATTGACGGCCCTGCTTGATCAGGCCTGCGGTGAAACCCTGGCCCCAAAAACCGCATCAACCCTCAACCGTCCTGAACCGGCCCAGCCATGAAAGCCTATAAGCCACAACCATCTGCCGGACAACCCCTGCTGAGCCTGTTACCTTTTGTCCATTTTTTGCCTTTTCAAAACGGGGTATCAAAACGGCACAAAAAGTCTCAAAAGGTATCAAATCGTAACCTCCGGCCCGTTCCACTTTCAGCGCTGCTGCGATCAAACCATTAATTTATGAAATCGAATCCTCAAAATGCCAAGCCGCTCTCGGCCGCGGCTGAAGCCAAGCTGAAAGCCTTTTTTCAGCTCGGCCTGCAACACGGCTGCCCCCGCGATCAGCTCCTCAACTTCTCCAACGCCGGCCTCATCCTGCAGGCGCGTCAGCTCGCCGCCTGTGCCGCCGCCCGGCTTGGCGACCAACCCGATGGGCCGCGCGCTGTCGGCTATGGCGGCGCGCGCGGCGGCGGCAAAACCCACTGGCTCCTCGCCCAGATGGGGGCGGATGATTGCCAGCGCCGCCCCGGTCTCAACTGCCTCCTCCTTCGCAAGGTCGGCAAATCCAACCTCGAAAATTTCGAGACCCTGCGCCAGCGCCTCTTCGCCCGGTTGCCCCACGAGTTTAACGCCTCGCGCGGCATCCTCACCTTCGCCAACGGCTCCCGCATCATCCTCGGCCATTACCAGTGCGAGAAGGATATCGATGGCTACCTCGGCCTCGAATACGACGTCATCGGCCTCGAGGAAGCCACCCAGCTCACCCTCCGCAAATACGAGGACATCTCCACCTGCTGCCGCACCAGCAAGCCGGACTGGCGGCCGCGGATGTATTCCACCACCAATCCCGGCGGCGTCGGCCACCAGTGGTATCTCGAAAAATTCATCGTCCCGCACCAGTCCGGCCGCGAGACCGACACCCGCTTCATCCCCGCCCGCGTGGACGACAACGCGTTTATCAACCCCGGTTACAAGGCCGATCTCGCCCGCCTCACCGGCTGGCAGTATGACGCGTGGTATGAGGGGCGCTGGAACTTTGCCGCCGGCCAGTATTTCCGGAATTTCTCGCCCCGTCTCCATGTCCTCCAAGAGGATTTTAAGTCGCCTGATGGCGCTGAATGGTTCGCCGCCATGGACTACGGCTACACCCATCCCACTGTCGTCCTCCTCGGTTGCCGCGATGCGGCCGGCCAAATCTATATCCTGGATGAGCACGTGGAGCGCTTTTGGATTCCCGCCCGCCATGCCCAGGCCATCAAGGCCATGTTCGCCCGGAACGAGGTGTTTTGTTCCCCGGATCACCTCCGCGATTATCTCCTCGCCCGCTTCCCCAATGGCTGCACCGAGCGCGAGCACCTCTGGCTCCATTGGCAGCAGCGGCGGCTGCTCACTAAATTTGTCGCCGGCTCCGACGCCTTCGGCCGCGAAAGCAGCGGCGCCTCCGTCGCCCGCCAATACCAAGAATTCGGCCTGTCCTTGAAGCCCGCCAATATGGATCGCGTGGCCGGCTTGTCCGCCATCGCCCAGCGCCTGGGCGACCCCGCTGCCGGCATCCCGCCTGCGCTGTTCATCCACCCGCGCTGCGTGCGCCTGATCGGTTGCCTGCCCTTTTTACAGCACGATCCCGACCGCCCCGGCGATGTCCTGAAGTCCAACATCAACGAGGAGGGGGCCGGCGGCGATGATCCCGCCGACGCCCTGCGCTACCTCGTCACCATTCAAATCCGCCGCGTTTATGCGCGCAAACTCTCCGGCTTTTAGGGCCTTGGCCGCCATGCCAATGCGGCACTTCAAATTGATGCGAGGTAGGGACGGCGCGCTACGCCGTCCGTGCTTCAAATTGGTGCGAGGTAGGGACGGCGCGCTGCGCTGTCCGTGCTTCAAATTGGTGCGAGGTAGGGACATCGCGCTGCGCTGTCCGTGCTTCAAATTGGTGCGAGGTAGGGACATCGCGCTGCGCCGTCCGTGCTTCAAATTGGTGCGAGGTAGGGACGGCGCGCTGCGCCGTCCGTGCCCGCCCGAATTTCTGTTTTCCGCTTTTCCCTCGCTCCTTTTTATATCCGGGTTTATCGGTGTTCCTCCGTGGTTAAAATTTCAGCGTTTCAGTTTTTCAGTTTTTCCTTGACGCGCGCCGCTCTCTGTCCTAGTGTCATAGGACAGTCACCGATTATGCGCCTGCAGCTTGATTTCAAATCCGGCACCCCGGTTTACTTGCAACTGGTGGATCAGATCCGCCATGCCGCCGCGTCGGGCGGGCTGCGCACGGGCGAGCCGCTGCCGGGCATCCGGCCGCTGGCCGAGGAGTTGCGTGTGAACCGCAACACCGTTGCCAAGGCTTACGCGGAGCTGGAAAGCCAGGGCGTCATCGAGACGCTTCCCGGCAAGGGCTGTTTCCTGAAAGCCGTCGGTTCCCCGCTCACCAAATCCGCCCGCAACGACCTGCTGATCCAGGAAATCGACCGCGCCATCGTGGCCGCGCACCATCTCCAGATCAGCGAGGCTGACTTGCTCGCCTTGCTCAAGAAACGGCTGGAAGCTTTCGCCCGCCAACACTCGGCCGCCCATGATTAACAAGGATCCCATGAATACCGAAACTCCCGTGATCGAAATTCAAAACCTCGTGCGCCGCTACGGCCGGCACGACGCCGTGAACGGCCTCTCGCTCACGGTTCAGCCCGGCCAATGCTACGGCTTCTTCGGCCGCAACGGCGCGGGCAAGACCACCACCATCAAGTGCCTGCTGAATCTGCTCCGGCCCGACGCCGGCGGCGTGCGCGTGTTCGGCTTGGACCCGCGTAAGGCCGAGGTGGCCGTCAAATCCCGGCTGGCCTACGTTCCGGACCTGGTGGCGTTTTATCCCTGGATGACCGTGCGCACCACGCTGGAATATCTCGCGTCCTTCCGCCGCCACTGGAACCGGGACATTGAAAACGACCTGCTGACCCGCTTTCAGCTCGATCCCACCAAGAAGACGACCAGCCTTTCCAAAGGGCAGCGCACGCAGTTGGCGCTCATCGGCGCGATTTGCCCGGAGCCGGAGCTGCTGCTGCTGGACGAGCCGACCAGCGGCCTCGACCCCATCGTGCGCCGCGAATTCATTGAGACCGTCATTGGCGCCTATCAATCTGGCGATCCCACCCGCCGCACGGTGTTCGTTTCCACCCACCTCATCTCCGAGTTTGAAGGCTTGATTGACGAGTTCACCATCCTTGAGCAGGGCCGCGAGCTGCTCTCCATGAACGCCGATGCCGCCCGCGACCGGTTCAAAAAAATCCGCGCCCGGCTGCCGCAGGAAATGAAACTGAATCTCACCGGCGCGTTGCAGGTCAAGCGCTCCGGCCGCGAGGTGGAAATCCTCGCCAACGGCAATTGCGCGCAGTTGCTGGCGGAGCTGAAAATGCATTCGCCCGAGGAATTGAAGACCGAATCGCTGACGCTGGAGGAAATCTTCGTGGCGTCGGACGTTTTGAAAAAGGCCGTCGCATGAACGCCTTCGTCAAAAAGGAAATTCGCCTGCTGCTGCCGAATTTTGGGCTCGTCTGCCTGCTGGCTCTGGCCAATCTTTTTTTCTCCGATCAGCCGGACCGCGCTTTCAACTCCATTTTCTATCTCACCGGCTTTGTCGGCTGTCCACTGGTGGCTGTGATGCTGGTGCTGGGCTCGTTTGGCACCGAGATTGGCGGGGGCACCTTTTCCTCCCTGTTGGCGCAGCCGGTTTCGCGGCAGAAAATCTGGGAAACAAAAATCCTCCTGCTGCTGGCGGCCTTGCTGGCGGGGGCGATGCTTTGGTCGGCGTGCGTCTATATTGGCATCTTCCGTTCGGGGTCCAGCCATGGGATAAACGAAGTGTTCCATCTGTTGACCGTCGTCTTGGTGGCTTGTCTGGCCATCTTCTCCGGCGGACTGTGGACGGTCTTGCTCATGCGGCAGGTGGCGGCGGCTTTTTGGTTCACGATTCTGGTGCCGGCCGTGTTATTCATCCTTTTGTCCAGCGTGCTTGCGGGCGCGTCCGATGAATTATCGCTCGCCCTGTTTGTGACGGTCTGGGGCGGTTACAGTCTGGCGGGTTTTTTCTTCGCGCGCTGGCTGTTCTTCCGGGCGCAGGATCTGCAATGGTCGGGCGGCACCATTGCCCTGCCCGAGGTGCGCGGCCTGGCGGGTTTGTTTTCCAGTGCGGGCAAAAAACGGAGCTGGCGGCCCCGGGCGGCCTTGGCTTGGAAGGAACTCCAATTGCACCAGGCGCAATTCATTATCGCGGGCGTGCTGGCGTTGCTGCACCTCGGCGTGCTGGCGGCGCGGAAATACGGCCATTACCAGCGGAATTCCGCGACGGAATTCATCCTGGAACTTTTCTGGGGGCTGTGGCTGGTGATGCCGTTGCTGGTCGGCTGCGCTGCGGTGGCCGAGGAGCGCAAGCTCGGCACGCTGGTCGGCCAACTGGGTTTGCCGGTGAAGCGGCGCACGCAGTTTGCGGTGAAATTCCGTGTGGCCCTGCTGCTGTCTGTGCTGTTGGGCTGCGTGCTGCCGCTGCTGCTGGAAGGCCCGCGCATTTTGCCGGACCTGCATTTTTTGCCCGCCGGCTTTCATCCTGCGAACAGCTATTTGGGCATGCCGAATGGCTGGCAATTTTTCCTTTGGTATGGATTGGAAACGGTTAATCAATGGGCCGCTTGGCTCGCCTTCGCCGGCTCGGCTGCCATCATCGGTGGGATTTCCTTTTACGCCTCCACGCTGGCGCGCAACACGCTCCAGGCGCTGGCACCGGCGGTGCTGGGCTTGGCCCTGACATATTTTCTGAGCACTGTTGCGCTCCGCAATCCGGGGAACTTCGGCTGGCATTTACCGTGGCACGGCGGCCTGGTGGTTTTTATCGGGGTTCCGGTGTTGGTCGTCACGCTGGTGGTTCTGGCCTTCGGCAATTTTCAATCCCTCAATCTCGGCTGGCGGGTGGGGCTGCGGAATGCGCTCGGGTTGGGGGCGGCGCTGGGAATCACCTTTCTCCTGACGGCCGGTGTTTACAATCGTGCTTGGGAAAAACTGACGCCCTTCGAGCCGCCGCACGGCCCGGCGCGGCTGTCGCAGGCCGATCCTCCCAGCTTGACCAGCCAGGGGAACTCGATCTCCGTGCGCCTCTCGGATGGCCGAATCTGGGCGGATGACAATCCGTATTTTAATTTCTTGGCCAATCCGCTGGCATTCTATTTTGGCAATGTCCGGCTGGTCAACCAAGACGGCGGCCGGTATTACGCCGGGGCGGATTGGGTGAAAATGATCTCAACTTTTCGGAATGAAAGTGTGGGCCTGAAGACGGACGGGAGTTTATGGGTGTCCGAAACGCCCGCGCGCTACGAACTGGCGTCCGGAGAATGGAAAGTATTTCCCGCCGGCAAACTCGTGCGCTTGGGTGGCGACGCCCAGTGGAGCAGCGTGATTCCAAACAACCTGGGAATGTTGCTGGTGAAAAATGATGGCACGCTGTGGCATTGGGGCGTGCGCACCAGTTGGAACTGGAAAGACCAGTGGCCGGGCTTCCGGACCTTCACGCCGCAACGTTTGGGGACGGAATCAAACTGGGCGGAAGTGTATTCGTCGGGCTATTACCCCGTAATCCGCCGAACCGATGGGAGTCTCTGGACGACTGCGATCAACAAGCCCAGCTCTCAGCCAACGAATGAAATTGCCCCCGGTTTCGTTCTCCAGCGGGCCGCCTATTTGGAAGCGGGCCAATGGCGCAGCACGACGAAATACGGCCACGGTTTGATTTGCGAATTGGGCATACGCGCTGACGGAACGTTTCGCATCCGGGCGGATCACTCGCTAACAAGAGCTTTTGATAATCAACCTGAATATTCCTATTATGACTGGACGGCGGTGGATTTACAGTTCGGCCATGAAACCAACTGGCTGGCCGTGGCGGGAGCGGGTCAAAAGTTCGTCACCCTCAAGGACGACGGCACGCTGTGGCTCTGGAATTTCTACCATGACGATCGGTTCGGCCGGAACCTTGAGCGGGACGAACGCGCCATGCTGGCGGTCAAACCCGTCCGCCTCGGCATTCACTCCGACTGGCTGGCGATTGCGGGCGTGGAGGGCGGCATTGTCAGTCTCGCCGCCGATGGCAGTCTCTGGTATTGGCCCTTGGCCAGCACCGGCGAGTTTGTGGCCAGCTTTAGTCAAAGCGGATTTTGGCGCAATGGTGATTATAATGGTGAAATTGCGATGGAACCGCTCCTGGACTTTTCCCGCAAGCCGCAGTCGCTCGGCAATCTGTTCCGCCCGGCAAACTCGCGCGCTCCCTGACGGTCCGCGCATTTCGCGGGGCGTCGCTCCCGCGCCAGCGTTTTGGAGTGCGGCGGCCCGCCCCCGCTTACCCCTCCCGAATCAACCCGTGTGCTCTTCTATTGAAAAGTTTTTGGATTTCCCCGGGCGGAAAATGACGTCTTTTGGGGAGTCGGAGCCCCTTTCGTCGAGATGCTGCTCCGCCCCGTCCCGATTGCGGCGCGCGAGGGCGCTCGCCTCACCGGCTTCGCTTCCATCTGTGTTTATCTGTGTCCATCCGTGGCTAAAACTTTCCCGGCGCCACTGTTGGGTTCCCAATAATCCTTTGTGCCGGCGGGGCTTTGTGGTAAATCCTTCCGCGTGGATACGGTCACCCAACTCACCAACGATCTCGTCGCGTCCTACGCGCGGCTCGGCGGCATCAATCATCTGGATGGCAAAAATCTGCCGTCCAAAACCGCCATCACCAAGATCACGCAAGATTTGCTGCGCCTGTTATTCCCGGGTTTCTTTGAGGAGCAGCTGATTCATTCCTCGGAAATCAAGGCGGAGACGGCAGCCCTGCTGGATTCCCTCCTCGGCAAGCTGGAGGATGAAATTCGCAAAAGTTTTGAATATCAGCCGCCGGCCGGGTTGGCCAAAAAGGACCTCGCCCGCGCCGCGCATCAGGTGACGGTGGCCTTTCTCGGCGGCCTGCCGTCGATCCGCGAAATTTTGCAGACGGACATGCAGGCGGCCTTTGACGGCGACCCGGCGGCCTCCAGCAAGGAGGAAATTCTCGTTTCCTATCCGTTTGTGGAAGCCATCGCCGTGCAGCGGCTGGCGCATGAGCTTTACCGGAAGAACGTGCCGCTCATCCCGCGCATCATGAGCGAGTGGGCGCACGCGCGCACGGGCATGGACCTGCATCCGGGCGCGAAGATCGGCTCGCACTTCTTTGTGGATCATTGTACCGGCACGGTCGTGGGCGAGACCTGCATCATCGGCCAGCATGTGAAGCTGTATCACGGCGTGACGCTGGGGGCGAAATCCACCGCCGCCGGCCAGTTGCTGCGCGGCAAGAAGCGGCATCCCACCCTCGAGGATCGCGTGACGATTTATCCCGGCGCGACCATTCTCGGCGGCGAGACGATCATTGGCGCGGGCAGCACCATTGGCGGCAACGTGTTCATCATGGCCAGCGTGCCGCCGAATTCCTTGGTGATCTACGATGGGCTGGACATGCGCGTGCTCAACAAGGCGCAAAAAAACGCCGAGCTGGATTTTCAGATTTAAGCGCGCCGGGCGGCTTCAAACGACGTAAAGCGCGTCGTTTTCGCAGGAGGCGTATTTCTCGAGCAGATGGTCGTAAACTTTCGCCGCCTTTTTGTCCGGGAGAATTTCGCTGCCGGGCAGGGGGGCGGTGAAACCGGCGACCAGTTTGTCCCACTTCGGACTTTTGTCGGTCGCCACCAGCCAGCCGTGGGCGGCCTGCAGGGCGGCCCCGAGCGCGGCGCTGTTGGCCACTTCGATGCGCAGCACCGGGCAGTTCATCACGTCGGCCATCACCTGTAGCAGCTGCGGATTGCTGGCGGCCCCGCCGGTGGCGAAGATTTTTTCCGGGGCCATCTGCATCCACTGCGAATGCAGCCGCATGGCCAGCATCTGCGCCTCGAAAATGGCGCGGCAATTGGCGGCGGCATCTTTTTCATCGAGATTGAAGCGGTGGACTTTCGGCTGGTTCACGCGGGGAACGATCTCCGCCTCAAACCACGGCAGCAGCACGCCGCCGTTATTGCCGGGGGGCGTGGTGGCGAGCAGTTTGCCAAACGCGCTCCAATCCTTGAGGCCGTAGAGCGCGCGGATTTTCTCGCGGGCGAGCGAGCCGTTTTTGAAGCAGACGAGCGTCAGGTAGCTGCCGGTGGGCGAGCCGAAGACGTGGCCTTCCCCGGTTTCATCCGTCTGGCATTTCTCCATGGTGCCGATGAAGGTGTCGCTGGTGCCGAGGCTGATGGCGGCTTGACCGGGCTTGATGAGGCCCAGGCCGAGGGCGCTGGCGGGATTATCGCCGGTCCACACGGTGGCGAGCGCGGCGGCGTTGAAGCCGTATTTCTGAACGAAGTAGGCGCTGACCGGGCCGATGACCCAGCCGGCATCCGCGAGGGCGGGCAGTTTTTTCACCAGGCCGGGCGCGGTGGCCTTGAGCGCATCGTGGTTCCAGTTCTTCCGGCGGATGTCCATGAGGTTCGTGCCCGCGCCGTCGCCGAAATCAATCGGCGCAATTTTTCCGGCGAGCACGGAGGCCAGAAACGAGCTGACCAGCGCGATGCTCGTGGTCTTGTCGTAGGCTTTCGGCTCGGTCTTGTAAAACTTGCGGACCTGCGGGCCGGTGAAGCGTTCGAACGTGTCCGAGCCGGTGCGCGAGGCGGTGAATTTGATGCCGCCGAGTTTCTTGCGGATCTCGGCGCATTCCTTCGTGGTGGAGGCGTCCATCCAGATGGGCGCGGTTTTGCGCGCGAAAATGCCGGCGAGATTATCCGCGAGGGATTGCTTGGGATCCAGCGTGGCGAGCGTGGTCGCGGCTTTTTCGTTGAGATAAACGGAGCCGTGCTGCTGGCCGCAGCCGCTGATGGCGATGATTTTTCCGAGCGCCACCTTGTCCTTTTTCATCTGCGCCAGCAGCCGGTCCAGCGCGGCGGCCCAGAGCAGCGGCGGGCTGTGCTTGACCAGCGGATCGCGGTTGGGCAGCACGCCGTGCTTGGTTTTGAACTGCGGCAGCGCCTGGTCGTAATTCACGGATTGTTCATAGACCACCTTGCGGGCATCGAGGTCGATGACCACCGCGCTTAAACTTTGGGTGCTGGCATCGAGGCCGAGAAATAATTTAGCCATGTGATTGGAGCTGGTTTTCCGAATAATCGGGTAATAATAGGGGATTCCCGCCAAATGGCCAGCTTAACCGTGCGTCAATGCGGGCTGTCAAGGATTCCGCATCCGGCGGGCGGGCCATCCCCGGCGTCATTTTTCCTCCGCGCGGCCCGGAATTCGGCCCTCAGGCGCGGGGCCGGAGCCGCTTTTGCACGCGCTCCAAAACCCCGGCGGGGGCCAGGGCGCGGAGGCATTCCTCGGGTTTCTCAAAACGGCAGGTGGCCTTCAGGCAGGGCGAGCAGGGCAGGTCGAGGCGCAAAACATTTTCGAGCTGGCCATAGGGGCCGGTGCGGCGCGGTTCGGTGGGGCCGAAGAGCGCGACGAGGGGTTTGCCCAGGGCGGCCGCCACATGCATGGGGCCCGTGTCGTTCGTGACCATGATCTCACCGCGCCGCACCCACTCGATCATTTCCGGCAGGGTCGTGGCTCCGCATAGGTTCAGGCAGCGTCCGGGGGCGGCTTGCAAAATAATTTCCCCGAGGGGCCGGTCGTCCCGCCCGCCGAGGATGGCGAAGCGGAGATCGGGGAATAGCTGGGCCAGCTCGCGCACGAGCGTGGCGAAATGGGTCGCGGGCCAGCGCTTGTTTTCCCAGCGGGCGCCGGGCTGGAGCGTGATCCAGCGGGTCGGGCCGGCCGGCCACTTGGATTCCACGGCGGCGGCAATTTCCGGGCGCTCCGGCAGCCAGGTGAACGGGCGGTGCACCGGCACGCCGAGCGGCGGCAGCACGGCGAGATACCAGTCCACCGCGTGGGTGTGAAAACTTTTGCGCGGCGCCGCGTGGTCGTAAAAGCCGCGCGCGCCTTCGCGAATTTCATCGAGCCCCACGAGCTGTTTCCCATTGGCCAGCCAGCCAAACGCGCCGCTGCGGAGCAGGCCTTGGAGATCAATGACGAGATCGAAATTTTGGGCGCGCAGCGTGCGGATGCTGCGGAGCATTTCCGGCCAGTGCCGCGGGTTGCCCCAGCGTTTGCGCTCAAAGCGAACCACGCCGGCCAGGTCGGGATCGCCTTCGAGAAGCGGCGCCAGGCCGGCGTCGATCCACCAGTAAATTTCTGCGGCCGGATAATGCCGCTTGAGCAACCGCAGGACGGGCAGCGCCTGGATGACGTCGCCGAGCGAACTGGGTTTGAGGATCAGGATTTTCAAAGTTGCCACCGATGGACGCGGATAAAAACGTTGCCGGGTTCACGGCTGGCTTACGCCCTGTGAATCCCGGCGTCTCGTGGGGCCTGAAAAAATTATCGGCCGTAAGCCAGGCGTTCCGCCAGCCGTTCGGGCAGGCCGGCCTCGCGGATTTTTCGCTGGGCGGTCTCAATGTCGTAGTCCAGCCGGCGCAGTTCAATGGTGCCGGCGGTCATGTCATAAATCACATAGCCGCACTTGGGATTGTTGTCCCGGGGCTGGCCGACGGCGCCCACGTTAATGAAATATTTTTTGGACGGATCGATCTTAAACTTGGAATAGGTCCCGCCGCGGACGACGGTGTCCCGCATGAATGCCACGGGCACATGCGTGTGGCCGAAGAAGCACAGCTGCGTGGTTTGATAGGGAAAATTGGCGGCGGCGGCGAGCTTGTCAAAGACGTATTGCCAGCGCTGGGGGGCGTCCAGCGTGGCGTGCACCATCGTGAAATTGTCGGCCATGCGGGTGTATTTGAGGTCGGCCAGCCATTGCTTCTCATCGGCGTCCAGCTGGTCCCGGGTCCAGTGGACGGCGTCCGCGGCCGCCGGGTTGAAGCCATCAAGGTGGTCGTTGCTGGAACAGTATTCGTCGTGGTTGCCCTTGATGCAGGGAATGTTCATCTCGCGGATGATCTGGAGACATTCCTTGGGGTTGGCGTTGTAGCCGACGACATCGCCCAAGCAGACAATGTGGTTTGCCTTCTGGGCGCGGATATCCTCCAGCACCACCTGGAAAGCTTCCAGATTGGCGTGGATGTCGGCGATAATGGCGTATTTCATTTCCTAGCGAACGATTTCAAATCCCCGAAATTCATTTTTCGCGGCGGCCCAAGTTACCTGCTCGTCGCGAATAAATCCAGCAAGACCTGCATCTTGGATTCCGGCGCGAAAAGCGGCGAGCTCTGCCCGGGTGCCTTCGGCCACCAGTTCGACCCGGCCGTCGGGCTGGTTGCGAATAATGCCCGTTACCTCGTAGCCGGCGGCCACGGTCTTGGCCGTGTAGCGAAACCCCACGCCTTGCACATTGCCGGAATACCATACGGTCATCCGGGTGCGCAGGTTGGGGGTGGTGGTTGGCGACACAGCAGGATGAAGCCAAAGGCGGCCGGCTGATGCAATATTTATTGCGGCCGGAAGCAATATTTTTTTTGTTTATGTTTGACCCGCGTGGCAATTTACCCTAATCAATTCGCCTTGCCATCACATGATTCGAGTCATTCGGTTGTGCGAAGGTGGCGTTGCGTAAAAAAATGCTGAACAACAAGTCATTTTTGACCATTGATTTCGGAGCCGGCAGCCTCAAGCTGGCCGAATTTGAAATCAATGATGCGGGCGGATTGTGTCTTAAGCATTTTGTCATCAAATCCTTGGGTTTAGAGGGGGCGCAGGAGGCGACGCGGGAAAAAGTCATTCTTCAGACGCTCCAGGGCGTCTTGGCCGAAAAGGGCTTCGCCGCCAAAAACCTCAACGTCTGTGCCCCGGGCTTCCATGTCTTTTCCAAGTTTGTCAAGTTGCCGCCGGTCGATGCCGGCAAGGTGGGGCAGATTATCCAATACGAGGCGCAGCAAAATGTGCCGTTTCCGCTGTCGGAGGTGGTGTGGGATTACCAGATTTTAGGCGCGGCGGCGAGTGGCGAGTTGGAGGTGCTGCTGGTGGCCATCAAGTCCGAAATCGTCGAGGGGCTGTTCCGGCTGGCGGAACAGGCCAAGCTGAATCTGCAATTATGCGATGCCTCCCCCGCCGCGTTGTGCAACGCGTTTCGCTATAATTACGGCGACGTGGACGACTGCACCATGCTGCTGGATATTGGCGCCAAAACCAGCAACCTCCTGTTCTTTGAGAAGGGCAAAGTTTTTTCCCGGAGCATCAATCTGGGGGCGAATACCATCACGCAGGACTTTGCCACTGAGGCCAAGCTCCGGTTTGATGACGCGGAAAAGATCAAGATTGCCGAGGGTTTTGTCAGCCTCGGGGGGGCCTATGAAGAGCCGGACAACCCGCATCAGGCGGCCATTTCCAAGATTGCGCGGCAGTTCATGACCAAGCTGCACATTCAGGTCAACCAGACCATCCAGTTTTATCGCGGCCAGCAGGGTGGTTCCGCCCCGCAGCGCTTGTTTTTGTCCGGCGGGGCTTCGATCATGCCCTACACGGCGCAATTCTTTGCCGAAAAACTTCAGGTGCCGGTGGAATACTTCAACCCCTTCCACAATGTTCAAATTGACCCGGCCATTAATCTGGAGGAGCTTTCCCAGGTGGCGCACTCCCTGGGTGAGGTCGTGGGTTTGGGCTTGCGTAATCTGGCGAATTGCCCGGTGGAAATGAATTTGATGCCGACCAGCACCTTGCGCTGGCAGTCCTTCAATCAAAAGAAACCCTATTTCATGGCCATTTTGTTCAGCTTGGTGCTGGTGGCCTTTGCGGTGGGCTTTTTGTTCCAGAAGCTGGCGGTGAACAAGGAAAAGGAAGTGGGCCGGTTGGAACCGCTGGTGGCGACGGCCAACAGCAAATCGGATGCTTTTAAAAAAGCCAACGACCGCTTGCAACGCGCCCGGCAGCAGTTGAACCAGATCGCGGCGCTGTTGCAGCAGCGTTACTACTGGGGGGATTTTCTGGCGGACCTGCGCTTGGCGCTGATCCGGTCTGAAATCAGCGTCAAGAAGAAATTATCCGCGCAAAAGCCGGGGATCGAGGCGGGCATTTGGATTGAGCAGCTGACGTCTGCGCCCAATCTGGGTGCCGCTTCCGGCAATGCCGCCGCCGCCTTGATGATGGGGCAGGCAGGAACCTTTCAACGCAGCCGGTATGGCCGGACCGAACCCGCCCCCGAGCCGGTGGATCCGGCCTTGGCGATCTTGGCGGCGGAAGCGGCCAGGCCGGCTGGGGCGGTCGGGCAGGGGGCCACCAACGACGTGATTGTGATCGTCTGCCGGGCGGTTGATCTCTCCAAAACCAGCGGGGATGCCTCGGCCAACAATGAAATCGCCTACGCCGTGGAAAATGAAATTAAAGCCTCGTATCTGGTGGATAAGGCGGCGACGGCTTTGGTCGGGCAAATTATCCCGGACGAAGCCAATGGCACCTTTACCTTTACGGTGAATGTGAAACCCCTCCAACCGCTGAATTTTTAATATGGGCTGGATCAAACGAAACCTGTTTTTTGCCATTGGCGGCGCCTTGGCCTTGGTGCTGCTGCTGGGGGCTGCCTATTATATTTATCAGGGTTGGTCAAATAATGCCGCGGCGGCCATCAAGCTCGGGGAAAATTACGATGCCTTCCAGCAATTGATCAAGGAAACCCCGGGTCCGGGCAATAAAACCATCAACAACACGGCCCTTGCCCGGGAGCAGGAAATGCAGGCCATCAAATGGATGGATCGGGCGCGCGCCTTCTTCCAGCCCGTTCCCGCCATTCCGGCGGAAACGCCCGTGACGAGCGAAGCCTTCGCCACCGCCCTCAGAAGGTCTTTGGATCAATTGCGGCATGCCGCTGAAGATGCCGGGGTGACGCTGCCGCCCAAGTATGATTTTTCCTTCACGGCCCAGAGTTCGCTCATGAAATTTGCCCGGGCCGGTCTCCCTTCGCTGGCGGAGCAATTGGGGGAGGTCAAGGTGATTTCCGAAATCCTCTTTGCGGCGCGGATCAATGCGCTGGACGGCCTCCAGCGGGCGCGCGTTTCCATGGAAGATTTCACCGGGCCTCCGTCGGATTATCTGGACGCGCTTCCGGTGACCAATCATCTGGCGGTGGTGACGCCCTATGTGGTTACCTTCAGTTGTTTTTCGCCGGAACTGGCCCGGGTGCTGGTGGGGTTCGCAACCGCGCCCAATGCTTTTATTGTGCAAAATGTGAACCTTCAGCCGGCCGCGCCGGCGGTTCCGGTTGGCGGGTTGCCGCCGGGATTTTCGCCCGCCGGGTTGCCGCCGCCGCCGCTCGCCGCCCCGCCCCTGGCTGGTCGCGGGGGGTTGCCGGTGGTTTTGAAGGAGCAGTTGTTGCGGGTCACTCTGGAGCTGAAATTGGTCAAATTGCCGGCCAAAAATTAAGATGGATTTTCTTAAAAAAAATTACGAGAAGCTTCTGCTCGGCCTGGTTTTGACCGGGTTGATTGGCGCGCTGGTCATGATGTTGTTTTACATTTCTGCCGATCAGGATGAGATGCAAAAGCGTTCCGAGGGCATGATCAATCCGGCCTCCGTAAAAGCCCTGCCCAATTTGGATATGACGGCCGCCAACGGGGCCATTGCCCGGCCGCAGCTGGCCTATCATTTGGATTTTGAGACCACCAACAAAGTGTTCAATCCGCAGGAATGGCAGCGCAGTTTGGACGGCTCGCTGATTCTGGCCGCCACCAAGACCGGGCCGCAGGTGGCCGTGGTGACGAATATTGCCCCGCTGTATTTGATTGTCTCGTTCGATTCCGTCATCACGAATGCCGCCGTTCCGCGCTATGTGATTGGCGTGGAAATGCAGGCGGCACCGACGCGCGCCAAGCGGTTCAAATTTATGCGCTACGCCTCGGTGGGGGATAAGCCGAATGACATCTTCTCGCTCGAGAGTATTCAAGGTCCGCCGGATAATCCGAGTGCCTTGGTGCTCAAATGGGTGGATTCCGGGAAGAAAATTCTCGTCGCTCGCGACCGGGCCTTTCGCCAGATTGACGCCTATGAGGCCGGGCTCTGGTATGCTCCGGAAAAAAAGGGCTTTGCCGCCAAGCGCATTGGCGATCGGCTGTCCTTTGGCGGCGGGGATTACCAGGTGATTGAGGTAAACCCGCATGAATTAATCTTGGTGGATTTATCCAACCAGAAAAAAACCTCTTTGCCTTTTACCCCCTGATTGATAACAATTCCATTTTTAACCGCGCCCATTGTTGATTAACCTGATTTTGCCATGACCAAAGCCGCCTTATTTACCATCGGCCTCGCCGCCCTGCTGAGTTTCCCTGTCGTTGTGCCGGCGCAGGATAATTCCACCGCGATCGCGGTGGATGAAGCCGTCTTGCGCCAGGCCAAAACCATCGTGCTGCGCCAGAAACTTTCCGAAGCCCGGGCGACTGCGCAGCGGGATGAGGTGGCCGCGGCCGCCAAGTTATATCAGGAATCCTGCGCCCTGGCCCAGCAGATCGGCTCGGGCGTGGATGCGGAAACCGCGCAGGCGGTGGCCGGGCTGTCAGCCACGCGGCTGGCCCTGGCGCGCGATGCCCAAAGCCGGGGCGATTTGCGCGAGGCCGATGTCCAGGTGCAGCAGGTTGTGAAATTGGGCCAGGCTTTCAAAGTGCCGCCGGATCTCACCGAGGCGCTCGCTTTCAAAAAACAAAACGATGAAATGCTGGCCGCCAGCCAGGGGTTGCGGCCGAGCGAGGCGGTGCTGGATCAGCGGGCGGGCATCACCGCGAAAAAAGTGGAGGCGGCCACGCTGGTGCAGGACGGCAAGCTGTTTTACGAAATGGGCAAATTGCCGGAGGCGGAAGCGAAACTTCGCGAAGCCCTGCGCGTGGATCCGGATAATTCCGCCGCCTACTATTATCTGAATACCATTAAACAATCGGAAATCGCCCGGAGTTTCTCCCAGCACAGTCTGGATACCCAGACCCGCATGGAGCAGGTCGAGAAGCAGTGGGTGTTGCCCACGCAGAAAGTAACGGATCCCAATCGTCCTAATTCGTATGCCACCAATACGCTCATTTATACCGGCCCCGGCCGGCAGGCCATCATGGCCAAGTTGGATCGCTTCCGGATGGACTTTAGCACGCCCGAAAACGGCATGCCCTTGAGCGAAGTGCAGCGCATCCTGAATGAGACGTGCAAGCGCCTGGATTTGCCCGATCACAAGGGCATCAATTTTTTAATCAATCCCAACGCGGACAAGTCCGGTCAGCCGGTGGCGTCGGATGCCCAGGGGCGCGGGAATGCCGCGGGGGCGTTTGCCAATCGCGGTCCGGCCGCCCCGCAGTTTGACCCCGCCACCGGTTTGCCGATGGCGACGCCGGGCGCGGGTCCGGCGGAGGGCGGGGAGACCGTTGAGGTGGGTTCTTACATGATCAAAATCCCCAACCTGACGGATGTGCGCTTGGCGGATGTGCTGGAAGCCATTGTTTTGGTTTCCGACCACCCGCTGAAGTTTTCCATTCAGGATTTTGCCGTGGTCTTTCAGGCCAAAGGCCCCGAGCAGGTGGTGTTGTCCATCCGGGAATTTAAGGTGGACCCCAATACTTTTTATTCCGGTCTGTCGAGTGTGACCTCCCAAAGCTTTGGCACGAGCGGGGGGAACAATAATAGCTCCGGCGGGAACGGCGGCAATGGTAGCGGGGGTAATAGCAGCCGGAATAATAATAGCGGCGGCAATAACGGCGGCAATAATAACAACAATAATGGCGGCAACAATAGCGGCGGCGGGGTCGTTGGTATTGTGGATCCGTTTGGCGGCGGCGGCGGCGGTCGGGGGGGGCGTAACAACAACAACAATAACAATAATAACGCCGGCAATAATAATCAGCGCGGCAATGCGAATGGCAACAGCCAGAATGGGGGCGGTGGGGGCTTGCAATTCGTTACGCAGGTGAGCGATGCGCAGACGCCCAGTGAGTCGGCCATTGCGTTCTTTGGCGCGTTGGGGGTGAATCTGCAGCAGCCCGCCGGCAAAGCGGTGTTTTTTAATGATAAGGCCGGCATTCTGCTCGTCCGGGCGACCGAGCAGGATTTGGATATCATTGAGCGGGCCATCCAAACGATGAATCAGGTGTCGCCGCAAGTTCACATCAAAGCGCGCTTTATTGAAGTGCAGCAGACCGATAGCAAGGCGATCGGCTTTGATTGGTCGGTCGGGCAATTTAATGTGGGCCGGCAGATGTCGGGCACGGCCGGCACCGATCCCTCCGCCACGGTGGCGCCTTCCGTGGCTAATCCTGCGGGCGTGTTTCCCGGTTTGGCGGGTCCGGCCGTCTCGCCCAATGCGACCACGGATCAGCTGCTCACCGGTGGCTTGCGCAATTCCGGCCCGGTGATCGGCACCCTGACCGGCATTCTGACCGACCCCAACTTCCGGGTTGCCCTGCATATGTTGGAACAGCGTGGCGGCTTTGAAAATCTGGCGGAACCGGAAGCCACCACCACCAGCGGGCGTCAGGTCCAGATGAAGGCTACGCAAACCACCTCCATCATCACGGACTTTCAGTTCGACAATGGTTCGAGTGCCAATAATGTGAATGCCGGTAACGGCAACGGCAATGGCAACGGCAACGGGGCTGGCGGGAATGTGATTAATCAGGCCGGCGTGGCGGCCATCATTCCTAATACCGAATCGGTGGAAACGGGGCCGGTCTTGGATGTGGTGCCTTATGTTTTATCCGACGGCTACACCATTAACATGGCTTTGATCCCTTCGTTGACCGAGTTTGATGGCTATGATGCCGTGCCGTCGATTCCGGGTTACAATCCGGGCACCACCATTGGCAACTTAAACGGCACCACCCTGCCGGTGGTGCTCCCCAAATTCACCGTTCGCCAGGTGGTGACCACCGTGAATGTCTGGGACAATCAGACCGTGGTGCTCGGCGGGTTGATCTCCTCGCAAATCTCCACCACCAAGGACAAGGTTCCGGTGATCGGCGATCTGCCTTTGTTGGGCCGGTTATTCCAGAGTCAGAGCAAGACCGCCCTCAAGAAGAACCTCATGATTTTTGTGACGGCGACGGTGTTGGACCCGGCGGGCAATCGTGTGCATTCGGATGATGATCTGCCCTTTGCGCAGACGAAGGTTCCGGTGCAGGCGGAGGGTGCGGGGCAATTTGTCCCCCTGCCGGCCACGAATCCGTGAGCCGGTTGCTGATTGTTGACGGGCACGCCTACGCGTATCGGGCGTTTCACGCCATTCGCGAGTTGCGCGGGCCGGCGGGTCGGCCGACGAATGCCATTTATGGCTTCGTCAAGATGCTGGAAAAAATGCGCTCGGCTTTGGCGCCGACGCATTTGATTGTTGTCTGGGATGGCGGTTTGGATGCCCGGCGGTTGGCGGAACTGCCGGATTATAAGGCGCAGCGGCCGCCCATGCCGGATGCTTTGCGGCCGCAGCTGGATGAAATGGCGGGTTATCTGGCCGCCGCGGGGCTGGCCAGTTATTGCGGTGAGGGGATTGAGGCGGATGATTACATCGCCTGTCTGGCGCGGGCGGCGGCGGCGGCGGGTTGGCCGGTGGTCATCGCCAGTGCCGACAAGGATTTTATGCAGTTGGTTTCGGGCCGGATTGGCTTATTGAATCCGAACGATAAGTCCGGGGCGATCTGGACGCGGGAGCAGGTGGTGGCCAAAACCGGAATCGAGCCGGAGCAGGTGGCGGACTGGCTGGCGCTGATGGGCGACGCGGTGGATAATATTCCCGGCGTGCCCGGGGTCGGGCCCAAAACCGCGGCGGAGTTGTTGCGGCAATTTGGCACGGTGCCGGAATTGTTAAACCGGTTGGCCGCGGTAAACTCCGGTAAAATTCGGTCAAGTTTGTCGGCGTCGGGGTCCCTCCTGCGCCGCAATTTGGAATTGGTGCGGTTGCGGGATGTGCCGTGTGAATTTTCACCGGACCGACTGGCGGTGCGCCCGGCGGATCGCGAAAAACTGCGCGGTCTGTTTCAGTGCTGGGGTTTTAATAAAATGATGGCCGGTCTGGATTCGCCCCTGGCGGAACGGCAGGCTGAGTTGATTTGACCATGAATTTGCCAAGCTGGATGAACAAGCAACTGGCTGACGCAGGCGACTGCGCAGCGGCCACGGCCGGAATATTTAGACAATTCCGCCGGCCTGATCTATTTTACCCCTGTCGTTCCATGAAGTCATTTTCCACGCGTGCCTCCAACCTGATGGGCTCCCTTTGCTGGGGGCTGCTGCTCATTTCCAGCTTTGCCTCTCCGGTTTCGGCCCAGCCGGCCACCAACTATGTCGCCAGCGGCGTGGAATCCGCCGTGGTCGGTTCCCTGCCGGCCGACCAGATGTTTCCGGATGCGGCCCTTTCCCCCGGCGGTGGCTTTGTGGTCTGGCAGGATCCGATTACCGACGGGAATGGCTGGGGCATCAGTGCGCGCCGGCTCAACAGCATTTACGGCGCGTTCCGGGTCAATGCCGTGGGCGCGGGCAGCCAGGAAAACCCGCGCGTGGCGCTGTTGAAAAATGGCGGGGCCGTGTTCGTCTGGCAGGGCGGGATTCCGGGTTTGGATCAGCATATTTACGCCCGGTTTTTAACGCCCACCAACACCTTTCTGGGCCCCAACGACCTTCGGGTCAACACCTATCCGAATCATTTCCAGATCAACCCCGCCGTGGCGGTGCTCAATAACAGCAATGTGGTGGTGGTTTGGGCCAGTTACAATCAGGCCGGTTCCAATTCCCTGCAGGATGTTTACGGGCAGATCCTCTCGCCGGCGGGACAAAAGCTCGGTGGGGAGTTTTTGGTGAATCAAACCATTGCCTTCAATCAGCGCAACCCGGCGGTCACCGCGTTGGCGACCGGTGGGTTTGCCGTGGCTTGGGTTTCCGAGCAGCAGCGACAATCCGTTGTCCCCGGAACCAATGGGGCGGTGAACAGCGGCATTACTCCGCCCAGTGCGAGTGTGGACATCTGCGCGCGGTTGTTTGACAACGGCGGCGCGGCGCTGGGCAATGAATTTTTGGTCAACGCGGACCTGAATCCCTGCGCCAATCCGGCGATCGCGGCCGCCACCGACGGCCGCTATTTGATCGTTTGGATGGCCAAAGACCTCGCCGCCGCCACCAACAGTTTGGATATCTATGGGCGCGCCTTCCTCGGGAATGTGGGCGGGGCGGTCTTGGGCGTTAATTCGCAGCGGTATGGCGATCAGTATCTGCCCCGCGTCAATGCGTTGGGGTTGGATTATCTCGTCACCTGGACCAGTCTGGGACAGGACGGGGACAGCGAGGGCATTTTTGGCCAGTTTCTGCACAGCAATGGTTCGCTTTCGGGCGGCGAGTTTCGGGTGAACACCACCACCGTGAGCGTGCAAAAACAGCCGGCGGTGGCCTCGGATGGGGTCGGTCAGTTTATGGTGGTCTGGTCGGGCTATACCGGTTATCCCAATACCTTCGATTTGTTTGCCCAGCGTTACCAGAACACCTTGGTCACCAATTTGCCGGTCCTGAGCGCGCCGTTTGTCTGGGCCCCGTTCGAACTCGATGCCGAGGGCTATTACCTGCCGCAATTGATCGTGACCTGGGCTTCGCAGGAGTCTGTGCCGGTCGCGAAATATCAGGTGTTCGTGGATGGCTTGACCAATACCCCGGCGGCGGAGGTCACCAGCAATCAGTGGGTCATGACGGCCTTGGCCGGCAGCACGCATGCGTTCCAAGTCGGTTATGTCACCCCTTCCGGGGCGGCCTCGCCCCTTTCGCTGGCCACCAGTGCTAAGACTTGGGGGGGCGATGATTGGTTTGGCATTCCCGCCGAGTGGGTGAAAAAATATTACGGCACCAAATATTCCAACTGGCCCGCCAATGTGGATGCGCCGCTGGTCCCCGGCGGCCCGAGCTTGGGGCAGGTCTTTTTGAGCGGTGGCAACCCGACGAACGCCGCCACCTGGCTGCGCTCCCAGTTGGTCAAAACCCCGGCGGGCCTGATTCTGAGCTGGAATAGCCAGCCCGGGGCCACCTATCAGGTGCAGGTTTCCACCAACCTGGGTTCCTGGGTGAATTTCGGTCTGCCGCTGTTTGCGGCGGGTCTCACGGATCAAAGCTATGTCGGTGGCAGCCAGGCGGCTTACTACCGCGTGCTGCTCTTGCGTTAATCAAATTTGTATGCGGAAACTGATTCAACATATTTTTCAGGCTGGCGTTTTGCTGGCGGCCCTCCCGTCCGCTTGGGGATTTTCCCTGAGCGGCCCCATCGGCAACAACGGGGACGCTTGGCAAATCATCGACATTGGTTATGGGTATCATGATAGTGTGGCGCCCAAGGACTACCGGGAAGGTTACCGGCCCGTGGTGCCCGTGATGTATTACGCCGCCGATGGCTTGTTTAGCAGCACCTATGGTTCTGCGGCCTTGACGAATATTGATGCGGCGTTCGCGGTCATGAATGGGGTGATGTGTGGCCAGACCAACACCCCGATTTTCCTGTTCAACTCCACCAATGGGGTTACGCTGGGCACCAGTTGGCTGACGGGCGGCGCGCCCGTCAGTTTAAATGCCGCGAATACCCTGGACAATTACAGTGCTGACGTGTCGGAGTTTTCCTTGGAGGTGCTGCAAATCAATCACACCGCTGAAACCTTGGGCTTGTTGGATTTGAAATCGATGATCCTGCACAATGCGGTGTTGGAACTCGGATTGGCGGATCCGGCTAGCTATGTGTGGACGTTGCATGACCGTTTGCCAGGTGCGAACCCGGCTGGAGTCGATCAATGCCCCTTACTTTATAAATATCTGGTGGTGATGCGGAATTTTGACGTGAATCCCAATCAAAATTTTCCCTATTCCCCTTACATTAACGGTGCGCTCTTTAATTTTACTATTACTGAATACTGCGGGGCCCATCCGTTCGGTATACCCTATAACGCTATTACCGTGCCCTACGCGGCGGATTATCTGGGTAGTTATTCCTCCGTCGCCAGCGGTGGGTTGGGTTATGGTGCGGCGACGGGGGTGGCGGAGGGGGCGGGTATTTTCTACACCGGGCTTTCCCGGGATGATGTCGCTGGTTTGAAGTTTTTGCTGAGTTCCAACACCATTAATTGGGAGGATCCGGCGCCTTCGGGCGGGGTGCTCCTCACCACCAATCTTCAGGAGGCGCAACAGTTGACCACCCTGTCTCTCGGGGCGTTGCTTTCCCAATCCGGCACCACCACGTCTCCGTCCACCCTGCTGACCAATTATCCCGGTCTGAGTTTCTTGTCCATTATTACCAACATCGGCTTGCAGATCACCACCACCCCCGTCGTTTATTTCACCAATCAGTCGGTGCCGCCGGTCTTCAGCAACAATGTCGTGGCCGCGCTGACCAACGGCGGCCTGTATTTTACCAATCAGCCGGGGCCCACCATTATCAATTACGACGCGTCCGCCCCCGAAAATGACGTGCTCATGTCCACGCTGGATTTGGGAACTTTTTCGGATCGGCTGACCAATGATCCCACGACGCTGAAGGCGCTTTATCCTGCCTTGTCAATTATCAAAACCAATTTCAGCTACGATTTTGGCGGGGTGACGAATTACGTTTTCTATCTGACCAACTATACCTGGTATGGGCCGGTCTTCGCCGTCAAAGCGCCGGTATCCACCAATTATTTCTTTATCACCAACTGGCACTACACTTTTGGAAATATCTACACCAACCACTATTCCACCTCGCGCGCGGTGATCGTGCAAAGTGTGTGGACCACCAATTATGCCTGGTATGCGCCCTTTTTCAGCCTGACCAATTACAACTTGATTTACACCAATAAAGTGGCGGGGGATTTCTTTCTCATTCCCACCAATTGGTGCGGTTTCCAGGTGGTCGCCACCCGGCCGCTGGACAACCCCCCTTATTTGTATGGGTCCTCGAATACCATCATTTACAATGGGATTACCACGAACGGTGTGCCGACGGGCACCAACAATCCGGCCGGCGGAAGTGCCTATGGCCTGACGCAGACGTTCTATAATCTGTATACCAACTACAATTACATTCTCCGTCCCGGCATTTGCGAGCCGGTCGTGGTGTTTGCCACCAATTACGCCACCAATATTCTGACGACCTACCAATATTATTTCGGCGGCCTCGTCACCAATAATTATTATACCAATACGACGGTCGTGATCATTACCACCAACGTTTCGCCGGTCTTTGGCGGGTCGCCGGATGGGTTGGTGACCAACAGTTCCATCGTCACCAACATCCTGAATGTGCCCTCCGGCGACTTCTTCCTCGTGCCGCCGGCTTGGTGTGGCTATTCAATCCTTTCCGTGTTGCAGACCAACACGGTTTACACCACCAATGTGGTGACCGCCAACACCGTCCCCGGTGCGGGCAATATCGGTCAATTTTACACGCAGATCACCATTACCGCCTATACCAATGTGACCCTCTTGGTGCAGCCCTCCCTCTGTAGCAACGCCGTGCCCCAGCCAGCCTTGCGGCGGGGCCTCGGGCGGGTGCAGTTTATCCGCGCCAACTACGATTCGCTGCTCGGCCAGGCGTTTGTGCCCAAGACCAACAATTACACTATGGTGAAGATTGAGAACAGCCAGGAGGTGGTGGAATACTATCAGCGGGTGTCGGCGACTCCGGAATTCCTGTTTACCGCCGAGGATTTAACTGTTCCCGATGGTCAAAATGGCTATCCGTATGGCAAAAATTATACGGTATCGCAGCCCAGATTTGATGGCACTGCCATCCGTGGTAATTGGGCCGGGCCCGGCACCATCACTCCGGGCGTAAGAATGGTCTTTAACAAGAATTTGTTGAGCCTGTATCTGAACGGCAGCCAAAGTGTCTATAACTACCCGACCAATAAGTTTTTAAATCAGGATACGCAGGTGAAAGTGCTGGCTTTTGGGCAGTTTGATGATTCCACCAATTATCCGGCGGTCTTCCCCGATGGCACCGCCAGTGCCAGCCTGTTGAACCTGATGCTCATTACCGTGACCCCGGCCACGGCCGTGGACGGCACCAATGGCGTGCCTTACAATGGCACCGGGATAACTTTTACGGCCACCGGCGGTCAACCCCCCTATTTCTGGGCCAGTCCTTCCCAGGTGCCCGGCTTGAGCTTTAACCCGGCCACGGCCACGCTGTCGGGCACGCCGGTCGCCGCCGGGGTCTTCACCTTTACTGTGCAGTTGACCGACTCCGCCAACCAGGTGGTCAACCGGAATTACTCGATTACGATCCACTAAGAATATGATGGAATTACTTTGTTTCTCCTTTAACTCTGCCCGCCGAAGCGTGAAAGCTTTGGCGCTGGGCTTGGGGTTGCTGACGGTGGGCCATTCCGCCATGGCCGTGGATGCCGTTTTTTACAACAACAAATATCTGTCCACGATTGACAATGTTGTTTCGGCCACGAATTTTGTCAACGACAGGCTGGGCACCTTCGATGTTCCGTTCCCCAGCCCGACCTATCTGCCAAATTGGCAGGTGGAACTCTATTATGGTTGGACTTTTACGCAAAATTTCACAAATTTTGGGAAGATGACCTCGACCATCGGTTTCCGGTTTGACACCCATTATGGACCAATGCAGGCGGCGGCGGCCAATATTTACAATGCCAAGAATGGGCTTATTAACTGTGGCACTTCCCTGAATGCCGTGCAGTTGGGTTTCGGTGCTGGCGTCTTTGGTTATGGGGGGATTCAGGTGGAGGCCACCAATATCATGAATGCGGGGCTTATTGCCTTGGGTCCGGGGGGCGGGGCGAAATTTTTTGGCAACTCGGTGGACTTATCGCAGGGTAAGGTCGCGATTCAACCGATCTTGGGCGCGCGGGTTTACGCCCGGGGTGAAACCGATACCAGCACCAACAAATGGATTCCAGCGTCGTCGCTTTTCCCGAATCAGGCCTATTCGGCTCCGGTCCGTTCGGTGGGCACGTTCTTTCTGTCCCCTTCCAAGCCCTATTACGTGCAACAACCGACTTCGGCGACCAATGTCACCGTCCGGATGGTGTTTATTCAAACCGACGATACCAACAATGTCAGTGAGCAGGTCTATTTCAGCCCGGATCCCAATGGCGCGGTTCAAATCGAATGGGCGGGTAATTATGTGGATCCCGCCACCGCTGGGGCGCGGCCCATTTACTTGGATCTTTATAATGACTACCGGGCGGGTTCCGCCACCAACATTTTAAGTTATGGCAACCCGGGGTTGGGTGTGCCGGGTAATTTTGTATTTGTGGCTTCGGATACCTCGGTCGGATCGGCCTTGGGTTTTGTGCCTACCAACAGCGCGTTTCCCCCCTTTATTTCGCCGGATGTGGTCACCAACAACATTTATTCCTACGTCAACGCCCAATTGATCACTACCGCACTGGCCACCAATGACGCCGGCCTTGGAATGGTTTCGATAACCAACATGCCGGGGCGCGTGGAAATTACGGCCCGCCAGCAGTTGAACCTGTCCAGTGCCAGCCTTTCGGGCATGAACTATTTCAAGCTCGATAGCCCCAACCAGTTTAATTATGACTCGCAATCCCCGGTGCCCGCGCCGTTTTCGGATCTCTACCTCGGGAACACCAACGGCAGCCTCACGATTTCCAACCTGATCCAATCCTCCCTGCCGCTTTGGAGCGGTTCGGTGCAGGCTTGGACCACCTCCTGGCAATATACCGACACCAACGCGGCGACGCCGGTCTTTTACGATTTTCGTGTGCTGCTGGCGCATTGTGGCACTACGCCGGGGAGTCCTTCGTATGTGCAGGATTTGGTGCTCAAGAGTTCCAATAATGTCGTCATCAGCGACGTGATGAATGTCTTCCGCACCTTGAACTTGAACTGCACCAATCTGTTGATTACCACCAATGGTTTTGGCCTCGGGGCCGCTTCGTCCGAGGGTGAGTTGAATCTGGGTTCGTCTGGCATGTCCTGGGCCAGTTCATTTCCCCGGTTGCGGACCCTGACCAATAATGGGGCTATCAGCACCCTGTCCGAAGCCAACTTTGGCAGTGAGGCTTTGCCCTACTTGAGTTTTATCAATTCGGGGCGGGTCAACATTAACGGGGGCGGAACGACGATATACGCGGATATTTTTCTGAACGCTGGGGCAATATCCGCCATGCTCACTAATTCTATCGATCCCGACGGCGCGGTTACGATTCAGTCCCAAGCGTCGGCGATGGTCGGCGGCACGGTGACGGCCGGCGGGGCGTTCAGTGATACCGCCGGCGTGATGGCGTTTGCCGGCACCTCCCTCCAGGTCGGCAAGTCCTTGACCCTGACCGCCACCAATCTGCTGGCCGACGGCAGCCGGATCATGAGTTCCATTTCCGGCTCCAATATTTTTGGGGTCACCATTCCCGTGATCCCGCTTCCCGTGATCAACTTTTGGGCACTGGGCTTTGCCAATTATTTGAACGGAGGGGCAGGTTTGGAGCTGCCGCTCAAGCCTACCTATGGGGATTTGTTGGGCACCGTCATCTATCAAGTGGCGCCGGGGATCACCCAGGTGATCATCACCGACACTTGGGCCGGGGAGGATCGGGGCAATTCGGTGACCGGCTTCTCGAACAATGTGGCCATCGGGCAGTTGATTTTGGATGCCCAGGGCACCAGCCAATTTTATTTTACCGGCACAGGCAGCCGTAACGCCATGTATGTGGATAATTTGGTTCTGGCGGGAAATGCCGCTTATAATGAGACCAACCATCCGAACAGCAGCATTCCGGGCCTGACGTTCAACACCAATCTGGTCATTTATTACGCGCAAGCCCAGAATACGAATGGCATTTCCGTGGCCGAAAAAATCAACGGTTACAACGGCGACCATCTCCGCTGGATTTCGGATTATGCCGGCACGTTCAGTTCCACCAATCTCGTTTACCCGGATGGCACCACCAACGCCGTCAATGCCGCCTTGGCGGCCAGCTCCGACTTTGATTCGGATCATGATGGCCGGGGCAATAGCACCGATCCAACCCCGGTCTTTGTGCCCTCGCAGGTGTTGTTCAGCGCGACGCGGACCACCAACGTGCCGCCGCTGGTGCGCATCCAGTGGTCGACGATTCCCCAGGCCAGCAACCGGGTGGAATACACGACCAGTTTGGCCACGCCCGCTTGGCTGACCCTGACCAATTTCAATTCGCCCCAACCCTATGTCAACAACGGCACCTGGCCGTTCGACAATTGGGAGGTGACCAATGTCTGGGTGTTTGATTCCACCACGAATACCCCCCCGCGTTCCTACCGGGTGAGCGTGCAGCCCTATTGATTTCTTTGAAAGCCGAATGAAAATTTTTGAAACGAATACCCCTGCTGCCTCCGGCGGCGGAGTGACTGGAGCTATCTTGTGAATACCATTCAGAAAATGTTTGTCGAATTGCCGGTGGCCGTCCGTGTTGTGCTGGCCGGGTGGATGAAGTTGGCGCTGGTCGCGGGCCTGGGCCTGCTGGCCAGCTTGGCCGTTGCCCAGCCCGCCAATGACAATTTTACCAATGCCGCGGTTATTTCGGGGCTGTCCGGCGCCCTTGCCGGCACCAACAACTTGGCCACCCTGGAGGCGGGGGAACCGGATTTTATTAACACCGATGATTTTGCTGGCGTCGCGAAGTCCGTCTGGTATCGGTGGATCGCGCCCTCGAACGGCGTGGTGGCTTTTGACACGTTCGGCGGCGATTTTGACACGGTGCTGGCGGTTTACACCAATGCTCCGACGCTCGGCAACCTCGTGACGGCGAATGACGACTATATCACTTTGTTCGTGGTCCAAAGCCGGCTGACCTTCACGGCGGTGGCGGGAACCACCTATTACATTTCGGTGAACGGCAATCAATCCCCGGCCCCGGGTTGGAGTGACGCCGGCTCCTTTGTTCTGAACTGGAAAGAAACGGTCCCTACCGTCCCGTCCGGCACCTTTTTATTCACCGCCGCCACGTATAATGTCAGTGATGGCGATGCGTCTTCGCCCGGCGATCCGGCCATGGCCTCGGTGCCTACCTGGGTGGGCGCGCGGGTGACCGTCACCCGTACGAAGGGCTACAGCGGACGGGTTTTGGTGCCCTACGTGGTGACCGGAGATTCCAATCAGCCGGCGGCCACGGTCACTAATGGCCTGTTGATTTTTGACGACTACCAGATGAGCGCCGATATCCGCGTGACGCTATCTGCGGTTGCTGTCATCCCTGCCCCCGACACAAATACTGTCGCTTATGCGCCGCCCAATCAAATTGCGGTCACGCTGGGTACCCCGATTTTGGATCCGCTGGAATCCACGGACTTGATTCCGCCGGTGGCGGCGGGGGTGACAAATACGATCGTCAACGTGGTGAGTTGGAATAAGCCCGCCAGCCTGGCAGATCGGGCGGCCACCCTGCCTTTTTTCTACATTGAACGCACGCATTTCCGTTGTCGAGAAAGTCAAGGGAATGCCGTCGTTTATGTCTATCCTTCCCGGGCTCCTCGCAGTGATGAAAGGTGGGCCTTGAATTACACCTTTGACCATAGCTCTGGTTTGATCGACGAGGGACCGTCATACAATACCTTCCCGCTTGAGGCTGGCTCTGATTACGCTACGCCAGGCGTTGATTTTGTTGCTGCTGGCGGAACGTTCACTTGGGAGCCGGGGGATGCCAGTCGTCGGGCGATTTCCATTCCGATTACCGATGACCCCGATCCGGAGTTCAATGAGGATTTGGAAGCGGAGATCTACTATCCGCGGGACACCGCCCATAATAACGCCGTGCTGGCGCTGGGGCAGATTTCCAAGGCCACGGTGACCATTCTGTTTGACGATCAGCCTGCCGGCGCCGTGGATCGCACTTGGAACAAGGATGGGGCCAACGATTCCCTTCCGCCGTTCTTGCAGTATCCTGGAACCCAGGGCGGGATCAGCGACAGTGCCAACGGCAACGGCGGCACGGTCTATGCCGCCGCCGAACAGCCCGATGGCAAGGTGATCATTGCGGGCAGCTTTATTTCGTATGACTCCAATCCCTATAACCGGATTGTGCGCGTCTTGGCCAACGGCTATCAGGATCCCGCCTTTCAGGGAAATTTTTCCCCGTGGTATAACAGCGGCGCCGATGACACCATTAATTGCGTGGTGCTGCAGCCGGACGGGAAGATTCTGATCGGGGGCAACTTCACCTCCTTTAACGGTGCCAGCCGCTATCGCGTCGCCCGCCTCAACGCGAATGGCTCGGTGGACACGACCTTCACGCCCGGTGCAGGGGCCAACGGCAAGGTTTTTGCCATCAGCCTGCAGTCCGACGGCAAAATCTACATTGCTGGCGCATTTACGGCCTATAACAATACGAATTGCAGTTATCTGGCGCGTTTGAACGACGATGGCTCGCTGGACACAGCCTTTAATCCCGGGGATTCGATCAGCCAGCCGGTTTATGCGCTGGCGGTGCCGGCTTCCGGCACCAACTCGGTGTATGCCGGTGGGGCCTTTACCCACATCGGCGGGGTCACCTATGGCTGCGTCGCCCGTTTTAACGGCGACGGCTCGGTGGATGCCGCCTTCAACCCCGGTATCGGCACCTATAATCCCAAAACCGGAACCAACGATCCGGTTTATGCGCTGGCTTTGCAGCCGGACGGAAAATTGGTCGTGGGGGGAACCTTTTCCACGGTGGAAATGATCGCGATCAACGGGATCACGCGTTTCAACCCGGATGGCACGTTGGATGCCGGGTTCAGCACGGTGGGCGCCCTCAACGGCACTTACAATCCGGTCACCGGCGTGGCGGACCGGGTGAATGTCATCACCCTTCAGGCGGATGGGAACATCCTCCTGGGCGGCGACTTTGCGAACGTCAATCAAACCCGCCGGATCGGCCTTGCCCGGCTGTTCCGCAACGGCAGTCTGGACACGAGCTTCATGGATACGGCTTACAACCAGTTCGCCGGCCCGATCAACCATTATCATAATATTGATGCCATCAACACCAATGATTATCCGCAGGGCAACCACCTCAATTCGATCCGGGCCATCGCCTTGGAAGCGGATGGGGACGTGATTGTGGGCGGGAATTTCCTGCGGTTCGGCGGCGGGTCTTACGCTCATTCGGGCCCGGCCAAACAGGGGGTTATCAATAACGGCCGGTTGGATACCCATCCGCGCAGTAACGTGGCGCGCTTGATTGGTGGGGGCACGCCCGGGCCCGGCAATCTGGAGCTTTCTTACGACCGGTATTCGGTGGACAAAAGTGCGGGCACCCTCTTTGTGTCCCTCGTCCGCAGCAATGGCAATCTGGGAACCATTGCGGCGAATTTTTACTCGCCCCTCGCAGCTACCAACCAGCAGGGCATTGCCAGATTGGGAACGGATTTCACCATCGGCAACCTCAAGCCGACTTGGGCGACCATGTGGTCGAGCTCCTGGACCCGGAGCGTCGCCTTTGAAGATCAGAATTATGTGGGTTCGGCGGGCAATAATGCGGCCGAAACGCTGACGATCATCAATAATACCAACTTCACCGGGAATGTGATTGCCAATCTGGCGTTGGTGGCCCCGGCCTTCGACCTTTTCAGCTTGGGTGGCGAGACGATTCCGCTCGGGGCGGCCCTCGGCCTGAATCAGACCAGTCCGATGACCATTATTGACGGGAACTTCCCGGCCGGCACCTTCAGTTTCAGCGCGCCGTCCTACACCGTGAACGAAAATGCCAGCACCGCGACCGTCACGCTCGTCCGCACCAATGGCACGAAGGGGATCGTGACGGTGTATTACCGGACTTTCAATGGCACGGCGATTAGTCCGACTGACTATACTAGTGTGAGCGATTCCCTGACCTTCGCTGATGGGGACACCAGTCAGTCCTTTACTGTCCCCATCATCCCCAGCACGGCCAATCAGCCGGACAAAACAATCAATCTCCTGCTCTATGGCGTCACTGGCGGGGGTAAACCCGGTTTGACCAATGCCGTGCTGACGATTGTGAACAATGTGTTTGGTGCCGGCCACGTCGCCCTCGCTTTCGCCACCAATACGGTGGCCGAGAATGCCGGGGTGGCTGGCATTGTGCTCAACCGTCTGGGTTCCAGCACCGGCACCCTGGATGTCACGGCCATTACCAGCGACGGTTCCGCCGTCAATGGGGTGAATTATGTGGGTTCAACCAACGTGATTCACTGGGACAGCGCGGATGCTTTGCCCAAGACGATCACCATCCCTGTAAAGCGCGACTGGGTTTATACCACGAATCTGACGGTCAATCTCCGGTTGACTAATGGCTTGGCGGGGGGCCGGGCGAGTGCGTATGTGCTGGGGCTTTCCGCCATCACCAACGCGACCTTGGTCATCACCAATGTGGATTTCCCCGGGACGGTGGAATTTTCGGCGGCCGCCTATTCGGTTAAGAAATACGGGGGCACCGCGCATATTCCGGTGATCCGCACCGGGGGCAGCGCCGGCACCCTCACGGTCACCAACTACACCGTGGATGGCACGGCTTTGAGCGGGATGAATTACATCGGCCAGACCAACGTTCTGACTTTCACGAACGGGCAGGTCAGCCGGTTCTTTGATGTGCCCGTCATCGCCGGCGCCACCGGCGGCTTGGTGTCCTTGAATCTGTTTTTAACCAACGCCACGGTGCTGAATAGCCCCTTGCCCTGGAATGCGTCCGGCAGTCCGGCGCGGGCGGTGCTGAACATTATTGATACGACCCCCACCAATCCGGGGGCCGTGCTGGAGACGCCCGGTTCGCCCGATATTACCTATAGTCCATTGAGTGGTTTTGATGATGCCGTGCTGGCGCTCGCCCTTCAGTCCAACAACCAGTTGATCGTCGGCGGTGATTTCACCATGGCCTGTGGCGTGTATCGCCAGCGCTTGGCCCGCTTGAATGAGGACGGCACTTTGGATCCCACCTTCCTCTTCCCGTCCGCCGCTTTTGGGGCAGACAATTCCATCCGCACGCTCGCCCTCCAGTCGGATGGCCGTATTCTGGTGGGCGGGTTCTTCACCAACCTAAACAGCGTGGTTCGCCATGGCATTGCCCGGCTGAACTACGACGGTTCGTTGGACAGCCGCTTCAATCCGGGTTCTGGGGCCGACAATCCGGTGTATGCCGTCGCGGAAACTTTTGTGAGCGGTCAGCGGAAAATTCTGGTGGCCGGCTCTTTCACCCGCCTGAACGGGGTGGTGGCAAACGGTTTTGGCTGCTTGGATGGCGACGGCATTAATGGCCAGGAAGGTCGTCCGGATGCCTCTTTCAATCCGGGCGGCGCGGGCGCCAATGGCAAGGTGTATGCCTTGGCGGTCCAAACGGATGGCAAAATCCTCCTGGGCGGTGATTTTACCACCGTGAACGGGGTCTCCGCCAACCATATCGCCCGGTTGAACGTGGATGGTTCCGTGGATCTGTCCTTTACCAACGCGACCGCCAATGATTCCGTTCGGGCCATCGCCCTTCAGTTGGATGGCCAGATTCTGGTCGGCGGCCTGTTCACCAGCGCCAATGGCAGTACCAACTTTAACCACCTGGCCCGGTTGAATAGCGCGGATGGCTCCGCCGATAATTCCTTCACGCCGGGCTTGGGGGCGGATGACGGCGTCTTCACCATCGCCGTGCAGACGGACAACCGGATTGTGCTGGGCGGGGAGTTTACTCATTGCAGTGGCGTCCAGCGCAACCGGATCACGCGGTTGAATCCGGATGGCACCGTGGATCCCACCATTAATTTTGGCGTGGGGGCCGATAGTTTTGTGCAGGCGGTCGTGATTGAGCAAGCCTCCATCCATAGCTATCCCACCAATGTGCCGGATGAGAAAATTATCATCGGCGGCGGTTTTACCCGCTATTATGGGGAATCGCATCCGCATCTGGCCCGGATTTATGGCGGTTCCATGATGGGCGTCGGGAATTTTGAATTCTCATCGGGGGCGTATTCCGTCAATGAGAACGGCACGAATGTCGTTATCACCATCAATCGGGTTGGCGGCACCAGCGGCCCCAATACGGATGGTTCCGGAAATGTGTTTGTCACCTGCTTCACCACCGATGGCACTGCCCGGGCGGATACGGATCATGCCGGCGCGACTAATTATTTTAGTGTGGTGGCCAATCTGACCTTTGTTCCGGGCGAGGTTCAGCAGACTGTCGTGGTTTCCGTGCAGGACGACCGGATCATCACCCCGGACCTGACTGTCAACCTCGGGCTGACCCCGCAGGCTCCCGCCGAATACGGTGGCCAGCCCACGGCGGTGCTCACCATCGTCAATGTGGATAGCGCCATCAGTTTCTCGGCTCCCGCCTATCTGGCCGCCAAGTATGCTGCCGGAGCCCCGGATGGGCAGGCGGCGGTGGATATCAACCGGCTGGGGTCAACGGTCGGCACTTCCACGGTCACGTTTAACACCGCTGCCGGCGGCACGGCGGTGCCCGGGGTGGATTATCAATCGGTGACGAATGTTTTAGTGACCTTTGCTCCCGGGGTTTCCACCCAGACCATGATGATCCCCGTCATCAACGGCGTCTCCGACGGCGACCAGACCGTGGCCCTGCAGTTGACCAATCCGACCGGTTCGGCTTTGGTTGCCCCATCCAATGCCGTGCTGACCATTCAGGATCGGACGCTGGCGAGGGGGTCGTTTAGGTTTTCCTCGACCGACTATGGGGTCAGCGAGGGCGGCGGTTCCGGCTATGCCAATTGTGTGATTACCGTGGTGCGCACCAATGGCGTGACGGGAACCGTGACGGTGGGCTACGGCACCTCGGATGGCACGGCGGTGGCCGGGGCGAAATATGTTCCCACCAGCGGCGTGCTGACCTTCGATCGCGGGGAAATCAGCAAGACTTTCACGGTTCAAGTTCTAAATACTGGAACGGTGGAGCCGACCGAATTCTTCTCGGTCTGGCTGGCCAATGCCACCGGCGGGGCGGGGTTGACGGATCCGACGAACGCCACGGTGACGATTTTGAACACCAATACCGGCGTGGCGTTTCTGGCGGCGACCAACACGTTCGATGAATCGGGCTTGGCGGCCACCCTCACCGTCCAGCGTTATAACAACACGCAGGGGACGAGCACCATCTATTATACCATCACCAATGGCACGGCGGTGGCCGGGGTCAACTTCGTTGACAACGGCGCGCCCCACCAGCTGGTGTTTAACGATGGGGCCGCGCAGGCGGTCATCTTCATCCCGCTGATTTACGATACCAATTATACCGGCGACAAGCAGTTTACCGTGGGCTTGGTCAATCCCAGCGCCGGAATGCAGATCGGGACGCCGGGCATGACCACGGTGATCCTGCGCGATGTGGATGTCGGGGTGGGTTTCACCAATGCCACCGCCAGCGTGCTGAAGAATGCCGGCAGCTTGGCGGTGACCGTGCATTGCTATAACACCAACGCCGGGCCGGTCTCTGTCAGCTACGCCACTGCCGATGGCACCGCCACCAATCATGCGGTGGGCGGCCGGGATTATGCCCCCACCAGCGGCCTGTTGACCTTTAGCAACGGTATTGCCGACCGGACCTTCTCCGTGCCCATCCTCTATAGCAGCGCCAATCCCGGCGATCATGTCTTTGAAATCAACTTGTCCAATCCGACCAGTCCGGGCCGCCTCGTTCCGCCCAGCCAGATGATGGTGACCATCGTGGACAGCGATTCCGCCCTGCGCTTCTCCAGCGCCGATTTTACCGTGCTCAAAACGGCCGGGGCGGCGCGCATCACTGTCTATCGCACCGGGTATGCGAACTCGGTGGCCGCCGTGAATTTCATGGCCACCAACGGCACCGCCCTGGCCGGGCTCAATTTTATCGCCACCAACGGCACGCTGGTCTTCGCCCCCGGCGTGGTCTCCAATTCCTTCACGGTTCCCATCATTGGATCGACGACGGTTCAGCCGGACCGGACTGTGTTGCTGCAATTGACCAGCCCCGTGAACGGCCTGCTGGCGGCCCCCTCGGCGGCCCTGTTGACCATTCATGACGACACCGGCAGCTTCGTTGTCCCGGCTGGGGCGCAGTTGCTCTCGGAAATCGGGGCCGGGGCGCCCAACGGGCTGATTGATCCTGGCGAGACGGTTCAAATTCTGTTTGCCTTCCGGGTCGCGGGCGGCACCAATGTCAACAACTTGGTCGCCACGCTGCTGCCCTCCAGCGGCATCACGCCGGTCAATCCCGTGACCAAAATTTATGGGCCGCTCGCTTATCGGGGTCACTCCGCCTCGCAGCCGTTCACCTTCACGGCGGCCGGCACCAATCGGCAGCAAATTGTCGCCACCTTCCGGCTGCAGGATGGGGCGCTGGATATCGGCACCAATGTTTTTGGTTTCAGCCTCGGTAGTTGGACCGCGGTTTATTCCAATACCACGCCGATTGTCATCAACGACAACACCAACGCCTCGCCGTATCCCTCGACGATTAATGTGAGCCAGGTGGGCGGTTCGCTCGTCAAGGCCACGGTCACCTTGAGCAAGTTCTCCCACACCTCGCCGAAGGATGTGGCGGCGCTGGTGGTCGCGCCTTCGGGCCTGAACACCCTGATCATGGCGGGCGCCGGCGGCGGAAATGCCGTGACCAATCTCGTGCTGACCTTTGATGACGCGGCGGCCGCCAGTTTGTCGGCCACCAACCGCCTCACCAACGGTGTTTACAAGCCCACCCAATATTATCCGGTGAAAAATTTCCCCTGAACGGCGATGCCTGAATTTGCATGAAAGCTTTTATGAGTAAGATTTTTTTGAGGACGAGTCTCGGAGCCTTCGCCGTGGCCGGCTTGGTTTGGTCCGCGCCCGCCGCCGGGCCGGGCCTCCTGAAACAGCTTCACGGCCATGTGCCGCCGGCGACGGCGCATCTGGTCCCGAACGGCCGGTCGGCGGAAACGAATCGTTTGCTTCTGGCCATTGGCTTGCCCCTGCGGGACCCCGAGGCGCTCACCAATCTGCTGGCCCAGATTTATGATCCCTCCAGCCCCCACTTCCAGCACTATCTCACGCCGGCGGAGTTTACGGCCCATTTTGCTCCGACCGAGCCGGAGTTCCAGAAGGTGGTTGATTTTGCCCAGGCTAACGGCCTCACCGTCACGGTTCGGCACCCCAACCGGCTGATTTTGGATGTGGCAGGCAGTGTCCGGAACATTGAAAAGGCGTTTAAAGTGACGCTGCGCACCTACCGGCATCCCAAGGAATCCCGCACCTTTTTCGCTCCCGATGCCGAGCCGGCGGTGGATTCCGCGTTGCCCATCCTCCACATCAGCGGAATGGATAACTATTCGGTGCCGCGGCCAAAGGCGCATATTATTCCGTTAAGTCAAATTTCTCAGGTCGCGCCGCAGGCCGGCTCCGGCCCCAAAGGAACTTATCTGGGTGCCGACTTCCGCACTGCTTATGTGCCGGGTACCACCTTGACGGGGGCGGGCCAAAATGTCGGGCTGGTGCAGTTTGATTCTTATTTTCCGGGCGATGTCGCGGCCTATGCGCGGGCCATCGGTTTAGCCAACCCGCCGAACTTGGTGAATGTGCCGGTGGATGGCGGGGTGCCGGTGCCGGGCGGTGGCAATGGGGAGGTCTGTCTGGACATTGAAATGATCATGTCCATGTCCCCGGGGGTTTCCAACATTTATGTTTATCAAGCGCCCAACCCCAGCCCGTGGGTGGACATCTTGAGCCAAATGGCGAATGACAATCTGGCCCGCCAGTTGAGTTGCTCCTGGGGGGGCGGCCCGCCGGATGCCAGCGCCGAACAGATTTTCCAGCAGATGGCCTTGCAGGGGCAGACTTTCTTCAATGCCGTCGGGGATACCGATGCTTTTCTGGAACCGGATAATCCGATTACGTTTCCCTCGGACAGCCCGAATATTACGGAAGTGGGCGGGACGACGTTGACCACCGCTGCCGGAGCCGTTTACACCTCGGAGAAGGTTTGGAATTGGAGAATTCCAAACCAGAACGGGGGCGAATGGGGTAGCAGTGGCGGCATCAGCACCGACTATGCCATTCCCAACTGGCAAAAAGGTTTTGGCACCGGCGCGAATCATGGTTCCGCCACGTTCCGCAATACTCCGGATGTGGCGCTGACGGCCGATAATGTCTATCTGATTTCGGATAATGGCCAGGCCGGTGCCAGCGGCGGGACTAGTGCGGCGGCACCCTTGTGGGCGGGCTTTACGGCCCTCATCAACCAACAGGGAGCTTTGAATGGGCGTCCCTCCGTTGGCTTTCTGAATCCGACCCTTTACGCCCTGGCCAAAACCCCGTTCTATGCCAACTGTTTTCATGATGTCACGAACAGTGACAACACCTGGTCGGGAAGTCCGACCAACTTTTTTGCCGTGCCGGGCTACGATCTCTGCACCGGCCTAGGCACGCCGGCGGGCACCAATCTGATCAATGCGCTCACCCAGACGAACGGCGGTGGCGGTGGGATTGTGATTGTGGAGCCGATTATTTCCGCGCCGCCGCCGCCTTGGGGTTCAACTCTGGGCGTGATGAATGGCAGCAATCCCAACGGTTACTGGTTCCTGTTTGTGCAGGATGACAAGCCCTTGGATGTTGGGCTGATCAACAGCGGTTGGGCTATTGCTCTCACCACGGCCAATCCGGTCGGGTTTGCGGCAGATAACCAGCTTTATGTCACCGCCACCAATCTCTCGGTCGTTCCCGGGACGGATTTTAGCATCTTCTATGCCGTGACCAACTATGGCCCGTCCGCGTCCACCGGCGTGGTGGTCTCAGTGATCACCCCTATTTCCGGCGTCACCTTGGTTTCTTCCAATGCCCCCTTGAGCGTTGTGGGTTCAACGCTGGCATGGTCGGTTGGCAATCTGCCTGCGAATACGGGTGCCAGCCTGTCGTTGACCTTCCACGCCGCCACCACGGGCATTTACACGAATGAGGCCCAGGTATCGGCCACCACCGTGGATCCGAACCCGGACGATGACTCCGTTGCCACCCTCGTTACGGTAGCCAATTCGACTCCGCCCCAGTTGACCCCCGTGTTTATCGGCGGCGGGGCGGGCGGGTTCCAATTGTCGGTCACGGGTTCCCCTGGCCAGACCGTGGTGATTGAAGCGTCCACCAATCTGGTGAACTGGGTGCCGGTGTATACGAACATTGTTCCCTTCACCTATACCAATACCGATTCCGCGAATTACCCGCTGCGGTTCTATCGGGGATTCTGATCTTCATGAAACTTTGCGGTTTGACCGGCGGCGTGGGGATGGGAAAATCCACCGCCGCCGGTTTCTTTTCGGCGTCCGGCATTTGCGTGATTGATACGGACGAGCTGGCCCGCCAGGTCGTCCTGCCCGGCCAGCCGGCCCTCGCGGAAATTCACCAGGCGTTTGGCGGGGAGGTGTTTGATCCCGCGGGCGGGCTGCATCGGGCCCGCTTGGCGCGCCTCGTCTTTGGCGATGCAGCGGCCCGGCAAACGCTGGAAGCAATTCTGCATCCGCGGATCCGGGCCCTTTGGCTGGCCCAGGTGGCCAGCTGGCGCCGTCAGGGCTGCCCGTTGGCGGTGGTGGTCATCCCGCTCCTGTTCGAGACGCAGGCCGAAACCTGTTTTGATCAGGTCATTTGCGTTGCCTGTTCGCGCGTCGCCCAGCACGAGCGGCTGCGCCAGCGCGGCTGGTCTCCGGAGCAGATCCGGCAGCGCCTCGCCGCCCAGTGGCCGGTGGCGCAAAAAATGGCGCGGGCCGATTTCGTGCTGTGGTCGGAAGGCGCGCTGGCTTCCTGCGCCCGGCAGGTGGCGCGGATTCTCGGGCGTCTTTGAAGGGTAGGTAGCGGCGTCCCCCGTCTGTCACCACAACTGGGGACATGCCAAACGCGCGGGCTGTGTTAACCTGTCTCCGTTGGAAGTAGTGACTCCAGCGAAAATTTAGTGTGTGTTGAATGAGGCCGGCGTAGTGTCCGGCCTCTTTTCTTTTATCGACAGGGCAATTATCTCCTTATTTCATTGGGTTTTCAAGGGTTTTCTCATTTGACTTGCGGTAACTTTGGGTAACCGAAACCTACCAATTCCCTAGTTTTATTTGCAGTTTAACTGGCAGGCAAAACAGCAATTCGGTGAGGATTCCTGCTCAATTTCCGGCTACTAAAAAAGGCTTTGCAATGGCGAGACGTTGCGGGATGAACTGAAGGCTATGAATGAAGATTCTTCCGAAATGAAACGTTTGGCGGACGCGGTGGCCGGTGTGGCCGCGACGATGGCGGAAATGTTCAACAAAAAGTTGATGGCGGCAAGCGGCAGTGGCGGCGCCGGGATCCCCGACGAGGAACCGATAGCCAGGCCGGTCGGTTATCCCAACCGCTACACGCCGATTCCGCCCAATGGCAAACGATGCGAGTTCACGGGCATGAAACACGCGAAGCTATATGATATGCTGAGCGTGGGCGGTATTGCCCGAAACAAAGTGCGCGTGGCAAATCTGCGCTCGCCGGGAACCAATCGCGGCCAGACGTTATTCCATGTGGGCGACATGCTCCGTTTCCTAGACGAACTGGCCGCTGAGCAAATGCGATTAGACGCTCATTGAACACGCCGGCTGACCGGATCGGACGAAAATCCGAAGGAAAGAATTTTCGGATGAGCGGCCTGGTCCGGGGCGTGTGATAATCTGGCGGCATCTGGGCGCAAGTTCCTCGGAATGGGAATCTGCTTCTGGTTGGTCAGGCAATTTATGGCTTTGGCCTTTTCCTTGGCGGAACTGAACGCTGGCAACAACATGGCCGCCAAAATCGCGATGATGGCGATGACGACCAATAACTCAATAAGTGTAAAAGCCCGAATCTTGCGAAGCGCCCAAGCACGCTGAACGCTTGGAAGGAATCGCGGGCATTGCCCGGTTCGGGCGGAGCGGAGTTTTGCGGGCGTCGCTGAAGTAAACCTGTTCATCGGTTGGTGCATAGCTTACTGCACTGCGCCGTAATTTTGGCGGGCGTGCCGAACCAATCATGGCTACTGCATCTTTTCAAAGGCGGCATGGGATGCCTTTTCACGGCGGCACCTGTGACTTGTCCCGGTAGAACTTCGAGAGGTTAGCCTGTAATACTAAGTTGGAGTTCAGAGACTCCACATGACTATCGCAAAAAGCCACCACCTCTCGTTTCCCATGGATATATTGTAAAATGCTGGTGTCCTCCTTCGCGAGGATCACTGATCCCCAGGCTCCACCCGGAACAGATACGCCACCTGCAGCATAAGCCGCTGTCTGCAAACGAATTTCTGTCAGCGCGATGGTATCGGATGGATTTTGAATTGCCGATTGCTTGATCGAAGAGCCATACAACATGACGCCGGTTTGATTTGGAGACCCATAAGCCCCGTTGCGGTCATCAACATTTGCATTCACCCAGTAATGTCGAGAACTGCCGCCTGCTTTCTGCGGCTGAGTTGGGCATTTAAGCGAATTGGTGCTTATACCATAAGGCAGGATCAATTGGTCCCACGTCAAATAGCCATTCGCATTCACTCCGGGTGCGTTAATCATGCCGGGTGGCATTTTTTGATCATTAGAGTCCACATACATGAGGGTAGCGATCCCAATTTGATGTTGGTTGTTTACACATACCGTTTTGCGCCCCTGTTCTTTTGCGCTACTCAGTGCTGGCAACAACATGGCCGCCAAAATCGCGATGATGGCGATGACGACCAATAACTCAATCAACGTGAAGGCTTGGACCGTGTGAAACGCCCAGGCGCGCTGAATACTTGTCAGAAACCTGGGTTTTGATTCGGTCAGGGTGCCATCGGAACTCGCAGACGTTATCTTTTTCATTGGCTGATGCATATCTTGGGCTATTTGTTTTGTTTGTATGCACAATTTACCATTTTTCGCCCTTCAAACAACTGAGCCATCCTCCCTCATTCGGGGGAGTGACTAATCACTTGCCGTCATCCTGCTGGCTCGTTCGTAAATCTTGTGTATTCAATTAACGGGTTTGTCGTTAATTTTAATACGGCTTGGACGCTGCCATTTCCCAGGCTTCGATTGACTTCACGATAGTTTTTCCGCCACGGCTGAAGAGCGAGACACCGAGTGCGTCGGCCCGCGTCGGCCACAGGCGTTGCGTCAGGCACTGGCGGCCATTGGCAAACACCTCCATCATCGAACGGTCGAGGAAAATGCGTAACCGCAGTGGTTCGCCGGGTTTCAACACAAGGGGTGCTTCTTGATTGAGCACGCGGCGGGTGGCATCTGCGGCGTCCTCGGGCCTGAAAAGACACCAACTGCGGTAACGAATGGCCGGATCGAGGGTGGATTTACCCAGATCAACCTTCAGCACACCCGACTGCGGATTGTAACTGATCGCCGTTTCCTCCGCACCATCCGGGGTGCGGCGGACTTTGACGCCAAATTCATGCGCACCTTCCGGCTGCATTTCAATCGCAAGTTCCATGCTGTCGCCCCGAATATCGTCCATCGGAAGTTCTACCCCAGGATTGACCGTGATATTCTGATGTGCGCGCGGATTAAAACGAAGTTGTTTCAGTTCCTCCACGGGTTCGATCTGGAGGACGCCATTTGGGTCGAGAGAGAGCACGCGAGGGAGGGTCATCACACCGCTCCAGCCACTGGCGATTCGGGTCGCCTGCGGGCGTTCGTCCATGCACCAGGCCCATACAATCCGGCGGCCCTTGTCGTCGCGTAGTGTTTCCGGCGCAAACATAGCTCCCCCGGGCCAGTTCATTCGGCCATACGATTCGGCGATGAAATGCTCGTTTTCCCAGCGGCCCAGGAAATAGCGCGCACCGCGCATGTGACTGATGCAAAGCAGCATGTTCTTATTCCCGAGCCGAAAGAAGTCGGGGCAGGAGACATCTTCACCCGGTTGGCTCCAGCGATCGTTGTCGAGAAAGGGTGCTACATAGTGAAGTTGCGTCATTTCCGGGCCTTTGAAAAGTGTCGGGTGAGTCCCGGTGTTGGGGTTGCCGCCGAAGATGGCATAGTAGGTGTCGCCTTCAAGCCACGCGTGGGGATCCCACGAGTCGTATTTGCCATAATCCGGCTCGCCCGGTTTCGGCATTCGCACGATTGGATTTGCCGGCGATTTTTTCCAATTGATCAACCCGTCGTCCTGCGCCAGGGCAATGCAATTGCCGGCGTCCACACCATGGTAAATGATAAGCGGCACACCCTCCTTGGTGACTAGGGCGGCACCCGAGAAAATGCCACGGTCCGGATCGTTGGGCGCGACATCCAGTGCGGTTTGATGATGTTCCCAGTGGACAAGGTCAATGCTGGACGCGTGTCCCCAACAGTGGACGATTTTTGGTTCGGTGGGCTGCTGACGTTGAAAAATGTAGCAAAGGTGATAGCGGCCCTTCCACCAGATCGCTCCATTGGGATCGCCTGGCATGATATCGCCTTCCTCAGGAGGCATGAAATGGTAGCGCGGACGGTTCGGATCGTTTTGGAACTTTTTGGTTAACTCGCGTGACTGGTTCACAAGATCCCAAGTCGAGGGCTGGCGCGGTGGCGGAGTGTATTGCGCGAAGGCGGCCTGTTGCGGCCCCACCACGGCCGGGCCGCCGCTGAGGGCGACGATCTCGCCATCGCTAAGCGCCCGATCCCAGAGCGCCGCGTGGTCAATGAGGCCGGGAAAAGCATTGTCGCCCGGTCCGCCCGCCCCGATGGCCAGCGGTTCGGTGTTGCCCTGACGAAGCCGGCCGGTGGCGGGTTTGCGGTCCAGGGCGACACCGTCAATGAAAAGCACCAGTTCACGTCCATCGTAGCGCGCGACCACATCGTGCCAGTTGGTCGCGCCAATCTGGGCGACGGGCACCATCACTTGCGCACCCAGTCCCGCTTTGCCTTCGACGCCAATTTCACATCCAAGCCGCATTTCCTGCGGGCCTTGATCGAAGTCGTAGGAAAAGAAATTGAATACGAGCCGCTCATGTCCGCCGCCTTTGCTGAAAAATCCACGCGTAGCCCAAAGACTGGCTGCCGGGCAGCGCATTCGAATTAGTGCGGTAAACTTGTCGCCAGTCAGATTCAACTCACCACCGTCGCCTTGGCCGGCATCGAGCCAGCCGCCGTCGATCTGCGCGACCTTGCCATCGCCACCCCGGGCGAGCGAGGCGTCGCGTTCAGGCCCGGCAAGTTCGATCCCAAGCTTCACCGGCTCATGAATTTTCAACGCACTGTCGCGACCAGCGGAATCCTTTGTGTCGGCCATGTGCCAGACCGCGATTGCGCTGGAAAAAATTTGCTGCGGCTCTTGTGCTGCATGGGCGGCTTGGGCGACGGCCAGGGCGGCGAAGGTTGAAGCGAGGAGGGTGGTCAGTTTCATATTTAGATCAGACTTTGGGGTTGATTTTAATTAAGTAAATATCTTCATCAAATGGTTTTCGGGATGGAGCCCTGCGACTCGGCTCAATCGTTTTTCTCCGGCTGTCTGGCGATGACGGGCTTTTGCTTGCCCTTAATGGCCGAGATACGGTCGGCCACCCGCTTTACCTGCGCCGTGCCGATGTGGATGGCGTAGTCAATGGTCGCGGAGTAACTCGCGCCCGGAGCAAGCTTCGGCACGCGGCCGAGTTTGCGCTCGATGCGGCGATTGTTCGGAAAGTTCGTGCCCGGTTCCAGACCGGTTACATAGCCCTCGCCTTCGCTCGCGGTGTTTTTCCAGAGCGTCACACAGGGAAGCTCTTTCACTGCGAACGCCATAGAGACGGCGCGGTCACGGGCCTTGTTCGCCAGCGCGATGAGGGTGTGTCCCGCCGCGTCGGCCAACGGATGCAGACAATAGACCTGTTCGACGAAGCCCGTTTTCGGCCCGGCGTAAGCGGCGTAATCCTTGACCGATTTCGCGGCGTGATCGTTGAAAGGAATCACGCGCGAAACCGGCGCGAGAAACACGGCTCCGGCTTGCAGCAGTGGCGGGCCATAGTTGGCGTGGTAGAGGATTTGAAACTCCTGCTCGGGTGCGCCGCGATTCGTGATGACGTCGGCGATGCGCAACTCATTTGAATCTGGCTCGGTGGAAATCTCCGTCCACAATTCCAGCTTTGGCCCGAACATCGCCCGCTCGTCCACCCGTCCGCGCACCCGGATGCGATACGGCGGCGACTTGTCCACCGCAACCTCAACCTCGCTCGCGGGGAGGTTGGCAATCTTGCCGTGCAAGGTGAGTTCCATTGTCGCCTCGGCCCCGACATTGTTTACGAAATTGTCCGTGCCCGGATGGCCGTTGCTTTCCAGGCCGCAGCGCACCATCCATTCATTGAACCCTTCAAGCCAGCCGAGTCCGCCGCGACTCTGGAGATTCATGTGGTGCGGGTGGACAATCTCCTTCACGGGTGAATTCCAGCCGAGCCGCACATCACCCAACTTGGCTTCCAGCACGCTCATGCCCCGAGTCGGCACGACGGTGAACGAAAGTTTCCCGTTGTCCACCAGGATGACTTCGACGCCCTCTTGTTTGCCGCCGTGGAGCGTGAGCTTGCGCACCGACCACCTCGGACTCTTTGGTGTGATTTTCCGGCCGGTGATTTCCGCCCTGTCCACGCGCGTATTCTGGTTCACGCTGATGAATGTTTCGCGGGTGTGCATCGCTCTGAATGACGGTAAACTCTGTGTAATCCTTCACCAGTTTCAGTTATTCACCGCTGCATCGTTCGGGCTTAAGAACAAGGCTGGTTTGCCGTTGGATTGAACGCCTTTGCCGCTCATGGCTTCCTCCATGTCTTCCAAGGCGATGCCTTTGGTCTCCGGGAAGAACTTCCACACCACGAAAAATTGCAGCACCATCATCGCCGCGAAGAACACAAAGGGAATCCCCGCGCCGGATTGTCCGGCATTCTTGGCAAACATCGGAAACGTCCACGACACCACCGCCGCCATGAACCAGTGCGTAAAACTGCCCAGCGTCTGGCCCTTGCCCCGAACCGCATTCGGGAACACCTCGCTGATATAGACCCAGATCACCGCGCCCTGGCCGAACGAGAAGAACACCATGTAGAACAATAGCAGCCAGAGCAGCAAATCCTTGTGCGCGCCGGTGTTGAACACCGCCGCCACGCCGCCCAGCGCAATCGCCATGCCCACCGAACCCACCAGCAGCAGCTTGCGCCGCCCGACATGGTCAATAATCAACATGCCGAACATCGTGAACACCAGCATCGTCGCGCCCACCGCCACCGATTGCATGTCGCCGGACACCTTGTTGAACCCGGCCATCGTGAAGATGGGGTTCAGATAATACAGGAGCGCATTGATGCCGGTAAGTTGGTTGAACATCGCCACGCCCCACGCCAGCAGAATGGGCGTCATGTAGGCGCGGCGGAACAAAGGTTCTGCCGCCCGGCCCTTCTCGATGTGAATGGAATGCCGGATGGCTGCGAGTTGTTCATCCGGTTTTTCCGTGCCAATCTTTTCCAGCACCATCCGCGCCTCGGTATATATCCCTTTCATCGTCAGCCAGCGCGGGCTGCGCGGGATGAAAAAGAGGCAAAACAGGAAGCCGGCGGCGGGCAGTGCGACGATGCCTAGTTTCCAACGCCATTCGGCATCGCCAAAATGTCCGAGGCCGAGCAGGTAGTTCGCCACATACGCCAGCAGAATTCCGAAAATGACGTTGAACTGGAAGAATCCCACCAATCTGCCGCGCAGGCGCGTCGGTGCGATTTCGACCAGATAGAGCGGGCCGATCACGGATGAAGCCCCGATGGCGATGCCGCCGATCAGCCGGAATGTGACGAGCGAAGAAAAATTCCACGCCAACGCACAGCCCAGGGCGGATACAAAATATACCAGCGCGACGACCTTCAAAGAATCCCGGCGGCCATAGACGTCAGCCGGTTTGCCGGCGATCAGCGAGCCGATGATGGTGCCGATCAAGGCGGACGCCACCATGAAGCCCTGCATGAAGCCGTCGAGCTGGAAGATTTCCTTCAGCTGCGTCTGCGCCCCGGAGATGATCACGGTGTCGAATCCGAACAAAAGGCCGCCGAGCGCGGCTACGATGGTTGCGCCGATGAGAGTCGAATTTAATTTCATATTCTGATTATTGCGCTTCATGGCAAGGTTGCCATTCCGTTCCTCTCCCCCATTTGGGGGAACGTGCGTGTGATGAAAATACAAACTCTGCGCCGTTGTCCCAAATCAAGCAAACGCGCGAAGCCGAGCCGTTGGTTGCGATGCTGGCTGGGTAAGACTAGGGAGTGTTAATATGCCCTATAGAGCATTGACAGAAATGCTGACTGGGTAAGTAGTGCCAATATTACTTGGCTTCGAGGAGGCTGGCGGCATTCTCCCGGGTGATGAGCTTTACCGGAATTTTAATATCCTTTTCCACGGGCTTGCCGGCGATATGTTCGTAGGCTTTTTCGGCCGCAATGCGCCCAATTTCGCGCGGGGATTGCGCCGAGGTCGAATGCAGCTTGCCGGCTTGAATCGCGGCGATGCCCTCGCGGGAGCCGTCCACCGTCACCACCGTGACTTGTCCCGTGCGGCCCGCCGCTTCGATCGCCGCAATGGATCCGATCGCGCTGGGATCATTGACCGCAAACGCAGCGTCCAGTTCCGGAAACCGCGCGAGCAAGTCGCCCATGACCGGGCGGGCTCCCTCGGCGCTCCCTTTGCCTTCCTGTGTGTCGAGAATTTTCATGCCGGGATGCCTGCCCATCTCCGCCTTGAAACCTTCCACTCGGTCAATGCATGCCCGGTTCACGCTTAAGTGGAGGATGACGATTTTCGCCTCCGGCTTGATCTTCGCCAGCGACTCGCAGGCAAGTCGGCCCGCCTCAAAGTTGTCGCTGGCGACCTGGCAGAGCACGAGGTCGGGATCGCTCACTGGCGCATCCACAATGATGACGGGCACGTTCTTGCGTTTGGCCTCAATGAGAATGCCTTTTACGCCCTCCCAATTCACCGGGTTGATAAAAATGACAGCGGGCTGCTGCTGGAGCAGCTCGGTGACATCGTTCTTTTGTTTCAGTGAATTGAACTGCGCATCAAGCGTAACCAACCGGTCCCCCTGCGCCTCAATGGCGGCCTTCAAACCGTCATTGATCTCGACAAATACCGGGTTGTTCAGGGTTTGAAAGGTGGCCCCAAAGAGGCGGCCTTTGGGGACCTCGGAAAACGGTGCTTTCGGTTTGCAGCCGACCAGCAGACCAGATGTGATTGCCGCAAGGAGCAGGATGCAAAAGTGACGGCGGTTCATAACTTCTCTACAGGCGGTTGCCGATGACTGCCAATTGCCGGGATGTCATTAGCCAATCCGCGCCCCAGACCAAATTCAGAGCGCAGCCAAGAAAGACTGTCGGATGTTAATGGCACACGAAAATCCTGCCCGTTTATACCTATTCGGTCAAGTTCACATCCTCCCCCATTCGGGGGAAGAAAGAGTGCTGCGGCAATGTGGTCAAAGCTGGCGACCTTTGTTAAAATCGGCAATGTGCAGGCTGTCCAGTGTCATTTCCGTTTCGGAATACATCTCGGTTTGACGGTCGTCATGCTGGTGCTGGCGTTCCCGGCACGGGCGGAGTTGCCGCTGCATACGGCGGCGGAAGTCTTGGCGCTTTCGCCCGAACAAACGCGGATGCACCGGGAGGTCCGGCTCACCGGCGTCATCACCTTTGCGTGGCATGCCGGCACCACGGAATTCACGGTGCAGGATGAGTCGGGGGCCGTCTGGCTGCCGCCGATCCTGCTGCCGGCGAATTGCACCGTCGGCACCAAGGTTGAAATCGAGGGACGGACCGAAATGGGCGGTTTTGGCCCGATCGTGCAAGCGGAAGTTGTGCGACCCCTCGGATTGGGAACGCTGCCAGCGCCTCGTCCGTCCACTTACGAGGAACTGCTCACCGCCCAGTTCCAAGGCCAGCGCGTGGAGTTGACCGGGATTGTGCGCGGCCAGCGGGTGAACCCGGAGTTTGGCCTCGGCTGGCTCGCGCTCGAAATTGCCACTGGCGCCGGCCGCGTGACGGTGAACGTGACGCATGAAATCACCGGACACCCTGAATTGCTGGATGCGCTCGTGCGCGTGCGTGGAGTGAATTTGCACAGTTCAGATGCCCAGCAACAGGCTTTCCTGCCCATGATCAATGCCCATACCCTTGCGGATGTGGAGGTGCTGGCTCCGGCAAACCCGCAGCCCTTTGAGCAACCGCCGGTGGCGCTCAACCAGATCATGCGCAGCGCGAACCCGGCGGGCGCAGGCCACCGCGTGCACGTGCATGGCACCGTCACAGTCGTCCGGCCGGGCTGCTCGTTTTTTCTCCAGGATGAAACACGCGGCCTTCAGGTTTTTTCGCGCGAGTCCTCATGCCCGGAGGCGGGCGAGATTGTGGACGTGGTCGGCTTTCCCGAGCCCGGTGCATTTTCCCCCGTGCTGCGCGATGCGGATTGGCGGCCCGCCGGAAAGACTAATTTTCCACCGCCGCTCGCCGTGAGCGGCGCGGATGCCGTAAAGCACGATGGTCGGCTCATCACAGTGCGCGCGCTGCTCATGGCCCTCGCCGTAGCTGATAACGAAATCGTGATGACCCTCGACGACGGCTCCCTGCGCTTTCGCGCCCACGTCCCGGATGCTGACAGCGGGCGCTGGCGCGTGGGGAGTGAATTGCAGACGACCGGCGTGTGCAGCGTGGAAGTTGGTGATTGGGAATCACTGGTGACCCACCGCCAGCCGCAGGGCTTTTCATTGCTGGCGCGCGGCCCGGGCGACATCCGGCTCCTGCACGCTGCCACGCTGTGGACACCGCTGCGGATCGTATGGGCTTTGTTGGCGGTCGGATTGGCGCTCGGCGTGGCGCTCGGCGTTATCTGGGCCCAAACACGCCGCCGGCTGCGCGAAGCCGCGCGCACGCGTGCGGCGTCCCACGCGCAGTTTGAAGCCGTGATTAACGAGCGCACTCGCATGGCGCGCGAAATCCACGACACCCTGGCGCAAGGCTTTGCCGGCATCTCCGTGCAACTCGAAGTGCTCAATGACCGCTGCGATGCGCTGCCGGGCGATACGCGCCAGCACCTCAATCTGGCGCGGGAGCTTGTCCGCAGCAGTCTTGACGAAGCGCGCCGCACCGTCTGGAATTTGCGCGCCCAGACGCTGGAGGAAAACGGACTCGCTGGTGCCCTTGACCGCCTCGGTCGCCAGCTCACCGATGGCAGCAGTATTGCTTTCACGCTGCATGTCGAGGGCGCGCCCCGGGCTCTTCCCGCCGAGGTGGAAAATAATCTCCTGCGCATCGGCCAGGAGACGATCACCAATACCGTCCGTCACTCCGGCGCGCGGCATATAAAACTCTCCCTCGCTTTTCGCAGCGACGGCGTGCGCCTGGGCGTAAGTGACGACGGACATGGCTTCGACCCGGCCAGCATTCACCCTTCGCGGCACGGTGGCTTCGGCTTGGCCGGTCTTCGCGAACGGGCTAAGGCCATGCATGCTCAACTGGAAATAAACAGCGTGCCCGGCAGCGCTACGCGCATTGAAATCACCGTTCCCTATGTCTAAATCCAACCGCATCCGCATTCTCATTGTTGATGACCACCTCGCCTTGCGGGTCGGCCTTACCGCCATGCTCGCCGCCCGTCCGCACTTGCTGGTCGTCGCCGAAGCCGACAAGACCGCCGGGGCCATTGCCGCCTGTGAAAAACACCACCCTGACGTCGTGCTCATGGATCTGCGGATTCCCGGCGGCGGCGTGGAGGCTACGATTGCGATCCGGCAGCGCTGGCCCGCCACCCGCGTGCTCATCGTCACCACCTACGACGGCGACGAGGATATTCACCGCGCGATTCAGGCCGGCGCGAGCGGCTATCTGCTCAAGGGCCTTACCAGTTCCGAACTCATCGCTGGCATCGAGGCCATCCATCGCGGAGAGAAAGTGATGCCGCCCAATATCGCTACCCGTCACCGCGAACGTGTCCTGCGCAAGGACCTTTCCTCGCGCGAACTCGAAGTCCTGAGCTTGATCGTCGCGGGCCGCAGCAACAAAGAAATCGCCCGCGACCTCGTCATCGGCGAAGAAAGCGTGAAGACCTATTTGAAGACCGTATTCCAAAAGCTCAGTGTCGCTGACCGCACCCAGGCCGCCATCGAAGCCATCCGCCACGGCATCGTGCATCTTGACTGATGAAAACCCGGACGCTTGATGCGCGGGCGGATCTCTGGCCGATCCTTTCTCCCCGGTTTTTAGCACGGGATCAAGTGTGCCAACTCCCGCGAGGCTTCCCCCAATTGAGGGAGGCTCACAAGTTGGACAGATATGCACCGAACAGACTATTTTTTGAATGACCACCGAAAAATGATCACAAAAATCTAAAGCAAACCAATGTTCAGATATATGAGTCCAACATTATGAAAACCGACAAACAGTTAAAACAGACACCGTCTGTCCCGGCAATGTTCGCGGGCAGGAAAACCAACGCCTCCTGCGGGAGGAATTTAATTCGCGCCTGGCTGATGGCCGCGTTTTTGGCTGCGGGACCATCCCTTGCCTCTGCCGCGATCATCAATGTCCCTGCCGACCAGCCGACCATCGGTTCTGCCTTGGCTGTGGCAAATACCGGCGACGAAATCTTAATTCAATCGGGGACTTACGAGGAAACGGGCATCCTGTCTATCTCGACCCAATTGACGCTCCGGGCGACCAATGGCCCTGTGACGGTTCACGTTCCGTCGAGCGAAATTGCAGTTGCGGCAGTGAATTCGGCGGTCTCGGGCGTCGTCTTCGACGGCATTAAGTTCGAGCGCCTATCTGCGGATGCTGACTGGATGCAATCGGCTCAGTTGAACTGGGGTTCTTCCTCTACATTCACCAACTGCACGTTTACCGGTCCGGCGAACGGTAGCGGAGTGGATTTGTTTTACGGGGCGAGCGCGGAGTTTGACAGTTGCTCATTCTCCAACTACAACCCGGTGACTACTTGGTCGGCGGCCATCTTGCTTGAAGGGCATGACGCTACGTCTCCGTTCTCACAATTGGTTGTGCGCAACTGCACCTTTGACACCGGCTGCAATGGCTGGATCAAAACGATTGACTTTGGCAACTCCCCGCGCGTGGGTGATATGACCGTGACTGGTTGCACTTTCAAGGCCGCTCGTTACGGCCAGGCTTTGTCATTCCACGGCTTTAATGATGTGCTCAATTATGACTCCGGCAAGGCGCTTCTGTTTCAGGACTGCACATTTGAGGGGACAGTGTATGAGGAAGCGGAATTTTACTACACCACCGGCACGGCCCCGACATCGCTGAAGTTTAGCCGGTGCAACTTCAAGGCCTACAACAGCACGCGCAAGATGTTCTGGTTTGATTTGCCGGCGCCACTCGTCTTCGAGGACTGCTTGTTTGCCGGTGGCCAGCACGAGACGATCATGACCATTTGGGGCGGTCCGCCTAGCGTGAATTTATACAATTGCACCATGATCAACGATGGTATCACCAGTGCGACTTCCGCCAGCGGCACGTCACAATCATCTTTCATTAACGGTTGGGACGGCGGGCGGACCTTCAACATCGTCAACTGCCTCTTCCGCTGCACGAATAACTATTCTGCGGGATTTGTGGGCGACGCCGGAAGTTCAGCGAATCGCAATTATGCAATCTCCCATTCGGTTATTGACCACCCCACACCCGTGGGCGCGTATGCCCAGATCACCCCGGGTGCCGGTTACACCAACACTTCGCTTGCTTCAGCTTTCGTGAACCCTGCGAGCCGGGATTATCATCTTGTCAACGGATCACCTTGGGTGAACGGTGGCATCGATCTTGGTTTTCTCCTTTATCCATTCGATGCGGACAAGAATGCCCGCAATCAAGGCAGTGCTCCCGACATGGGGGCCTTTGAGTTGGCCGGTGACATTCCGACGGCACCCACTGTCGTCGCCTATGAAGGATTCAACTACGCTACCGGGGATCTAAACGGTAAAGGTGCCAGCACTGCACCCGGAGATTTCGTCGCGCTCGGCTTCGGTGCCTGGAGCACTTTTGGCGAAGGGTTCAATGTGGATGGCAGCTCTGGCTCACCAGCGGGGACGGCGTTCACCTATACGGGAAATTTGGCCAATCCAGTCGGTTCCGGTTTGGGCAGCAACCGCGGCGGTAAAGAATCAGTCAGCTTTTCCATGGCCAGTTCTACGCTGGCACAGACTTACGGAACCTCGAATGGGACAGTTACTCTGACCTTCGACATGGAATATGGTTACGGCACCGGTTTCGCTGGTTTGGAACTCAGCTCCGCTGGCGCGAACACGATGTTCATTGGTGACGGCGGCGGGGGCACCTTCATTATCAGCGGATTCGGCGGCGCCGCTCAAGACACGGGGGCTTACGCCAAGTCAGGTGACCGGTTTATCCAATGCGTCTTTGCCTTCACTTCCACGAACAGCACGGCCACTTATTCAATCTTCGATCATAATGGAGTTCAGCAAGGTGCAACAGTCACCCGGGATGTCACCGGCTTCAGCTTTAACACGGTTAGGTTGTATCTTGGATCGCGTGCCGAAGGGTTCGACGAAATCGCTATCAACGCGTTATATAATGTCGCCCCGGTGACACCTACGGTCAGCGTCGCCCGTAGCGCGGGCAACATCATCGTCACATTTGCCGGTGTTCTCCAGTCGGCTGGCCAGGTGCAAGGGCCATTCACCGATGTGTCGGGGGCCACCAGTCCGCTGACGGTAGCGCCGACGGGCACCAATCTGTTCTGGCGTTCCCGCTCGCCATAGAGAAACTCACGGTTGCGGATTGTCAGCAGGGTTGATAGCGGTCTGACAATGGTTGGGATGGGGTTTGGATCCCCGCCGCCGCAAAGGCGGCGGGGATCTGTCACATAAGAGCCAGTTTGAATGTGGAGACCGTGTGCCATATTAAGACGCGGAGCATCCCAAAACAGTCTCCTTAAAATGAAAATTTGATGATGAAAACATGTGTTAAATCGCTGGTGACGGGAAGCCTGTTGACGCTGGCGGCGTTTTCCGCCGCCGCGCAACCCGACCCGCGCACCACCGCGCTGGCGGCTTGGTATTTTGGCGACGGCATCGCCGGTGAAACCAATCCAATCACATCCACTGGCACCATTAGTTACAACGTCGTGCCAACGGGCTATGGAGCGCGCCCCGCCAACCGCACGGCCCAACTCACATCCGCCTATTTCAATGCCGGCACCAACCTCGGCGTTTCCGGCAATCAGCTCACCATCTTCCTGCGCGCGCGCGTGCCGGGCGGCAGTTGGAGCAGCGGACTTTTCGCCAAGCGCGGCAGCACCAATGTGCTCAACTACAATTTATTTGGCGGCACGTCCGGGACCAATATCGGGTTCGAAGTGCGCACCGCCAACGGCTTCGTCTCCCTTGGCTTTCCGGTTACCAACGTCGATGCCACCGCCTGGCACAACCTCGTTGGCCGCTACGATGGCACCAATGTCCAGTTGTTCTGCAACGACCGGCTCATGGCTTCCGCGCCGCTCACAGGCAACCTCATCCAGAACACCGAACCGACCCTCATTGGCGCTGAAACTGACAACGGTTCCATCGTGCGCCGCTTTACCGGTTACATCGAAGAAGCCGCTCTCTGGAACACCGCGCTGAATGGCGGCCAGTTGGCTTACCTCAATAACCTGACCGCCACCAACGACGCTTATCCCACACAGTTACTGCACTACCGGGATCCGAATAATGATGTGGGCGATGCCCACATTCGCCTTATCAACGGAAGCTGGCTTTTGACTTATTTGTATCCCATCGACACCTTGGGCAACTTGGATCAAGCGCAACTCGTCACGCCCGATTTTCTCCACTGGGTCTGGCGCAAACCGGTTCACGCGCCTGTGACTGCCCCCGATCAATTGATAAACTGGTTTGATCTGGAATACACTTGGGACCCCTTCCTGAACCAGTGGCGCTCAATTTGGGGCTTCTATGGGATGCGTTGTTCGTTGTCTGGTGACACCTTCAATTGGCAGGCTGCTAACCCGCAAATTGCGATGCCAGACCCTGGCACTTATAATACCTTCAGGGACCCCTCGATAACGCAGGTCGGCTCGAATTCCTGGCAAATGGTCATTACAATGGACAAAACCAACGTGCCTTCCGGAACCGGTGGTTCCATCGGTTACGCCACTTCCAGCAACCTCACCCAGTGGAATTTTCAAGGCGACCTATACTTCCCCGGAGGGCGGGGTGCCCCCGAAGTGCCCACCTTGTTTCAGATGGGCAGCCAATGGTATCTCCTCAGCAGTTGGTATAACAACGCAGTGGGCCGCCCCAGCTATGCCGTGGCAAATTCGCCGGCCGGGCCGTGGAGTGAGTTCACTCCCAACAGTCTCGATGGCAAGGATGTCTGCGCAGCCACTTCCGAGGCCTACGGCACCAACCGCATCCTTACCGGCTGGATTCCCCTCTACGCCTGGATCAACTCCAACCAGCACTGGGGCGGCCATCTTTGTTTCCCTCGCGAAATCTTTCAGCTCACCAATGGGGTTTTGCGCTCCCGTATGCCGGCAGATTTCGCGGGTAAAATTCTCGGACCGCAACTGTTCCCCGGCCTGGCTAGTCCCAGCACAAAATCCGGCAATTGGGCCTATCAAAACCTGGGTGCCCAGATGGACTGTTATTCAGGCAGCGGTCAAAGCCGGACCATTCTGCCCGGCTTGTTTGACCGCTTCGAGGCCGACACCACCTTCACGCCCGCCACCGGCACCAAGCGCGTGGGTTGGTTGGGCGGCTGGCAGGAGTCGGGCAGCTTTTATGAGGTTGGCCTCAATCAGACAAATCAGACGCTCTTTATCCGCATTGCCGATGGCACCATCTACGCCGACCTGAGCGTGCCGGTCGCGCTCAATGCCTCGCATCGCCTGCGGGTCATCGTTGAGCAGGATATGGTGGAGGTGGTCTATGACGAACAATTCACTCTCGCCGCGCGTATTCCCACTAAGCTGCGAACGACGTCGCTGGGGCTGTTCGCAGAGGGCGGTCCGGTTAGCTTTAGCAGCGTAGCCGTCAACCGGCTCAAGAACCTGGAAAATATTCCGGTTCCGCCCACCACAGTCACCGCCTATGAAGGTTTCAACTACGCTAACGGTGATCTAAACGGTAAGGGAGCCAGCACTGCATCCGGAGATTCCATCGCGCTTGGCTTTGGACCGTGGAGTGTCTATTCCGATGGTTTTCATGTTGATGGCAGCTCCGGTTCACCAGCGGGAAAGCCGGGATCTTATGCGGGCAACCTGGCCAATCCCCGCGGCTCCGGTTTGGGCAGCAATCGTGCCGGTATGATTGCCACCAACTTGGCCATGGCCAGTTCGACGCTGACCCAGACTTACGGAACCTCGAACGGAATGGTAACGCTGACCTTCGCGATGGAATATGGCTACGGCAGCAGTTTCGCGGGTTTGGAACTCAGCACCGCTGGCGCGAACACGATGTTTTTGGGTGACGGCGGCGGGGGCACCTTCATCGTCAGCGGATTCGGCGGAGCCACTCAGGATACCGGGGCCAATGCCAAATCCGGCGTCCGTTTCATCCAATGCGTGTTTAGCTCCAACTCGGTCGTTTATACCGTCTTCGACAGCGCCGGAGTGCAGCAGGGCACAACGATCACCCGGACAATTACAGGATTTAGCTTCAATACGGTGAGACTGTATCTCGGTGCCGGACGCGCCGAAGGATTCGACGAAATCACACTGAATGTTAGTCCGCAGATGACCACTGTAACTTCTTCGGGAAACAACTCCACCTACGGGAC
>CAIMLG010000100.1 GCA_903842235.1 uncultured Verrucomicrobia subdivision 3 bacterium
CACCGGACTGAGGGCGAGCGGCTGCACGGTCAGTTGCACCGGGGCGCTGGTCACCGACAGGGTGGCGGCGGTGAAGACGCATTGATAATAACCCGCGTCGCCCAGCCCCACGCCCGGCAGGGAAAGCGGCAGACTGGTGGCACCGGGGAGGTTGGTGTAATTGACGCCATTGGCGCTGGCCCGCCATTGGAAACTGAAGGGCGGCGCCCCGCCATTGGTCACACAACTCAGATTCACCGCGCCCCCTTGATTCACCGGGTTGCTCGGCGCCGCCGTCGCGGCGCTGATCGTCGGCAGGGTGGCATAAACCAGCAGCTGCACCGGGGCGCTGGTGACGGACTGGCCGTTGCCGGTGAAGACCAGCCGATAGAATCCTGAACTGGTCGGCGCCGCATTCGTCAGCGTCAGCGCATTGGTGGTGGCGCCGGTGAGGTTGGTATAGCTCGAACCCGTGGCGCTGGCTTGCCATTGAAAACCCAACGGCGGCATTCCGAAGTAATTGGAAGAAACCAGCACCACCGTCGTTCCCGCGTAAATGTTCGCCGCCGGCAAAGCTGCGGGTGTGCTGATAATCGGGGATAGGGGAAGGTTTAAAATGCTGGAGGTGCTGGCCAGATAGGCGGCATCACCGCCATACACGGCGAAGACAGCGTGGGTTCCCACCGCCAGCGCGCTGCTGCTGTAGGTGGCCAGTCCGTTGGTTAAAGTGCCCGGGCCAAGCAGCGTGCCCCCGTCCCAAAACGTCACGCCTTCCCCGTTGGGCGGAGCGGGGCTGACCTGATTCGTCACATTCACCACATAATTGGGCGACACCCCACTGATGCCGGCGTTAAGAAAACTTTGCGTTGGCAAGGGGGTGAGCGGCAGGCCGCCCCCGCTATTAAATAACTCGATCTCGGCGATCTGCGTGTTGCCGTCGCCGTTGTTTTGAGTGATTTGCAGGCGGTAATACAGATAGGCGTTCGTGTTGCTGCAGCTAAAATTGCGCACGTGGGACCGCCAAGTGAACGCCTGATTGCTCCGGCTATCGAGGTTAGTCCACGTTGAGCCGTCGTTGGATCCCTGCAACGTCCAAGCCTTCGGGTCGCGGGAGGCCGTATCCGACGAAGTGATGGTATACATGCCCACGACCACCGGCGAGGGAGGCTGGCATTGGAACGAGCAGGTCGTGGCGGCCACCTGCCATTTGGTTTTGGAATTATTATCCACGGCATTGGATACCAGATTGGTGCCGACGCCAGCAGTCCCGGTGATGATGCCGGGGGCGGTGCAATCCTGAACCGGGGCAGGAAGTGCGTTTCCTGCCGTCAATGAGGTTGGCACATCATTGCTGCCCGTGCCCCAGGCGGAGGGCGTTGGCCCCATGTTCAGCACCAAGGTTCCGCCGTTCATCAAATCGGCGTGGGTGAAATAATTTTTTGAATAATTGACCCCGTTGAGCGTGGCGCTTTGCACATATATATTGTTGGCGCTGTTATTGGGCGCGCTGATCGTGAAGGCATTCCCGTTTTCCAAATGGTAGATGATGTTGGTATACAGCGGGGAGCTGATGAGATATTGGGCCGTCGCCCCCGAGGCCGGGAAAAATCCGCTGGCAATCATTACATACCGCGACGCTGTGGCACCTTCGTCCTCATCGCCCGGATAGCCGTTGCCGGTGCTGGCGCCGGTAACCGGATTGAAGCTGGAGCTGTAGAGCCGGTTCATGATGTCGCGCAGCCGCAACGCGGCCTTGGCCGGGGCGCCCGCGTAATTATACATGTGGATCATATACCAGTCCGGCTCGTTGCCTTCGCAATATTGGCCGGTGTTTTGCGCGACCATTTCCGCAATTTCATGAATCACGGAGCCGTAGCTGCCCACGCGGTAGCTGCTGGAGGCATTGAAGACTTCGTCCACCGCCGCCGCCAAGTTGGTCCGGCCGCCAAATAAATTGGCCATGCCTTGTCCGTCGAACGCGGTGGCCACGCGATATTGCCAGGCGCAGCCTTCGGTGAATTCATTGCCCCACTCATTGGTATAAAAGTTCGCATCCGTCGTCCGCCAATTGCCATTGAGATTTTTGCCCCGGAAAAACCCGCCGACCGAGGCGGAAAACAGGTTGGTGTATTGCAGCGCCTTGTTAGCAAAATACTTGTAGTCGGCGCTGTTTCCCATGGCGGCCGCCATGCGCGCGATGGCGGCATCGGCTTGATAGTCTTCCAGAGCAATCCCCGCCGACGAGCCGTAGATATCCTGTGGCACGTAGCCGACGAAGGGTTCGTAGTTGTTGCCGCTCCGGCCCGTCGCCGCCCAGCCACCATTGTCCACGCACGAGTTCTGCACCATCGTTTGATAGGCGTTGGTGTAGTCGAAATTCCGGATGCCCTTCACGTAGGCATCGGCAAAAATATTGTCCGATTCCGTCCCGCCCATAGAACCGTCATCGCCCGGCGCCAGCCACTGCGGCAGCCAGCTGAAGACCTTGTAGAAATTGACGAATCCATTCAGCATGTCGCCCTCCAAATTGGGGGTCAAAATGCCGTAGAGCGGAAACGCGGCCTTGTAGGTATCCCAGAAACCTTCATTCATATAATACTTGCCGGCGTGGACTTTTCCGTCGCTGGGACAATAATAGGCGGCGGTTCCGTTGGTGTTTTCCCACATGGCCGTCGGATAGGAGTAGGCCCGGGCCAGACAGGAATAGAACGTCGTCATCTGGTCGGTGGTGGCGCCGGCAATCTCGATTTTGCCCAGCAGATTGTCCCACGCGGTGGCCGCCGCTTCCTGGACGGCGTCAAAGGAACTGGCCCCCACTTCCGCCACCAAATTCGACTGAGCCTGGGCCACGCTGATATACGACGTGCCGATGTTCAGCGTGACGGATTCATTATTGGTGGTCGCAAAGTCAATGTTGGCACAGACGCCGGCATTGGCCGGGTAACCGCAGGCCGCAATCGGTTTGCTCACGGTCGCGTAGAAATATATGGTCGGAACACTCTGGAAATAAATGGTGTTATGATCATAAACATTTCCCGTGATGACGCCGGCGGCCTGGTTGACGGTGACGGAGCCGGTGGCCACAGCCCGGGCATTAAACAAAATATGCGCGCTGTTGGTGCTGGGAAACGTAAAGCGCATTACCCCGCAATGCATCGTCGGCGTCATTTCCGCCTTGATGCCGTTGTTCAGGGTCACCCCATAATAAGACGACTTGGCAATTTCGTTGGTGTGGGAGAACGGCACCGCCCGGAGCGTGTTGCTGCTTTGTAACGTGCCAATTTCTGGCATCACACAAAATTCACCGTAATCCCCGATCCACGGACTGGGCGTGTGCGAAGCGCCGAAGCCCTGGATGGCGGTATCGCTGAATAGATAGAACCAGCCGTTCTTCTGCGCCTGGGTGACCGGCACCCAATAGGTGAAACCGTTGGGCACCGTGGCCAGCGGCACGGTGTTCCCCACCGAATAATTCCCGCCATTGCTGGTGTTGTTATTGCTGCCCCGGAGCGTGTTGACATAGTCGCTCAACCGACCCGCTGCCGGGAGCTGACTTGATTGCAGCGTCCCCAGTGTGACCAGGGCGACGACATAAGTCCAACCGGACGAACGGTGTCCTGCTCTCGGAGCCGGGCGCTTCGCTGTTCCTTGGGGAGGGGCAAGGCGCCGGCGGGTGGAAATCGGGGGAAGGATTTTTGCCATATGAGATACAGTTTCTTGCTTGGGAGTCTGGGTGGAGCGGGCCAGCGGCCTAAACTGGTTTGGGTAAAGCCTGGAGCTGGGTCATGTGGGAATACTACGCTAAAAAGCCGCCGCCAACAAGGGAGCAGGGTGCCAAAACATGGGGGCAATTGTGCCGGTAAGGCTAAACCATCTGGCGCGAGCGCTTAACCGATCAAATAATAGGGCGGAATCACTTGGTTCGCCTTGGGCCGGGTCTGGCGCACGGCGGCCGAATTTCGTCCGTCCACCTCATCGTAATGTTGGATGGCGGATTTCAGCGTCCGCCCACCCGTCATGTGACGCTGAATGACCGCCTGCCGGGTGCGTTCCTGATCCGACTCGATGAAATAACAGAAATCCAATTGCGCCCCCACCTGCGCCCAGCCCCCAAGGTCCGCCAACAACCACAGCCCCTCCAGCAGCAGCAGGGTTTTTTCTGCCGTCACGGGCACGCTGGCGGGCACCGGGTCATGCAATTTACGGGAGTAGGCCGGGAAGGCGACGTGGGCGCCCGCGGTAAACGCATTCAGATCCTTTTCTAGTGCCGCCACGTCATACGTGTCAAACCGCCCCTTCACCTGCTTGAGCGGCACCCCGGCGGTAAAATGGGTCGTCAGGAAGCTGTTCGGAAAATGATACGCGTCAATCGTGACGGAAGCGAAGGCAAACGGCAGCCGCGCCTGGCGGGCTAGCTCCTGAAACAGCGCTGCCACCACCGATTTCCCCGCCCCGGTCGGCCCGGCCAGGCCGAGGATGACGCGGGCTTTCTTGGCCGCGTTATAGACGCCCACCGTTTCCCAAAATAAATTCAGGTAAAATACCTTTTGCGCCGGGGTGAAACCGGAGATGTCAATGGTCTGCTCGGTGACTGCGACCGTCGCGGGAAAAATTAATTCAATCATGGGCTCGGTGACCGACTAACTACGAAATTTCGCGCCCCGGCGAAAGGGCAAAAGACTGGACGCGCCGGACGGTTGCGGTAGCTTGAGCCCACCCATGCAACCCTTCCGCTTTCACCGCGCCGCCGCCGGGCTCTCCGCGGGTTTGATTTTGCTTCTCGCCGGGGCCGCCCACGCCGGCACCGAGGGCGAGGTGACCGCCGCCCAACTGCTCGCGCTCACCCAGCACGGCATGCTCATTCCGGAGACCAAAAACCAGTTTCGCGCCGACGCGGAAGCGCCCAAGAACATTTCCCTCTTCCGCCTGACCAACGCGGTCTTCTGGACCGCGGACATGGATATTGATTCCGATGGCCGCGAAACGCCCCTCTGCAATAAATCGCGCGACCCGTGGCACCAAAACGAATTGAGCTGCGGCACGGACATCGCCGCCGATGAAACCTCCTATTTCGTCATTCCCCTTGGCCGGCCGGCCAACGCCAAGCAGCGCGGCATCGAAATCGGCCAGGTCGCCGCCATCATCTATTCCAATCAAGTCGTTTACGCCGTGTTTCTCGATGAATGCGGCGTTAAAGGCGTCATTGGCGAAGCCTCAATTGCCACCGCCAGGCGGCTGGGCGTGGATGCCGATCCCAAGACCGGCGGCACTGACGGTCCCGTGACCTATCTCGTGTTCACCGGGGCCAGTGGCCGGATTGCCGACCCCAAGGAATACGGCAACCACGCCCTCGCGGTGGCCATTGGCGTCCGGCGCGCCAAGGAATTGGTTGCGCAATCCGCGGCCGCCTCACCAAATTGAACGATGGCTACCCTGGCCGATAATCTCATTCTCGCCTGCTGGATCGCGCTCGTGCTTTACTGGGTAATCAGCGCCCGCAGGGTGAAGCCGATCTTGGAACAGCAAAGTTTGCCGGTCGCCTTAACCCATCGGTTGCCCCTGGGCTTGGGCTGGTGGCTGCTGGCGTATCCCGAACTGCCGCCCCCATGAATCAGATGCTGACCCCCGACACGGCTTGGGCTTGGGCGCTGGGTGTCGTGATTTGCGGGTCTGGCTTGTGCTTTACCCTGTGGGCGCGGCGCACTCTGGCCGGAAACTGGAGCGGCAATGTCACCTTCAAGCAGGGCCACGAACTGATCCGCACCGGGCCGTATCGGTTCGTGCGGCATCCCATTTACACGGGGCTGCTGCTGATGAGTCTTGGCACTGCCATTGAAGCCGGCCGGTGGCACAGCTGGTTGAGCCTGCCGCTGACCCTCCTCGGCGTCTGGATCAAACTTAAGCAGGAAGAGCGGCTCCTCCGTCGGCACTTTCCCGACCAATATCCCGTCTACCAAAAACAGGTAAGCGCGTTCGTGCCGTTTGTTCTTTGAGGAAAGCTTGTATGCGCCATCATCTTCCAGCGCTCCGGCAAAGCCGTGGGCTGGCTGGACAAACGCGACAAGCAATATCCAGCGTGAGGCACCGATGGGTTACGGTGCTGGCTCCGCCAGCAATTTCTGGACGACCTCCTCGACATGGCTCGGTTGCAAGCCGACCACGCGGACAATCCCTTTGCGGTCAATGATGGCGTAGGTGGGATAGTATTGCACGGCCCAGGCCTTCTCGGTTTTCAATTCCGGATCGCGCGCGGCCGGGTATTGCACGCTATGTTGCCGGGCATTGGTGGCAAAGGTTTCCTGCCCGCTGTCGCTGGTGCAGACCCCGATGATGACCAACCCCTTGTCCTTGTATTTTTTGAGGAGTTCGTTGTTGTGGGGAATGGCCCGCATGCAAGGACCGCACCAGGTGGCGTAGAGATCCACCACAATGACTTTGCCCTTGATGTCGGAGGCCGTGATGCCGCCATTAATCCAGTCGCTGACCTGAAAGGCGGGCATGGGTTTGCCTTCGAGCGCGGCGTGTCCGGCGCGGCTCTCCGGCTTGTCGTCCCAAGTCCAGTCGTCGGGAAATTCGCCGGCGCGAATCGGCGTCACGGCGCACGCGATGGAACTGACGAGGAGCAGGAGTAATTTTTTGGTATCCATGCTCCACGGGTTAGCACAACCGGCCGGGGCTGACAATATGAAATCACTCTGCCCGCCCCTCGTCCTTCATCGTCACCTTGAGCTTATCCCCTGGCTTGAATGCGCCTTCAACCAGTTTCATAGAGAGCGGATTCAGCAATTGCTTCGGTATGGCGCGTTTGTGCGGGCGCGCCGAGTTTCGGGTTGGTGACGCAACTGAAATGGGAATGAAGATTCGCCAGGCTGTTGGTTCGAAGTTGGCGGGTTCGATTTGGCGGTATAGCATCGCTTCCACTATGCGTCTGTTCATCGGGCATCATTTTTTTCTGGCCATGAGCATGCTGGCGGCGGAGCCGGAACCGCTGTCACCCGCCGCCTTGGCTGTTTCGCCGGATGGGAAGGTGCTCTATGTGGCTTGCACCACCGCCAACCGCGTGGTGTGCTTCGACATCACGAACCGGAACCTATTGCATTCCATCTCCCTGCCGGATGCGCCCACGGGGTTGACGCTGTGATCGGATGGCGCGGAATTATTCGTCACCTGCGCCGCTCCGGAAAGCCAGGTGTGCGTGGTGGATACCGCGAAGTCGGCCATCGTCGAAACGATTACCGCCGGCCATACCGCGATGGACCCGGTGCTGGCTCCGGACGGCAAAACACTCTACGTCTGCAACCGGTTCAACAACGCCATCGGTGTGCTTGACCTGGTGGCCAAGCGGGAGGTGTCTCGGATTCCTGTTTGCCGGGAGCCGTTTGCCGAGGCCATCACGCCGGACGGTAAATTTCTGCTGGTCGCCAATCATCTGCCCGGCGGCCGGGCTGATGGCAATTATGTGGCCGCCGTAGTCAGTGTGATTGATGCGACGGCCAGCCGGGTGGTGAAGGAAATTCCGTTGCCCAACGGCAGCGCGTCGCTTAAATGCATCCGCATTTCGCCGGATGGAAAATACGCGGCCGTGAGTCATGTGGTGTCGCGATTTCTGCAGCCCACCACCAACATTTTCATGGGTGAAATCAATGGCAACGGTCTGTCCATTATTGACCTTGGCCGGATGGAGTTGTTCGGGGCTGTGCTGCTTGGACGATCCCGACAAAGGGGCGGCTAATCCTTGGGGGCTGGCGTGGTCGGCGGACAGCCAGACGCTGGTGACCACCCACGCCGGCACGCATGCCGTCTATGTGACCCATTTCCCGGAGTTGCTGGATCAATTATCCCATCACCGCCGCAAGTCTAGCGGCATTCAGGAAATTCATTCCGACCCACTCGCGGCGGGGCTGACCAACGAATTGCCCTTCATCTTGAATTCACGCCGGCATGTGGCGTTGCCCAAAACCGATCTCGGACCGCGCGCCGCCATGGTGGTGGGGCAGAAAGTTTATGTGGCTAATTATTTTTCCGACACACTGGATGTCATTGATCTCGCGGCCCGGCGGCTGGCAGCCGTGTCCCTGCCGCTGGGGCCAAAGCCGGGGATGAGCCTGGTCCGGCAAGGGGAGTTTTACTTCAATGACGCCGGCATCGGCCGGGAAGGATGGCAGAGTTGTTACAGTTGTCATCCCGGCGACGGGCGAACGGACGGACTGAATTGGGATCTGATCAACGATGGCATCGGCAATCCGAAGAACACCCGGAGCCTGTTGTTGTCCTACCAAACCCCGCCCGCGATGAGTTTGGGCGTGCGGGCCACGGCCGAAATCGCGGTCCGGGCGGGCATCAAGGGAACCCTCTTTTCCGACCAACCCGAGGCCGTTCCGGCGGCGATTGATGCCTACCTTCGATCGCTCAAGCCGGTGCCCAGTCCGTGGCTGGTCAACGGCGACCTTTCCCCGGCGGCAGGGCGGGGCCAAAGGATTTTCCAGGAGGTGGGCTGTGCCCGCTGTCATCCGCCGGGTTTATTCACCAATTTGCGCGCCTACAATGTTGGCACGGGCCGTTCGTTTGACCAGCCGACCGATAAATTTTACACGCCAACTTTGGTCGAGATTTGGCGCACGGCACCGTATCTGCACGACGGTTCGGCCGCCACGGTGCGGGAGGTGCTGACCACGCGCAATCCCCGCGATCAGCATGGCGTGACCTCCGATCTTTCGGCTGAGGAAGTCGACGACCTGTGCGCGTATCTGCTTTCCTTGTAATCCGTCCGGGAATTCGGCTGAAAGATGGATGGAAGCCGGGCCTCCCCCTTTCGATCGCCGCAATAACGCGTAACCGACAAGCGCAATATTTTCAAAGCCAAGATTTGCGCGGCACGCCTCAAACCGTTTTCGTGATGCGCGGTTCGCCTCCGCGGCTCTGCGGGCTGGGGTCAATTTATTTTCGCCGGAACACCAGCTCCTCAGCTTTCGCCGTCACCCTGATTGTATCACCCGGTTTAAACTCGCCTTCGAGCAGTTTCATGGACAGCGGATTCAGCAATTGATCCTGCACGGCGCGCTTGAGCGGGCGCGCGCCAAATTGCGGATCGTAGCCTTCCTTGGCCAGCAGTTGCTTGGCCGCGGCATCCACCTCCAGCGTGAGATTTTGCTGCGCCAGCCGTTTTTCCAATCGCCCGATCTGGATTTCCACGATGCGCGCCAGTTCCGCCTCGTCGAGGCTTTGGAAAATGATGACGTCGTCCACGCGGTTCAGGAATTCCGGGCGGAAATGTTTTTTCAACTCGGCGAGCACTTTGTCCTCCATCGCCTGATGCGACGCCTTGTCGGTGTGGCCGTCCAGAAAATATTCCTGGATGATCGGCGAGCCAAGGTTGCTGGTCATGATGACGATGGTGTTCTTGAAATCCACCGTGCGGCCCTGGCCGTCGGTGAGCCGGCCATCGTCGAGGACTTGCAACAGCACGTTGAACACGTCGTGATG
>CAIMLG010000101.1 GCA_903842235.1 uncultured Verrucomicrobia subdivision 3 bacterium
AAATCACACCCATCACCAAATGGATCCTGATCGGATTGTTTTTATTTCCCGCTGTTGTCTTTGCCGAAACGCCGGTGCCGGACGGCTCCGCAGCCGCGTTGCGCGATGTGCAGCAGTATAATTTCGCGATTCACATCCTGGCGATGCTGCTGGTCGGCTTCGGGTTTCTGATGGTGTTCGTCCAGCGATACGGATACAGCGCCACGACCGGCACCTACCTGGTCGTCGCCGTCGGTTTGCCGGTGTATTTCCTCCTGCGCTCAATGGGGCTGCTGACCGCCGAAGCCGTGCCCATGCACAGCATCAGGGGGCTGCTGCTGGCCGAATTCGCCGTGGCTGCGGCGCTGATTTCGATGGGCGCCGTGCTGGGCCGGATACGCCTGCACCAATACGGGCTGCTGGCGCTGGCGATGGTGCCGCTTTACATGCTCAATGAATGGCTGGTGCTGGATGGCGGGTTGGGGATCACGAAGGGTTTTGTGGATTCGGCCGGCTCGATCATCATCCACGCGTTCGGAGCTTATTTCGGTCTGGGTCTGGCCGTGGCTCTGACCTCCAGGTCGCATCTGGACAAGGAAATCCCGGGCGACTCCGTCTCCAACAGGTTCTCGATGATCGGTTCCATGGTGCTGTGGTTGTTTTGGCCCAGTTTCTGCAGCGCGGTCGTCCCGCCCGAGCAGGTCGCCGCCACCGCCGTCAACACCATTCTCGCCCTGTGCGGAGCCACCCTCACCACCTGCGTTTGCAGCGCGTTGTTCAACCGGCGGAAAGTGATGATCGGCGACATCGCCAACGCCGCGCTGGCCGGCGGCGTTTCAATCGGCGCCACTTGCAACGTGGTTCAGGCCCCGACCGCATTCCTGATTGGCGCGGTCGCAGGCGCCTTGTGCGTGTTTGGCTACGCGGTGGTTCAGGCGAAGATCAGGAACGTCTTCAAAATCGTGGACACTTGCGGGGTGCACAACCTGCACGGACTGCCCGGGCTGTTCGGCGGACTCGTTGCCGTCGTCGTCATTCCCGGCATCGCCAGGGCTCAATTGGCGGGCATCGCCTTCACCGTCGCGCTGGCGCTGGTGGGCGGTTTGATTGCCGGCTTCGTCATTCGCGCCACCGGCAGCAAGAAAAACATCTACGAGGACCACGAAGAATTCATCCAGACCGAGCAAAAAGGGACCGTGATCGAGAATTGAGCGCAGGCAAATGGATTTTTAGAATTCATTTTTCCTCGACGCGCTGGATGCGAGCGCCGAGTTTGCGCAGCTTGGCGTCCATCTGCTCGTAGCGCGTTTCAAGCCTTCACCAGCGTTTTAACGCAGTAGCTATTGAGGCTTTCACCGGCGGCAAGGGCTTTGGCCGCGAGGCGGCGGTGAATGGCCGGTTCAACGCGCAACACAAACTTTCCGCTGAAATCAATCACTTTGCCCAGCGGCGCGGGCAGGGCGAGGCCGTCGCCTTCCAAAAGCTCGACCCATTCTTCCACAATCTCGCACAACTCGGCATAGACCCTGGCCTCATCTTTGCCGTGGCAGCATTGTCCGATCAGGGGCGGTGCACTGCCGACAAAGCAGCCATCTTCGTCGCTCCACTCCACAATTTTCGTGTAATGGGCGGCTCTTGCTTTCAATTCGCTCTTTTTCATTTTTTACTTTCTTCGATTTGCCGCCGCACCTGCCGTTCCTGATAGTGCAGCGCGTCATGGCCGGGCTGCCCGCTTATCGTGACGCGCGCCCCGCTCGGATGAATGTAATTCCGATGGCTGCCCTTGCCGCCCCGGTTCACAAACCCCGCTCTTTCCAAGCCGGCTATCAATTGGCGAACCTTGCGCGGCATTTCAGTATCAATTTAGTATCACAATTGTCCAAGGCTGTCAAATATGGAAAATCGCCAGTCCCAAGTATTTTGCAGACTGCAAAATTCATTTTTCCTCGACGCGCTGGATGCGAGCGCCGAGCTTTCGCAGCTTCGCATCCATTTGTTCGTAGCCGCGGTCCAGATGGTAAATCCGGTTCACCTGCGTCGCGCCCTTGGCCGCCAGCCCGGCTATCACCAGCGCCGCCGACGCGCGCAAATCACTCGCCATCACCGGCGCGCCACTCAACGGCCGCCCGCCTTTGACGATTGCGCTCGGCCCTTCGATCTCGATGTCCGCACCGAGCCGCGCCAGTTCGCTCACGTGCATGAAACGCGATTCAAAAATCCGTTCCGTGATGATGCTGATGCCCGGCGCGAGCGCGAGCAGCGACATCATCTGCGCCTGCACGTCTGTTGGAAACCCGGGATACGGGAGTGTTATCACGTCAGTTGCCGAGAGTTTTCCTTTTCGATGGACCCGTAAATTTTCGCCGCGTGTTTCAATGGCAACACCCGCCTCATTCAGTTTGTCAATCACCGCGCCCATGTGGTCGGCGCGCGCGCCCTTGAGCGTCACTTCGCCGTTCGTCGCGGCGGCGGCAATCGCGTAAGTCGCCGCCTCAATCCGGTCGGGAATCACTTCATGCTCCGCGCCGTGCAGTTTTTTGACGCCCGTAATCGTAATCGTCGG
>CAIMLG010000102.1 GCA_903842235.1 uncultured Verrucomicrobia subdivision 3 bacterium
CTACTGCTCAGGTTTGTTTTCCTTTTTTGAGCCGCCGGGGGCGGGCCTGGTTCCGGTCGCCCTTCGGGCTCCCTCCACCATGCCCGCCCACTCATCCTTGTAGCGTATTGATTCCCCGCTTTGACGTCACGAACTCAGAAACGGCGGGATGTGGCTGGCGACTTCGCCGGCGCCATTACCGAGTTTGATAATGCCATCCAAATTGATCCTAATTACATCAAGGCTTACAACAATCGCGGCATGGCCAAAGACGCCCTGAAAGACGAGGCTGGAGCAATCGCCGACTACACCAAAGCCATTGAATTAAATCCCCAATACCAGTTCGGATACTACAATCGTGGCAATGCCGAATCCAACCTCAGAAATTACACCAGTGCGATTACCGATTATGACAAGGCTATTGAATTAAATCCTCAAGATGCCGCAGCTTATTTGAATCGAGGCAACGCAAAGGATCGTCTGAAAGATTACACGGCAGCTATCGCCGATTACAGCAAGGCTATCGAGCTACAACCTCGATACGCCACAGCCTATACAGAGCGGGGTTCTGCCATGTATTGCCTTGGAAAATTTAACGAGGCAATAGCTGACTTCAATAAAGCCATCGAATTAGACCCTCAATATCAGGAGGCTTTTAATGATCGTGGTGCAAGTAAGATTTGGCTCTGATCTTTTTGCCCGCGCTCCCGTTCCATCCCGCCCGCCGCGCGCCCCTTTCCGCCGGAGTTGCGCGGGGCCGTCCCCACCGCGCCGGGTTTTGACGGGCCGGAATTTATCTTGAGCTGGCAGTGGCCGAGCGCCAACCTTGCCCGAATTTCCAGATCAATTTTATGAAACGCCTTATCCTGCTTGTTTTCGTGACGCTGGAACAAATCATGCCCTGCGAGTGGGACAGCGAGTTTGGCTTGAAGAAAATCATCTATGACGCGATCCGCAAATAAGACAGCCCTTTGCTTGGCACGGCGTGAAGATTCCAGCCAGAAAATTTATGGTGCCGACGGAGGGGGTCGAACCCACACATCCTCACGGATACTAGATTTTGAGTCTAGCGCGTCTGCCAATTCCGCCACATCGGCAACCAATAAATTCAACCGTTTCGTGCGGCTTTGCTCCCGAAGTAGAGCCAAAAACGAAACGCACCATAATTTAACCGAGTCTTTGGCCGGAGCAAGCCTTCAATTCGCCAACGCAGGCGGGGCGGGATTGTGCGGGGCGGCCGCCTATTCTTTTCGCAGCGCATCGAGCAGCGGGCCGTGCAGGGCCAACCGTGTGGCTAGCCAGCACCAGAAAACGCCACCCACCGCCAAGGCCAACAAGGTCAGCCCCACGGTGGCCGACGGCGCGGCGGCGGCGACCGACGAAAACGCTGGGTAAATAGCCAGCAGCGCCGCGCCCAGCCCGATCACCAGCCCCAAAACCACCAGCAGCCAATGTTCGCTCAGCACCAGCCGCTGCAGTTGGGTCGGCCGAAACCCAACTGCCTGGAGCAAGGCTAGTTCATTGCGTCGCTCCAGCACATTCCGCAGCACCACAATGCCCAGCCCGAGGCTGCCGAGCAACAGGCCGAGCCCGCCGAGCGCCTGAAAGATACCGAGGTAAGTGTTTTCCACGGCCATAAAGTCCGCGAGCCGCTGCCAGGCCGGCTGCATCGCCAACCCTTTGTCCTGCAGTTGGCGGGTCAGCAGTTCCGCCACCGCGTCAGCCCGTTCCGGCGGCGCATCTACCAAAAAGGCGCGGTAGCCGGCGATGGACGGAAACCGCTGGATGAAGTTCGGTTCTGAGATCAGCAAGCCGCCTTGTAATATCGAGCTGGTCAGGATGCCAACGATTTGAACTTTGAACGCCCGACCCCGGTCATCAGTGTAATCCAGCGTGTCGCCCAAGGCTTTGCCCAAAGCCCAGCGCACGGTTTGTTCATCGCCCACGGCCGGCACCACGTCGTTGGTCGTTGGCAGATTCAGTAAATCCCACGCGCCGCCGCCCCCCGATTTTTCACCCAGCGCCTGACTGAAGGCAAATGCCTGACGCCGCTGCAACTCCGCTGGCGACACCGCCAGCAGGCGCGGCTGCAAGGCGCGGTTCAGGTTCAGACAACTCGCGTCATCGCCAGCCCGCACGCGCAGCGGCACCACGCTCACGTCGCGCAGCGTTTCCGCTGGCAGATTAAACCCCGCGCGGCCTGCGACCGTATTCAAGTCCTCGTAAATCGGCAAAGCGGCTTGGCCATAAAGCGCAAAGCCGCCGGTGCCAGAATGCCGCGCTGCCGCCGTGGCGCGCGGGTTCTGATGAAATGCACTGACGGCCACCACCATGAACACCCCCACCGCCAGCACGCTCACCGTGGTCAAACTGCGAGCGCGGCGGCGACTGGCATTGCGCCAGCCCACCGCCGCAAGGCTGCGGGCCTGCCTGGCAGTGCGATTCATCCACACCAGCCATTGGTGGGTAAACCCCAAGCCCGCGATCAACGCCAGCAAGCCCGCGCAGAAAAACGTTTCCGCCATTTCCGCACCTTTTCCGGAATCGGCGGTCAGTACCAAAGCCACTGCGCTGAACAAGCCAATCACACCGATACCCCAGCCAAGATTTGCCCGCCAGCCGCGCGCCGGGGCGCCGCCACTTTCGACTTCCGCGCCGCTGGCCAGCAACGCGGCGAGCGCCCGCCGGGTTTGACCGCGCTGAGTCAGCGCCATGGCGCCGAAGGCCGCAAACAAACTGAGCCCCGCGCCCGTGAGCAGCGACGTGAGTTCAGCGTGATAGAAAAAATCCCCCGCGCCCACCGCGCCTCGCCAGACGGTCGCCAAGGCGCGCAGCGTTAATTGGGTAAACGCCAGACCCGCCGGCAAGCCCAGCAGCGTGCCCAGGACCGCCACGCCCGCGCCTTCCAACAGCAAAATCAGGCGCACTTTCCGATCGGAAAAGCCCAGCGCCCGCAGCAGGCCCACCTGCGCATTGCGTTGTTCCAGATTAAAAGCAAAGAGCAGCGCGGTCAGCAGCAGCGCCGCCACGATCAGGAAAAAGCTGAAGCCGAGGAAAAGCTGGCCGAAGTCCTGCGAGGTTGCGCTGGCTTGCCGCGCGCGGCCCTGGACATCGGTAAAAGTGAAACCCAGCGCGGCGGGAGAAATTTTTTGCAGCAGCGCCCGGCCAACTTCACCCGCCGTGCGCCTCCCGGTTTCACCGCCGGTGGCAAAACGCATGGCGGTCAGTTGACCAAAGCGATTCCCCCACAGCCGCTGCCCGGCGGCCAGCGTCACGAACGCCTTGGGGGTGCCGCGATATTGGTTCCAGTAAGCCTCGTCCTGCGAGCGGATGCGGTCGAGGTCAAGCGGGATCCCGGGTTTCCAGTCGCGGCAATTTTCCGTATCCGCCAACCCCGGAAAATCCGGCATCCACGACGGATCCGCCGCCAGCGGCGTGATCATCCGAACGCGAAACCGGGCGGTGGCCTCGCGCAATTGCCGCCGCTCGCCGAGCACGAAGTAGCGCAACGTCAGTTCATCGCCGGGCTGGGCGCCCAAATCGTCCGCCAGCCACTGATTGATGGCGATTTCATCATCCGCCAACGCCGGCGCCCCGTTTCCGGGGGGGGCGGCCGCGATGAATGAATACGGCGTGGCGCGATCGCCGCGGCGAATTTCATTCACGAAATACGTCAGCACACCTATGGCTTTTGGGTCTGCGGCCCGGGCGGCGGCCGCGATGACCGGGTCAAGAAACACCCGGGGCGTTCGCAACTCCAGCGGGCCGCTGCCCGGCAAGGTGCGCAGTTCCAAATCCGCGTCCGCCGTTGTCCAGACCGCCGCCAGCGCCGCGTTCGCCTGCGCTTCGCTGACCGCCGTTCCGGATGGGGCCGCGCCCAGCAGCAGCACGTTAGCCCGGCCGGCTTGTTGAATTTGTTGCTGGAGCGCGGCCAGCGGCAGAAATACCGAAAGCGCCGGGGCTTGATTGCCCTGGAGACTAAAACGGCCGAACTGGGCTTCGCCGGCAATGCTCCGCACCCGCAGGCGCAGGGCCAGCGAGTCATCGCTGCGGCCGGAGAGTGGCAGGTCGCGCGAAACCGCACCCGGCGGCTCCAGCCGCACCACGACCGTGGCGCCGATTTGCACCTGCAGCCGGCGAGCCAGCGCTTCACTGAGGCCAACTTCGTCGCTAGCAATGTTGTTGGTCGAACGGTTCGCGACTGAAACCGGCGTCGGGCTGAAATTGTCAAACCGCGCATCCACGCAGACCACCTGCACTTCATTGGCGCGCCGCGTGCCGTCGGACACCGTCACCGCGCCGCGCAACAGCAGCACCGGCGCCACCGGCACGGCGAGTTTTGCCTCCAAGTCGCGAGCCAGATCAGCGCGGAAAAAGCGGTCGCCGGCCGTGAGGGTTAAAGTGGTTTTTCCCAACCGCGCCGCCGCCATTTGCCAGAGACTGAAGCGCACGGAATTCCCCACCACCAGCGAACCGGTGAGAATGGCAGCGGCCAGCAGGGTGCCGAGCAGCACGCCCAAATGCGAACGCCAGTAAAATTGCCAACTGCGGTAGATAAGGCGGGCGAGGCTCATTTCAGTTCGCGGCGGGTGGCTGGTTTTGCATCACGCCGGCGCGTAGTTCCCACACCCGTTGCATCCGCCCCGCTAGTGCCTGCGAATGGGTCACCACGATGAGCGCGACGTTTTCCTCGCGATTCAGCTCCACCAGCAGGCGGGCCAGGTTGTCGGCCCCGGCTTCATCCAGCGAGCCGGTGGGTTCGTCCGCCAGCAGCAGTTTGGGTTGATTGATCAAGGCCCGCACCACGGCCGCCCGCTGGCGTTCCCCGCCGGACAATTGCCCGGGCCGCTGGTGCTGGCGGGTTTTCAGGTCCACACGCTCCAGCAGGCGTTCCGCCCGCTGCACCGCCGCCGGCGTCTGCAACACGCTCGGATGGGTCAGTGTGGGAATCAGGACATTTTCCAACACGGTGCATTGCGGCAACAGATGGTGCAGCTGGAAAATGAAGCCGATTTCGTGGTTGCGAATCTCCGCCAGCGCATTGGCGCTCAAGCTGGCCAAATCCCGGCCCGCGAAACGAACCGTGCCGCGCGTGGGCTGATCCAGCGCGCCGATGAGATTTAGCAACGTGCTTTTGCCGCAGCCGGACGGCCCGACAATCGCCACGGCCTCGCCGGCGGCGAGTTGAAAATTAATGTCGCGCAACACCTCGCCGGCGGGCGGGGCGAAAGCTTTTTGGACGTGGGTGAGTTCAACGAGCATGAGTTGCCTTTTGCAGAATGGCTTCGACGGTGCGGGTCATTGCCGCCACACTGAATTTTTCCCACACGACCGTCCGGCCGGCGGCCCCGAGTTGCCGGGCGCGGGTGGGATCGCCGAGCAGTTCGTCCAGCGCGGCGGCGAGGGCGGCCGGTTGATGGGGTTCGCACAGCAGCCCGCCGCCGGTGGCCGCGAGCACTTCCGGGAACGCCCCATGCCGGGGCTGAACCACGGGCACGCCCGCCGCCAGCGCCTCCAACACATACATGCCGAAGGCTTCGCCGTAGGTGGCGGGCACGGAAAACACCGTCAGGCTGCGCAAAAAATCGGCCTTGGCCGTGCGGTCCAGGTTGGGGAAAAATTCCGCGCGATCCCCCAGCTTGCGGCGCAGCGCGGTGACGAATTTTTGGTCCGGGCCCGTCATCGCCCCGGCAATACGCAGCCCCACACCGGGGGTCTTGAGCTGGAGAAACGCCTCCACCAGTGTGTCCAGACCTTTGGCGGGATGCATTCGGGCCAAATAGCCGACCGTTAGCGGCGCGGCGGTGGCGGCGGGAGAAAATTCCTCCACAGCAATGCCAAGATGCTCCACTGAGACATGGTCGGCCGGCAAGCCCAAGCGCCGAATCATCACGTCCGCGAAATACCGGCTGACGGCGATGAAGTGATCGATTCCCGCGCAGCGCTCGGTGAGCAGTTCCCACGCGTGCTGCCGATAAGGTTCCGGCAGACCGTCGAGAAACGAGTCTTCGCCTTGCAGCGTGCAAACAATCGGCACGCGAAATTCCGCCCGCAGCCGCGCCGCCAGGCCGGTGAGCAGCGAATTGGACAGGCAGATGACGTCCGGGGCTGGTTGGATGCGAAGCCAGGCGATGAGGCGGTCCAGTTCCGCGTGCGCGGCATCCGGCTGCAGCATGGCGAGGGTGGATTCGCCCAGTTGCCGGGGACTGGTCAGGCTCACCAATCCGGCCGCGAGCCGGAGCAAGGCTGGCGAGCTGAACGCGCGGTCCAGCCAGCCGGGCACAGGGAATTTACGGCTGAAATAAACGCTGAGGCCGCTGAGAAAAATAGGCGCGCCCGCGCTGGCGACAGGCTCATCCAACACCACCGGCAAATACAGCGGCACCAGGAGCGCGTCATGGCCGCGCGCCCGCAAGCCCCGGACGAGGGCGTTGTCGCGTAGGCAACTGCCGCAATGAAAATTGCCGGTGCCGGGAGTGAGTTGGAGAATGCGCATCAAGGTTTCTGGGTTGAGCCAAACGCGTAAACAACGCCGTCTTCACTGCCGATAACGACTTCGCCCTCGGCCACGGCGGGCGCAGCAGTCAGGTCTTTGCCGATCTCATACGACCAAAGCTGTTTGCCGGTGGCAAGACTCACGCGATAGATCCGGCCATCGCTAGAGCCAAAGATCACCTGATCGCCCGCCACCACCGGAGAGCTATCCACGTCGCCTTGCGTGACAAAGGTCCAGAGCGGCTGGCCGGTGGCGCGGTCGAAACAATGCAACTGTTTGTCGCGCGCCCCGATGAGCACCTGCTTCTCGGTGACGGCAGGCGAGGAAAAGCACGGGGCATTGTCCACCTTCGCCCGCCAGAGCAGATTCGTGCCGGCGAGATCGAGACAGAGGACTTCATCGCCGTAGTGGCCCACGTAAGCCCGATGCCCGGCAATGGCGGCGGAACCGGGGATGTAAGCGCCGACATCCACGGCGGCGAGCTCCCGGCCGGTGACAGCATCGAGCACGTGCAACTGGCCGTCGCAGCCGCCGAACACCACCTTGCCGTCGCCCACGGCGGGCGCGCCGTTGATGTAATTGCCGGTTTCATAGGTCCAGACGGCTTGGCCAGTGGCGGCATCCACGCAGTGCATTTTGAAATCGTAGCTGCCGACCAAAATGCGGTTCGTGGTGCCCACGCGGCACCAATTGGCCGCGCCGAGAATTTTGTCGCCCGTCTGGTATTTCCACCGCAGCGTCCCGGTGTCGGCGGCCAGCGCGTAGAGATAATTATCCGCCGAGCCGACATAGACGGTGCCGTCGAGCACCAATGGCGTGGCCTCGATGCTGCGCCCGGTTTTGAACGACCAAAGCAACTGGCCGGTTTCCGCCGTGAGCGCGTAGAGCGTGCCGTCGTCCGCCCCGACAAAAACCCGGTGATCAACAATGGCGGCGGAAGATTTGACGGGATGACCGACTTTGAACGTCCAGCGCAGCTCCAGCGCCGGTGGCAAGTGCTCCGCCGTGACGCCGGTCAACCCCGGGCCGCCGCGAAACATGGGCCAGGCGGCCAGCACCGCACTCAGGGCTATCAGGGTTTTTGTCATTTGAGAAATTAAACCATCGCCAATACCATGGCGCAATGATTTGCCGAAATGTTCGTAACAAAACAGATTAACTTGCGTCTTACGGCGCAAATGTTGAACCTGTATAAAATCATCCGCTATGAAAAAAATTAACGCCCTCTTCGCCCTTGTTTTAACCACCAGCGTTGTCACCGCCGCCGACTGGCCGCAGTGGCGTGGCCCGCTGCGCGACGACGTTTCCACCGAGACCGGCCTGCTCCAGGAATGGCCGACGGGCGGCCCCACGCTGGCGTGGAAAGCCACCGGGCTGGGCGAAGGCTTTTCTGGTGTCGCCATAGCCAAAGGCCGGATTTACACCATGGGCGATAAGGGCGAGGCCAGTTTTCTGATGGCGTTGGATGCGACCGACGGCAAGTTGCTTTGGTCCACCAAGGTCGGCAAGCCGGGGGGTAATTATCCCGGGCCGCGCTGCACGCCCACCGTGGCCGGCGACCAGGTTGTTGCGCTCGGCCAATTTGGCGATCTGGTGTGCGTGGCCGCCGCCGATGGCAAGGAACTCTGGCGGCATAATCTGGAAAAAGATTTCGGCGGCAAGGTGATGTCCGGTTGGGGCTTTGCCGAATCCCCGCTGGTGGAGGACGGTAAAGTGATCTGCACCCCCGGCGGTGCGCAAGGCACGTTGCTGGCCTTGGACCAAAAAACCGGAGAAGTCGTCTGGCGCACCAAGGATTGGACAAATAAAGCGGCCTATTCCTCAATCATAACCGCAACGATCTGCGGCGTGCGGCAGTATATCCAGTTGACCGACGCCAGCGTCGCGGGCGTGGCGCCGAAAGATGGCCGCATGCTCTGGCGCGCGCCGCGGTCCGGCAAGATGGCCGTCATTCCAACCCCGATCGCGGCTGACGATTTTGTTTATGTGGCTTCCGGCTATGATGTCGGCTGCAACCTGTTCAAAATTTCCGCCGGCACCACCACCGGCAGCTTCACCGCCCAGCAGGTTTACACCAACAAGGTCATTAAAAATCAGCACGGCGGCATCGTAAAAGTCGGCGACTATCTTTACGGCCATTCCGACGGCGCCGGCTGGACTTGCCAGAATTTCAAGACGGGCGAAGCGAAGTGGCAGGAGAAGGACAAGCTGCCCAAAGGCTCAATCTCCTGCGCCGGCGGCCGGCTCTATCTTCGCGCGGAAAGCGGCCCGGGCACCGTGGTGCTGGTAGAACCGACGCCCACGGGCTGGACAGAAAAAGGCCGCTTCGACCAGCCGAATCGCAGCGACAAAAACAGTTGGGCCCACCCCGTCGTCGCCAACGGCTGCCTCTATCTGCGCGACAAGGACATTCTCCTTTGCTACGACGTGAAACAAAAGTAACCGCCCGCCCCCGCCGATTTTAAGACCATGAAAATACCGCCCACCTCCAAACCACTAAGCCGCCGCCCCCGTTTGTTTTCCTGGGTATCGACCTTGGCCATGCTGGCGGGCGGCTTGTGGACCGCACAGGCGGACTGGGCGCAATGGCGTGGCCCAGCCTTCAACGGCTCGACAGCGGAGACGAATTTGCCGACGGCATGGAACGCGACCAATCAAGTCGTATGGAAAACCGCGCTGCCCGGCCCCAGCGCCGCCACGCCGGTGGTGAGCGGTGGGTGGGTTTTTTTGCTGGCGGCGGACGAACAATCCAAGGAAGTCAGCGCCCTCGGCGTGGACGCGAGTAATGGCAAAATCCTCTGGCGGGAGTCCTTGGGTGCCGACCAAAAAATCTCCGGCAGCTATGATCTCGCTTCACCCTCGCCGGTCACGGACGGAACCAATGTCTGGTTTCTCGCCGGTAACGGCCGGCTCAAGGCCTTCACGCGCGCCGGCCGGGCACTGTGGCAGCGTGATCTGTCGGCGGATTACGGCGAATTTGCCGCGAATTTCGGCTATTGCTCCAGCCCCCTGCTTTACGCCGGCCGGCTGTATGTGCAGGCGTTGCACAAAAACGGGTCGTATTTTCTGGCGCTGGATCCCGCCAGCGGCAAAACCTTGTGGAAACAGGAGCGGCCGACCGATGCCACGGAGCAATCCCGCGAATCTTACGCCACGCCGTATCCCTTCGAGCGACCGGGCCACCGCGAAATTCTCCTCGTCGGCGGTGAATGTCTGACCGGGCACGATCCGGTCACCGGCCAGGAACTCTGGCGCTGGTGGTTCACTCCGGAAGACCGGCAGAAGTTGCAGCACAACGTGCCGACGCCCGTGGGCTGCGGCGACTTGGTTTATGTGATACGCCCGGAACACCGGCCGCTGTATGCGGTGCGGGCCGGCGGCACCGGCAAGCTCGGCACCGAGGCGCTGGCATGGATCTGGCCGACGAATCGCAGTTGGATTGCCACGCCGCTCGTTTACCAAAATCGCCTCTATGTCATGCAAGAACAGGAGCGCGAGCTGGCCTGCTTGGAACCGCAAACCGGCCGGGTGATCTGGCAGCACAAGCTGGGGGTCAACGCCCAACTTCAAGCCTCGCCGCTGGGCGCGGATGGCAAGATCTTTTGCGTCAGCCTAAGCGGCGAAGTCGTGATTTTGGCGGCCGGCGATGAATACCGGGAAGTGGCCCGCACCCGCTTCGCCGACGACGGTCAATGCCGGTCCACCCTCGTGGCGGACCACGGCCAGATTTATTTGCGCACGGGGAAAAACCTATACTGCTTCGGAGGAAAAGCGGATTAATGCCGCCCGCTGGCGGGCCGTGAAGCGCCGTGACCAAACCCTCCCCAACTCCGAACGCCGCCGGGCCGCGCGGCCCGCAAAGCTTGTTGGTCATTGCCACCCTCGCGTTGAGCCTCGTGGCCGGGCTGGGATTTTTCCTACTATATCGCGCCAGTAATCACCCGCTGCAACCGCTGCGGGAGCGCCAGCCGGGGATGGATCGGACTGCCGGTGATTTCCAGGCCGAGCAACAGTCCCCCCTCGCCTTGGGCAAGCTGGTGCCCGGCCCCGGCCAGCCGTCCACGTTCCCCGGCGACTGGCGCGCTTTTCGCGGGCCGAAAGGCGACGGAATTTATTCCGGCCCGACCGCCATTGCCCGCCAATGGGGCAACGGCGTCCCGGCGACGCTCTGGGATGTGAGTCTGGGCGAAGGTTACGCCGGGCCGGCGGTGCTGAACGGACGCGTTTACCTGCTCGACTACGACACCACCAATCAAGCCGATGCGCTACGGTGCCTGTCGCTGGCCGATGGCCGGGAAATGTGGCGCTTTTCGTATCCGGTCAAGATCAAGCGCAACCACGGCATGAGCCGCACCACGCCGGCGGTGACAGATCAATTCGTTGTTTCCTTCGGCCCCAAATGCCACGTCGCCTGCCTGGAGCCGGTCAGCGGCCAGTTTTTGTGGGGGCTGGATCTGGTCAAGGATTACGGGGCCGAAGTGCCGCTGTGGTATGCCGGACAATGCCCGTTGATTCAGGACGGGGCCGCCATTCTCGGCGTGGGCGGCTCCGCGCTGCTGGTGAAAGTGGATTGTGCCACGGGCAAAACCGTCTGGGCCACCACCAATGCCCACGATTGGAAAATGACCCATAGTTCCGTGGTGCCGATGGAATTTGCCGGGCGCAAGATGTATGTCTATTGCGCCAGCGGCGGCGTGGTGGGGGTGTCGGCGGACGATGGCTCGGTGCTGTGGGAAACGGATCAATGGAAAATCTCCATCGCCACCATTGCCACTCCGGTGCCTGTCGGGAATGGAAAAATCTTCTTATCCGGCGGTTACAACGCCGGCAGCCTAATGCTCCAGCTCAAAGAAGTGGATGGTCACATCGTGGTTGAGCCGCTGTTCCGGCTGAAGCCCACGGAGTTTGGGGCCACCCAGCAAACGCCGATTTTTTATCAGGATCACATTTACGGCGTCCGCCCGGACGGCCAACTCACCTGTCTGGATTGGAACGGCAAAGTGCTGTGGAGCAGCGGGGCTGGGGCGAAGTTTGGCTTGGGCCCCTACCTGATTGCCAACGGACTAATCTTTGTCCTGAAAGATGACGGCTTGCTCACGCTAGCGGAAGCCTCGCCTGCGGGGTATCATTGCCTGACTCAGGCGCAGGTGCTGGACGGGCACGATGCCTGGGCGCCCTTGGCGCTGGCGGGCGGACGATTGCTGGCGCGCGACCTGACCCGCATGGTGTGTCTGGATATAACCGGAGCAAAAAAATGAGTGAAAACTCCAAGATCACCCGGCGCCGCTTTGTGAAAAACAGTGCGGTTGGCGCTGGTTTGCTGTCCGCCGGCGGCATAGCCGGTTGGTTCGCCACCCGGCACGCATCCGCCCCGATCGTGGAAAAAGTGAGCCGGCCACCGCTGGATCCGCGTTTCACCTATGATGTGAGCCGGTTTTCCAAGACCGATCCGGCACTCCTTCATTATGGCGAAAGCGCCTCTATACCCACGGGGTTTACCGATCCCACTTGTCTCGCCGTGGGCGCGGAGGATGCGATTTTCGTCGGCGGCGATCAGGCGGTGAAAGTGTTCAGTCAGGCCGGCGAATTGCACTCCACCATCGCGCTGGAAAGCCGACCGCAAGCGGTGGAACTCATGGCCGACGGACACTTGCTCGTCGCCCTGAAAGATCATTTGGAAATTTACGCCACGACCGGCCAGCGGTTGATGCAGGGCGCGTCGCTGGGGCAGCGGACTTACCTCACCGCCATCGCCACGGGCGGCGGCCAGATTTTTGCCGCCGACGCCGGCAACCGCGAAATCATCCGCTGCGATGTCCAAGGCAAGGCGCTCGCGCGGTTTGGCCGGGTGGGAGCCAAAGACGGCACGCCGGGCTTCGTGGTGCCCAGCCCTTATTTTGATCTCGCGTTTGGCGCGGACGGTTTGCTCTGGGTGGCCAATCCCGGTCGCCATCGGGTGGAAGCCTATACGCCGGACGGCCAATTTGAACTCAGTTGGGGCCACACCTCGATGGCGGTAGAAGGGTTCTGCGGTTGCTGCAATCCCGTCCACTTTGCGCGCCTGTCAGACGGACGTTTCGTCACGAGTGAGAAGGGGCTGAACCGCATCAAGCTGCACGACGTCAAAGGCAATTTCACTGGCGTGGTGGCGGGCCCGGAAATCCTGGTCAAAGATTTGGAACTGGCCCGCCAAGCCTGCGCCAACTGCACAATCGGCTTCGGCTTCGATGTGGCGGGCGATTCCCAGAACCGGGTGCTGGCGCTGGACCCGGCCACCAAAACTATTCGCGTTTTCACTCCTAAAACGGTCGGCGCATGAAATCGAATCCGCAATCTCCGCCACCACCCAACCGCCGCGAATTTGTTCGCACGACGGTTCGCTTGGTGTTGCTCGGCGGATTGGTCGCCGTGGGCGCGGCACTGACGCGCCGCGCCTGCACCACCCGGGGCACTTGCCAGAATTGCGCGCTCTTGGCGGAATGCGCGTTGCCGTGGCGAAAGGAGAATTCATGAATCGCCGTAATTTTCTATCCGGCGGCCTGCGCGGTTCGTTGCTGTTGACCTTGGGCGGCGTGCTGGGCGCGGTCACTGGCAAAGCCAAGGCGCGGAACACGGTGTGGCAGATTGATCCTTGGAAATGCACGATGTGCGGCCGGTGCGCTACGGAATGCGTGCTGGAGCTGTCCGCCGTGAAGTGCGTGCATACCTTTGACATGTGCGGGTATTGCCAGCTCTGCACCGGCTATTTTGAACCGGATCCTAACAAGCTCAATACCGCCGCCGAAAACCAGCTTTGCCCCACTGGCGCGCTGGTGCGGTCGTTCATCGAGGATCCCTATTACGAATACACGATTAACGAACCGCTCTGCGTGGGCTGCGCCAAGTGTGTGAAGGGTTGCACCATGTTCGGCAACGGCTCACTGCACCTGCAAATCCGCCATGACCGGTGTCTGAATTGCAATGAATGTTCCATCGCCCGGGCCTGTCCCGCCGATGCCATTCACCGCATGCCCGCCGATCATCCCTATCAATTCAAAAGCCGCGAAAGGAAGACTTGATGGCCCAGGTAGTTGCGCAACGTTTTCCTCCGCCCCAATTCACGGAAACCAGCCATGTGCTGCCGGTACCCACCGAGCCCGCCGTGCGGGCGCTGGGGTTGGAAGACCTCGATTTGGTGGTCTTGATCGCGGCGCTGGCGCTGGTCTCATGGCTGGTGCTGCGAAAACGCTCGCGCCGGGGCGTGGTTGCCGTGGGAATTTTTTCGGTGCTCTATTTCGGCTTCTGGCGGAAAGGCTGCGTCTGCTCCATTGGCAGCATCCAGAACTTCGCCCAAGCTTTGAGCGATTCTTCAATGGGCCTGCCGCTGGTGGTGCTGGTGTTCGGTCTGGCGCCGTTGTTGTTTGCCCTGTTCTTTGGCCGCGCCTTTTGCGCCGGGGTTTGTCCGCATGGCGTGCTGCAGGATTTGGTGCTGCTCAAACCGGTTAAAGTGCCTGCCTGGCTGGATCACTCCCTGCGGCTGCTGGCCTGGATTTATCTGGGGCTGGCGGTCGTTTTCGCGGTGACCGGCGGCGGCTACATCATCTGCCAATACGATCCGTTCGTCCCCATCTTCCGCCTCAGCGGCAGCCTGACGATGGTGCTGCTGGGGGTCAGTTTTCTGCTGGCGGGGGTATTTGTCGGTCGACCTTACTGCCGCTTTCTGTGTCCCTACGGCGCGTTGTTGGGCGTGGCGGCCTCCGTATCCAAGTGGCGGGTGCGCATCACGCCGGACACCTGCACGCAATGCCGGCTATGCGAAGAAGCCTGCCCCTTTGGCGTCATCAATAAATCTTCCGTGAACGCGCCCGCGCCGCCCCGCGTTCATGACAAACGCCGCTTACTCGTGCTGCTCGTGCTCCTGCCGGTGTTGGTGGCGGGCGGGTTTGGCTTGGGTGGTCTGGCGGGCGGCGCGTTGGCCCGCAAGCATCGCACGGTGAATCTGGCTGAGCGCATTCAATTGGAAGAAGCCGGCACGGTGACGGGCACCACCGACGCCTCGAACGCCTTTCGCGCGGGCACCGATTCCGTTGACTCGCTTTACGCCCAAGCCCGCGCCGTGCAGCACCGTTATTCCGTGGCGGCGCGGTGGTGCGGCGCATGGATTGGTTTGGTCATGGGCCTCAAACTGCTCTCGCTGGCCATTATTCGCCGCCGGCCGGATTACGAGGCGGATCAAGCCCGCTGCCTGAGCTGCGCGCGGTGTTACCGCTCTTGTCCGCAGGAACTTCAACGGCTCGGCTTGCCAGTGCCCGAGCCTCCAAAAGCCACCAACGGATGAAACCGCTGATCCCAACTCGTTGGCAGAAAATCCCGCTGGCGTTGGCCATCGCCTCGGTTGTCTTTCTCGTTTTGATGGGCGGGCTCCTGCTGTTCAATCAGGCGCAGGGCAAAGTGGCCGGATTGGTGCAATCCACCGAGCTGGTCCGGCTGCACGATGAACTGCGCCAGCGGCCGCAAGATGAAGCGCTCAAGCAGCGCATCCGCAAACTGGATCTCCAACTCCGGCAAAACTCATTCACCGAACTGCGCATTGCCCACAACGGCACTCACGCCATGATCTTTGTCGCCGGGCTGTTTCTGGCCAGCGCCCATCTGGCCCGGAGGCAGCGTCGAAAATTGCCCAACCCGCTGGCGTGGGGGCCGCGCCAGCCCGCCGAGGAGCGCCAGGCCATGCTGAAAACGCAATATGCCGTGGCCGCCTTATTCGGCGTCGCGGCGGCGGCCGCCGTGGGCGCTTCGCTGCACGCGGTTCGGCTTCCAGCCCCGGTCACCGCCGCGCTTCCGGTCGCCGTCCGGTTTCCTACCGCGGCCGAATTGCAGAAAAACTGGCCGGCTTTTCGCGGTTTTGACGGCAGCGGCTACCGCGAAGTGTCTGCCATTCCAGCTACCTGGAATGTGCAAAGTGGCCACGGCATCCGCTGGAAAACGGAAGTTCCGTTGCCGGGCATGAGTTCGCCCATCCGCTGGACTAACGCGCTGTTTCTGACCGGAGCCAACGCGTCGAGCAATGTGGTTTATCGCTTCGATGCCGACTCCGGCACGCTGGTTTGGGCAGCGGCGTTGCGCCGCTCGGCCAGCGCCGGGCCAGAACCCAAGGTGATGGATGACACCGGCCTAGCCGCGCCCACCCCAGTCACCGACGGCCAGCGCGTTTATGTGATTTTCGCCAATGCCGACGTAGCCGCACTGGACTTTTCGGGCAAACAACTGTGGATTTGCAATCTCGGCCCGATGGAAAACATATACGGTCACTCGGCATCGCTGGCGCTGTATCAGGACCGGCTGCTGGTGCAATTGGATCAAGGCGAAGGCAATTCCAAACTGGTGGCTTTGAATGCGGGCAACGGTCAGGAATTATGGCGCGTGCCCCGGCCGATCAATGGTTCCTGGGCATCGCCCATCGTCGCGGAAGTTGCGGGCCAGGCCCAATTGATCACCTGTGGCCAGCCGTGGGTGATCAGCTATAACCCACTCGATGGCACCGAACGGTGGCGGGTGACCGGGCTGGACAGCAGCGAGTTGGCGCCGTCGCCGATTTGCCTCAGCAACACGGTGATCGCCTGCAATCCGGATGGCAACGCCCTGGCCATTCGCGCCACCGGCTCCGGTGATGTCACCACCAACCAGATTATTTGGAAAACCGACAGCGGAACGCCGGGCGTGCCAAGTCCGGCGAGCGATGGCCAGCGCCTTTACTTTTTAACGGTTGGCGGCCAGTTGAGCTGCCTGAACCCGGCCACCGGGCAGGCCAAATGGACCCATGAGTTTGAAGGGGAATATTATGCTTCGCCCGTCATTGCTGGCAACCGCGTGGTCATTGTGACGCGGAAAGGCGTCGCCAATGTGGTGGAAAATGCGGATGAATTTTGCGAGCTCGGCAAAAGTGAACTGGGCGAAGATTGCAACGCTACGCCCGTGCCGGCTCCGCAAGGGCTCTACCTCCGCGGCGGCAAACATTTGTTCTTCTTGAGCGATCTGTGATATGGCCACCGACGCGCCCCAAACCGATTTGACCCCGGAAGCCATCACCCGGTTTCTGGAACCATTGCTGGTGCGGACCGGGCGCGGGCAGGAGGCGACCATTCCGATTTTGCAGGGCATTCAACACGAGTATCGGCATCTCCCCGAAGAAGCCTTGCGGCAGGCCAGTCAGAGGACCGGGCTCCGCTTGGCCGACCTGATTGGCGTCGCCACGTTCTACCACCAATTCCGATTGCGCGAAGTGGGCCGGCACAGCTTGCGCGTCTGTCACGGCACCGCATGCCATGTGCAAGGCTCGGAAAATATTCATGCCGCCATTAACCGCCAATTGCACATCCCGGAAAACGGCGACACCACACCTGACCAGACGTTTACCGTGGAGCAGGTCGCGTGTCTGGGCTGCTGCACGCTGGCCCCGGCGGTGCAGATTGATGAAACCACTTATGGCCACCTGACAGCCGACACCATCGGCGCGATGGTATCCGATTTTCTTGGCAACCGGCAGCAGGCGCTGACTGATGTGGACTTGATTCAACATCACCAGGACCACCGCCGCCAGGGCGAAATCCGCGTTGGCCTCGGCTCCTGTTGCATGGCCAAGGGCAGCGACGCGCTGTTTCATTCGCTGCGCCGAACGGTGAAGAACTTTTCGCTGGAGGTTGCCGTCAAACGCGTGGGCTGCGTTGGGATGTGCCATCAAACGCCGATTGTGGAAGTCCGCCCGGCGGGCGGCGCAACGGCGTTTTATTCCAAAGTGGGCCCCGCCGAAGCCGAGCGCATTGTGCGCCGCCATTTCCCGCCGCCGAGCCTGCGTCGGCAACTGACCGGCTGGTTCAACCGCACGCTGGAGGGCTGGGTGAATCCCGAAGCTGCCGCCCGGAAAAACGGTCACGCCGCGCTGGATTTTAACGGCAAACCGGTGACGTCGTTCTTGGGCCGCCAAGTGCGCATTGCCACTGAAGGTTTTGGTGAAATGGATCCGCTGGATCTGGACGAATACATTTCGCAGAAGGGTTTTGTCGCGCTCGGAAAAGCGCTGTCTAGCCACCCCGAGGCCAACATTGCCGCCATCACCGCCAGCGGCTTGCGCGGTCGCGGCGGGGCCGGTTTTCCCACCGGCGTGAAATGGGCGCGGATGCGGGCTTCCGTGGCGGTGGATGGACTCAAATATGTCATCGTCAACGGCGACGAGGGCGATCCCGGCGCGTTCATGAACCGGATGCTGATGGAATCGTTTCCCTTCCGTGTGATCGAGGGCATGATGATTGCCGCCGCCAGCGTGGGCGCGGCGGAAGGTTTTATTTATGTCCGCGCCGAATATCCCCGCGCCGTCAGCCGGTTGCGCGAGGCAATTCAATTATTGAAAGCGCGCGGTTTTCTCGGGGCCAAGGTGATGGGCAGCTCGTTCCAGTTTCGCGTGCGGGTGTTTGAAGGCGCGGGGGCTTTCGTCTGTGGCGAGGAAACCGCCTTGATCCAATCCATCGAAGGGCACCGAGGCATTCCGCAATTGCGCCCGCCGTATCCGGTTGAACGCGGCTTGTGGGACCGTCCGACGCTGATCAACAACGTCGAAACTCTTTCGCTGGTGCCGTGGATTATTCGCCACGGACCGGAAGCCTTCGCCCAATTGGGAACCGAAAAAAGCAAGGGCACGAAGGTGTTTGCCCTGGCCGGCAAGGTGGATCGCACGGGCCTGATTGAGGTGCCTATGGGCATCAGCCTGCGCGAAATTATTGAAGACATCGGGGGCGGTGTGCCCGGCGGAAAACGCTTCAAGGCCGTCCAAATTGGTGGCCCTTCCGGCGGCTGCATCCCGGCGGCGCTGAGTGAAATCCCGGTGGATTTTGAGGCGCTCGCGGCGGCCGGCGCCATCATGGGCTCGGGCGGATTGATCGTGCTGGATGAAGACGATTGCATGGTGGATGTGGCGCGCTATTTCATGTCGTTTCTCCAGAAAGAATCGTGCGGCGAATGCACCTTCTGCCGGATCGGCACCATGCGCATGTTCGAGATTCTGGACCGGCTTTGCTCCGGGAAGGGAGTGGCGGCGGATCTCGATGAATTGCGCCAATTGGCGGGTTTGACGGCTCAGGGCAGCATCTGCGGCCTGGGCCGCACAGCGGCTAATCCGGTACTCTCGACCTTGCGCCATTTCCTCGATGAATACGAGGCGCACATTGCCGGTCGTTGTCCAGCGGGCAAGTGCAAGGGACTCATTCAATACGTCGTGCAGGATCATTGCACCGGCTGCACGATCTGCGCCCAGCGCTGCCCCGTCGGGGCCATTGCCGCCACGCCCTACCAGCGGCACGAGATTGATGCCGCGCTCTGCACGCGCTGCGATGTCTGTCGCGTCGAATGCCCGGAAAACGCCGTGGCCATCGTGAGCGGCGGCCAGCCCTGCACCGGCCATTCGCGGAAAGAACCCCGTCCTCAACCACTCGCCCATCATGAGTAAGCTGATTTCATTGACGATTGACGGCCAGCCCGTCGAAGTGCCCGAGGGCAGCACCGTGCTGGCGGCGGCGCAAAAGCTGGGAATTGTCATCCCGACCTTGTGTTTCCTGGCCGGCGTGAAAGAAAACCACCCCTCGTGCATGGCCTGCGTGGTGCGGGTGAACGGCGAGGCGCGGCTGGTGCCATCCTGCTCCACCAAAGTCACGGCGGGCATGTCTGTGGCCAGCGAAACGGTAGAGGTGAAAGCCGCCCGCAAAGCGGCGATGGAACTGCTCTTTAGCGATCATCTCGGTGACTGCATTTCCGTTTGCCAGCGCGTTTGCCCGGCGCGGATGCAGATTCCCGCCGTCATCCGGCTCGTGGCCGCGGGCCAGATGCGGGAGGCGATTGCTCTGGTCAAAGAAAACGTGGTGTTCCCCGGCGTATTGGGCCGGATTTGCCGCGCGCCTTGCCAGCAGGGCTGCCGCCGCAGCAAATATGATGGCGCGGTGGCCATTCAATTGATCGAACGGGAAGTGGCCAATCAGGATTCGGCGGCCCAAGAACCCTACGTTCCCACCTGCCAGCCTGCGACTGGCAAACGTATCGCCATTATCGGGGCCGGGGCCACCGGGCTGTCGGCCGCGTTCTTTTTGCTCAAGTCCGGCCATGCTTGCGTGGTGTTCGATGACCACGCGGAACCAGGCGGGCAAATGCGCCACGGCTTTTCGGAAGCGGAGTTGCCGCGTGCGGTGCTGGACGCGGAAATTGCCCTGATCCAGCGCATGGGCTTGGAATTTCGCCCCGGCACCCGGCTGGGCCACGACGTCCGGCTCGCGGAGTTGCGCGAGCAATTTGACGCCGTGGTGCTGGCCGTTGGCAGTATGCAGAAAACCGATCCGGCCGCCCTCGGAGTGGAGACCACCACGCGCACCATCCGCATTGAGGCGGCCAATTTTCAGACCAGCGTGCGCGGCGTTTTCGCGGGCGGCAGCGCCATTCGCTCCAATTACGATCCGGCGCGCTCGGTGGGCGACGGCCGAATTCTGGCGGAATGCGTGGAGGCTTTTTTCGCGGGCAAACCGATGCAGGTGGTGCGTCAGCCTTTTACCTCCACCATTCCAAAACTGACCACCGAGGAATATCAGCAACTCGCCCAAGGCGCGAATGCCACCTTGAGCGTCCGGGAATTGATCACGGAAGCGGAAACCGCCGCCGGCCGCTGTTGCCATTGCGATTGCCGCTCCGCCAACCACTGCAAACTGCACCACTACGGCGAACTTTACGGGGCCGATCCCAAGGCGTTCGCCGGTGAACATCGGCGGCGCTTTGAATTCATCCGCCAACCCGGCGGCGTGATTTTCGAGCCGGGAAAATGCATTTCCTGCGGCATCTGTGTGGAACTGGCCAATCAGGCCCAGGAACCGCTCGGGCTGACCTTCGTCGGGCGCGGCTTCGATGTGCGGATTGGCGTGCCGCTGAACCAGCCGCTGGCCGAAGGGTTGCAGCGGGTAGGCGAGCAATGCGTCAAACACTGCCCGACCAGCGCGCTGACGTTTGCCGAGGATGCCCGGAATGCCGTGAAAGGTTGAACCGACCTAGTTCGTTCCCGGGCAGATGGTTGGGATGGTTAAAGTTTTTACACTTTTTCCGTGCTTAATTTTCATGGCCGCTGTCTAATGCTGTAAATCCTCTGAAACTGCCCGGCGTGGCCGCCGTTCGGCTTCAGGAGCAAGCGGCAAAGCGTCGGGTTGGCGCCAGCCTTGGGCAACTTAAAAAATCGTTGTTATGAAAATCAAACTCCTCACCTTACGCTTATCCTTGGCCGCTGCCACCCTCTCCTTGCTGGGCCTCACGGCTGGCTGTGACCCGTTGGGCGGAACCAACGAGGCGAACATGGCTGACTACGAGCAGCAATTAAAAACCGAAGCCCAGGATCGCATTGCGGACCCAGCTTGGAAGCCAGCTGCCGAAGAAGTGGCCGTCATCCAGATTGGCGAAAAAGGCAAGGGCGGGCTTTTGCATAATTACTGTCTCGCGACCAATGGCAACATTTTGGCCTGCTGGGGCACGGCGGCCTCGGCCCAAATCAAGGTTTACAGTCCGGACGGTAAATTTCTCCAAGCCTGGCCGCTGTCGTTTTCCCCCGAAGCCGTCTGTGTGGCCAGCGATGGCACCGTTTTTGTCGGCGGCGCCGGCCGCCTAGCCAAGCTCGACTCCGCAGGCAAACTCCTGGCCAGCGCAGCTTCGCCGGCGCCGCCCAGTTCGCCGACCAATGGACGGGCCCGCATGAACATCACGGGCATCGCGGTCTCCGGCGACGATCTGTTCGTGGCCTGCCCGTCGCCCTCGGATTATACCTATACTGTTTACCGGCTGGATCGGGACTTGAAAACCCCGGTGCGGATCATTAAAGACCTGCACGGCTGCTGCGGTCAGATGGATGTCCAAGCCCACGACGGCACGGTCTGGATTCCGCACAATGCCCGTCATTTGGTGGAAAGCTATGATCGAAATGGCAAAAAGCTGTCCAGCTTTGGCCGAACCGACCGCAAGGCGGCTGACGGTTTTGGGGGTTGCTGCGAACCCAAGAATCTCCGCATCAGCGCGGACGGGACCATTTACGCCGCCGAATCGGGTGAGCCAGTCGTGATCAAGCGGTTTTCGCCGGCGGGCAAGTTTGGCGGCGTGGTCGCCCTGCCCAATTATAAATCCGGTTGCGTCCGGGTTACGGTGGAAGTCAGCCCGGACGGCAAACGCTTTTACATTCTCGACACGGGCGATGACGCCATCCACGTCTTCGCCGCAAAGAGCTAAGGGGATCGCCCTGCTCCCATGGCCAATTCAATTACTCGCCGGCGGGCCGGGCTTGCCACCGTGTTGATCGCCGCCTTGCTGATGACCGTCGGGGGCATCACCTTCGGTAAAGCCAAAAAAGAAATCGTGGTGGTGGTCATGGATCCGCTGGCCAAGCAACTGGCCTGCCCCTGCGTGGCTGGCTACGGCCAGCGGGAATACGATCAACTCGGCGCCCACCTCACGCGCCAGTTGGGGCGGCCGGTGCGGATGGTTTACGCCGAAGCCGTGAGTAAAGCCCTGTTGCATCTGAGCCGGCAGGACCTCATGTTCATCATCGGCAAACAATCCTTGGTGAAGTCAGATGCCCGCGAAGCCCGGGTGGGGGCGCATCCGGTTGCCTTGCTCACCGGCCTGGATGGGAGCACGACCATCACGGGTTTGTTCATTGTCCAGACCGACGACCCCGCCAAAACCACCGCGGATTTGAAGGGCCGGCGGATGCTTTTTGGGCTGGCCGATTCCGATGAAAAAAATGCCGCCGCACTGGCCGCGCTGCAAGCGGCTGGCATTCCCGCGCCCGCGAAGGTGGAAACGCGCTCCGGCTGCAGTGATGCTGCCGTTGAATTGCACGACAGCTTGGAAAGACCGCCGCCAGCGGCCGTGATCTCCAGTTATGCCCTGCCGTTACTGGAAGGCTGCGGCAACGTGGCGCGCGGCACCCTGCGGGTGGTGGGACAGACCACCCCGGTGCCGTTTATCACCGTGTTTGCGACCGAAAATGTGGCCCTGGAACTGGAAACCAAAATGGCGCAGGCTCTGTTCGCGGTGCGGAACGATGCGGCCCTGCTTCAGGCCATGGAATCCAAAAGCGGCTTCGTCGCCTGGCCTGCGGCCCCGGCGGACTGGCCCGGCTGGCGCGGCGCAAACCGGGATGGCCAAGCGGATTGGCTGCCGGATCAGCTCCCCGCGACGGCTCAATTCGCCTGGCGTCATCCGCTTAATGCTCCCGCCCTGGCTGGGGTAGCGGTGGCGGAAGGCATGGTGGTGGTCGCCGACCGGGACGCCGCCGGCGAGCAGGACGTTTTTCATTGCCTGCGTTCAACGGATGGCCAGGAGCTTTGGCAGTTGAAATATCCCGCCCCGGGTGAGCTGGATTATGGCCCGTCGCCCCGCGCCACGCCGCTAATTTACGACGGCCGGGCGTATTTGCTCGGGGCGTGGGGCGCATTGCACTGTGTGAATTGCGCTTCCGGGCAGGTGCTTTGGAAAAAAAATCTGATCACCAATTTCGGCGCCCCGCTGCCGAAATGGGGGTTTTGCGCCCCGCCGCTGGTGGTGGATGACAAATTGATCATCAACCCGGGCGCGCCCACCGCCGCGTTGGTCGCACTGAATCGTTTGACCGGTGACATCATTTGGAAAACTCCCGGCCAGCCCGCTGCATATGCGGCGTTTATTTGCGACCGCTTTGGTGGCCGGCGGCAGATTGTCGGCTACGAGGCGCACTCGCTGGGCGGCTGGGACCCGCAAACTGGCCGGCGGCTCTGGACCCTGATTCCGCCCACTTCAGGTGACTTTAATGTGCCGACCCCCATCGCCGTGGCCGGCAAATTGCTCGTAGCTTCGGAGAACAATGGCACGCGGCTTTACGGGTTTCGCGCTGATGGCACGATCATCCCGACCCCGCTGGCCCGGAGTGATGCCTTGGCCCCGGATGCCAGTTCGCCGGTGATTGCCGCCGGTCAGGTGGTCGGCTGTGCGGGCGGGCTACATGGGCTGGATCTAGCGGAACAGCTCAAAGCCAAGTGGGCCACAACCGACGAGGCGTTCGCGGATTTTGCCAGCCTGATCGCGGCCGGAGACCGGGTGCTGGCGGCGACCTTTGGGGGAGAGTTGTGGCTGCTGAAGCCGGCGGCGGCCAAACTTGAAGTCATTTCCCGCCTCCGCGTTTTTGCAGGCGATGCGGAAATGTATGCTCACCCCGCGCTGGCGGATCACCGCCTGTTTCTGCGGGGACGGAATGAAATTGTCTGTCTGCCACTGGACGTCAGCGCGCCCCCGCCGCCTTCAACACCCCGCAATTTGCTCTAACGCGTGGTTGTTTTTAACCGCCGCAATCCTGTATGATGCGCAAAATTTCGCGCAATCCTGAAACACCATGTTCTGCCAACGTCATTCTATATTCCAACGCCGGGCTTGGCTCGGCTGCTTGCTCACGCCCCTGGCCCTGGCCGTTTACGCCAGTCCCGTGGCCATTCCCAACGCCTCCTTTGAAACGCCACTGGCCCCGCGGGTGTCACCTTACGCTTTTCCAGATATGGAGTGTTGGCAGAAAACGCCCCAGCCCTTCTGGTATAATCCAAGCGATTTCCAAGGATCGCCTTGGGAATATCTCCTGGGAACTTTCTACAATGCGCATGTGTCCGATCCCGACACCTACATTGACAACGCTGACGGGCAGCAGGGGACTTTTTTATTTGCGGTGCCCGGAGTTGGTTTGTTTCAGGATTACAATTCGCTTTCCGGAGCCAACCCCACCCCCAGCCATGCGTTCAACGCCACGTTCGAAGTCGGCAGCGCGTATGATTTATCGGTGGGCGTGATCGGCGGCGGCGGCGGCATGAAGCCGGGTGTGACGCTGCTGCTGGGCCTTTATTACCAGGATGCCGCGAGCAACCTCGTGTCGGTGGCCGCCACCACTGTCACCCATAGCCCGGTAACATTCCCCACGAATACGCACTTCGTAGATTTTCAAGTGCATGTGCCAATGGTTCAAGCCGGTGATCCTTGGGCGGGTCAGAACATCGGGATTCAACTAATCTCCACCGTCGGCTTTGACTTGATTGGTGGTTATTGGGATGTGGACAATGTCCGGATGGTCAAAACGCCAGCGCCGACCTTGCTGAATTCGGTCTTCACCACCAACGGATTCACCTTCACCGTGAACAGTGAACCCGGCCAGGCGGTTGAAATGTTCACCACCACCAACCTGTTGACCGTGGCGAGCAACTGGACCAGCTTGGGCACGTTCACCAACGCCACCGGGGTCACGAACTACAGTCACGGCAGCACCAATTGGGCGCAACGATTTTATCGGGCGCAAGCCCGGTAAAGGATGCTAAATTTGGCGATGCCCAAGCCGCTGTTGTCCACCGCTCGCCGAGCCTTCACGCTCATCGAATTGCTGGTGGTCATCGCCATCATCGCCATTCTGGCCGCGCTGCTCTTGCCCGCGCTGGCTGCCGCCAAGGCGAAAGCCAAGAGCGCCGTCTGCCTGTCCAATCTCCGGCAAGTGGGGGTGGCGGTGCGGATCTATGCCAATGACAACAACGGCGCCATTCCGTTTGGTCCCCCGGCGGGAGCCTTCACCAGTCCGATGAACCTGTATCCCGCCACCGGCTCGCCCACCAGCCTGATTTCCCTGGGCAGCGGCGCTCCCGTGGGCCTGGGCCTGCTGTTGAGCCAGCAACTGGCCGCCCAGCCCAAAGTGCTGTTTTGCCCGGGCCGCGACCAATTGGTAGATGCCGACACGCAACTCACCAATGTCGGCGTGCGGCAGGCGCTGTGCAGTTATTATTACCGGCACGCGGGCAATACGCAGATGTTCGGCAATCCGGCTTTAACGGCACCCAAGCTGGATACTTTGGGTAACAACCGAAACGGAGCGCCTATTCGGACGCTGGTCATCGACACGCAATTTCTGGCACCGCCGGGCATGGCCACCTATGGCATTTGGCCCAGCACCCACCATCAACAGCGGTTGGCGAATATTCTCTATGCGGATGACCACACCCAGTCCCAACTCAACCGCGATGGACGCTTTACGGTTAATCTGACCGGCAGCGTGAATCTTTACTCCGCGTTTGACCTGATCCTCAAGGTGCTGGAAGCGGGCGATCAGGAACCGTAGGCCCGACGACCATCCCTTGCCGCCCCGTTTCTGCTTGGCAGAAATTACTTCTCTGAAGTCGCCGGGGCTATGGTCGTCATCAGGGCGGCGCGTTCCTGCAATTGTTTTTCCAGGAACGTGTCTTCCGGGGCGGTGGCCCAAGCAGTCAGCCAGAGGCTGCCCAGCAATTCGGCCGACTTGAGCATCTGGGCCTCGAGAAACGCCCGGCCATCCGCTCCGGCGTTGCCTTTGTTGGAGAGTTTGCCGTCCTTGTCCATCTGGTAAAGCGGTGCCACCAACTGGTTGTTGGCCACAATGAAATCCACCGCGGTGTGGAAAATGCCGTCCGGTTCAGCCGCTGCCGCCAATTTCTGTGCGGGGGTCAACTTGGGCAGTATTTCGCCCACTTTAATCGGCTTGGTTTTCTTGAAAAAGTCGCCGTCAATCCAGGCGTGAAACTTGAACGAGGTGGAGAAGCGCTTCGGATTGTCGTTCGTGGTCCAGCCATGATGATACATGGTGGTGTGCAAGGGCTGCGAGGCGTCGCCGACGAAATGGCCCATCACGCCCATGACGTAGAGAATATCCTGCTTGGCATTGGCGATTTCATCCGCCGTGCCGCCGGCTTTTTCCAGGGCGGCCAAGGTGCTGAAACCGGATTGCAGCTTCTCAAAATTTTCGCTGATGGCCCACGGCAGGAAGCCGCAGAGCTCGCGGGTGTGGTCGGAATTTTTCGCCGGATCAATCGCCGGAAAACGATCGGGATGTGCCAGCCGCGCCTTGGCGATCTCCATGACGAACACATAGCGGAACGCGGGCAGCGTCGCGGGGGTGAGGTCGTAAAGCGGCACATCTTCCAGGTCGAAATAATGGTCCGGTCCGCTGCAGTGGCCAAGCGCCAGGCCGGTGCCGGTTTTGGTGCTAGTCACGTTGCGCCAGCGGTCCGGCTCGCCGGCGAGAAATTCAACGCGCGTCTTGGCTTCCGCCGTCAACACAAAGGCGGGGAAATTCGTGGGCAACGAGTTCAGCGCGAGTTCATTGACGGCGTGATGGCCTTCATAATCCCAAGCGGCGGCGTTAAAAACTAGCGCGCTCAGCACCAGGTAAACGGTAAACAGCTTATTCTGCATGCCTGATTTTATCGCTTAGGGGGCGTAGAGCGAGCGATAAAAACGCTGGGGCGAGAGATTCGCGTTAGAGTCCGTAAAGACAAAGGGCGCCTGATTGGTTGTGAGGGGCAGCCAATCAAGGAGATTCGAGGAGGTTTCAACCGAATAGCTCACTCCCTCCACACCAGCAACGGTAAAGCCCGGGTGATTGGCAGAGTTCTTGGGTGCCAGTAACAGGGAAATATTGTCCGCGGCTACCATTAACTGGCAGGGCGGACTGGTGATGGCATATGAAAAATTGGTGGCGACCAGACAATACGAGCCAGCGGCCGCCGGCTGAAGGTTGGTCAGGGAAAGACTCAAATTGGTAGCTCCACTTACCGCGTTGGTTTGGTTAAAAAACCACTGGCAGCCTAGGATTGAACCGCCGCCGACAGAAGCGCCCAAAGCGAGATCCCCGCCCAATCGAGCCACCCGAACAGGAACCGGCTCGCCGGTTCCCAACGGCATATGGTCCGCCAAACTTTCGTCAAAATGAAAGCCCGTCTTGCCGTTGAGGAGTATACTTTTTACCATCAGCGAACCGATAAAATCCTGGGTGTTATTCCCCCCGCCACCAATTTCGAAGGAAGTTTGCGGGGCATAAATCATGCCAACAAAAGCTGCATTGCCACTGATGTCGATCCGGTCCAGCGTTGGCAGCCCATACAAACTAAAAGTCGCAGCTTTAAGCAGCCGATTATTAACGTTTCCTATCCCGTGAAAGTCGATGACCGGTCCCGCGACATACAACACTACACGGTTGGCATTGGTGCTGATAGTAATGTTTTGCGGCACCACCAAACTGATGTTGCCGGCGACATAAATTGTGACGTTGCTGGCGTCTATGGTCAGGCTGTTGCTGATGCCAGCCATCCAATAACAACCGCTGTTGGTAATCACATTGTTGGCCGAAACTTTTTGCCAATCGGACGCGCCTGCCGGAAGCCTCACCTCGGGAAACCCCAAATCCATGTCACTTGAAAAATATCCTGGTTGCAGGCCCATCCCGGTTTGCGGCCGTGGGCCCACGTATCCGGAATCATCCAACGCCACCGAGCCGCCTTCCCCTGTTGCCACATGGCCAAAAATGATTGCAGGGCCAAAGTGACAAGCATTCGTTTGCGATGAGTGGGTGGCCACATTCCCGTTGCCTCGCGCCTTGGCGCTAGTGTAAATACCGAAGCCCCAACCGGAAATCCACTGGCTCGCAGTATTGGTTGTAGAGTCAAAGCTATCCACCAAAACAGCATTGCCTTTGAAATCTATTTTCGTCGCACAGGCAATTGCCAGTGGATAAGGTGGCGCGGCGACAACCGAAGATAACCCCGAGAAAAGCAGCAAGCCGAGCATGGTTAAAAAACATCGCCCGTTATTGGCCCGGTCAAACCGACCCTTTGCCCATATTTGCATGATGTTTATTGAACACACAATCGCCCGTATCTGGCAAGCGGGTTCCCGTTCGATTCCTGCGCCGCACAAAATCCATGTTCAATCGCCGGCATCCGTGGTTTAATTTCGGCGTGAAAATGATCACCGATGAGCGTTGCATCGGCTATGCGCGGCCCGGCCATCCTGAGAAGCCCGAGCGCATCGCCCGCACCCTCGAATTTTTGCGGAGCCAGACGGAGCTGCCCCTCAGTTGGGCGGCGCCCGGCGCAGACGTTGCGGACGACATTCTGCTCCGCGCCCATGCGCCGGCGGTGCTGGCGCGGCTGGCCGGGCCGGGGGATTTCGACGAAGACACGCCGTTCCACGAAAACATCGGCACCTTTGCCCGCGCCTCGGTGGCGGCCGCTCTCGATGCGCTACAGGCCGCCCGCAACGGCGAACCGGTTTTCAGCCTCATGCGCCCGCCGGGCCATCACGCCCTGCGCGAAAAATCCATGGGCTTCTGCTATTTGAACAACGTCGCCATCGCCGCGCTGGAAGCCACGGCCACCGGCGCGAAGCGGGTGGCGGTGTTTGATTTTGATGTGCATCACGGCAATGGCACCGAGGATATTTTGCTGAACCAGCCGGGCATTGAGTTTTTCTCCGTCCACCAATTTCCTGGCTATCCCGACACCGGCGCGGAAAACCGGGGGCGGAATTGCTTCAACTATCCGGTCGCCGCCGGCACGCCGCGGCTGACGTATCGCGCCAAGCTGGCCCATGCGCTGGACGACCTGCGCTGTTTCCGGCCCGAGTTGGTGGCGGTCTCCGCCGGATTCGACGCCTATGTGCGCGATCCGCTGGCCGATGGCCCGCTGCTGGCGGAAGATTTCCACTGGCTTGGCCAGACGCTGCGCGCCTTGAACGTGCCGCTTTTCAGCCTGCTCGAAGGGGGTTATAGCAAAGATTTGCCGAAGTTGATTCTGGCGTATCTCCAAGGCGTGGCCGGGAAATAAATTTACATGACCGTTCTCGAAGCGATTCAAAAAAGCGCTGATTTTCTCGCCAAAAAAGGCGTGGAATCGGCGCGCTTGAATGCCGAACTGCTCCTCGCCCACCAGCTCAAGCTGCCGCGTATGAAGCTGTATCTGAACTTTGCGCGCACGCTGACGCCGCCGGAAACCGATGGCCTGCGCGAACTCGTCAAACGCCGCGGTCTCCGCGAACCGCTCCAGCACATCACCGGTGCCACGGCGTTTTGCGGCCATGAAATCGCCGCCAACCGCCACGCGCTCGTGCCCCGGCCGGAAACGGAGTTGCTTGCCGAACTGGGCTGGCAATTTCTGCAAGGCCGCCCCGCCCTGCCGAACCACCTGGCCAGCGCCTTGGATTTTGGCACCGGCACCGGCTGCCTCGCCATTGCGCTCGCCGCCAAATGTCCGACCGCCCACGTCACCGCACTGGATATTTCCGCCGAAGCCCTGGTGCTGGCCCGGCAGAACGCCGTGCAAAATCAGGTCGCGGAGCGGATGGAATTTCTGCAAGGTGACGGTTTCGCTGCGCTGGCAGGCAATCACGGCGACTCGCGGGGACGCTCGCCCCACCGGTTTGATTTAATTCTCAGCAATCCGCCTTACATCGCTACCGCCGAAATCGCGACGCTGGAGCCGGAAGTGCGCGATTTTGATCCGCGCGCCGCCTTGGATGGCGGAGTGGACGGGCTGGATTTTTACCGGCGGCTGGCGGCGGAGGCCAAGGCGTTTCTAAAACCGGACGGAAAAATCATGGTGGAGTTTGGCGACGGTCAAGCCGCCGCCATCCAAACCATTTTTGAAACTGAAAAGTGGATTGTCGAGGTGGTGCGGGAGGATTACAGTCAGCGCGCCCGGATTCTGGTCGCAAAATCATCCTCATCGTCATCCTCATGAATCAATCCGATGATGGGCCCGGCTAGGAGAAAGCGCAGAAAATAAATCATGGAAAGTTTTCTCATCAAAGGCGGCGTGCCGCTGCACGGCACGGTCGCCATCGGCGGCAGCAAGAACGCCGCGCTGCCCATCATGGCGGCGGCGTTGCTCACAGATGAACCCTGCGTCATCCGGGGCGTGCCGCACTTGAGCGACACGGAGTTCATGGCGCAGATCCTTGAGTCGCTCGGCGCCCGAGTGAAGTTTGCAGATGGCACGCTCACCGTCTGCGCCCGAAAAATCCACGGTTACGCGGATTACGAACTCGTCCGCAAAATGCGCGGCTCCATCTGCATCGCCGGCCCCCTGCTGGCGCGATTACGGCGGGCGCGGGTTTCTTTGCCCGGCGGCTGCATCATCGGCGCGCGCCCCATTAATCTGCACCTGAAAGGCTTCGCCGCGCTCGGCGCCACGATTCAAATCGCGGGCGGCTATGTGGCGGCGACGGCAAAAAAACTGACCGGGGCCACCATGTTCCTTGGCGGCCGCGCCGGCTCCACGGTGCTGGGCACGGCAAATGTGATGATGGCGGCAACGTTGGCCGAGGGCGTTACCGTCATCGAAAGCGCCGCCTGCGAGCCGGAGGTGGTGGATCTGGCGAATTTTCTGCAAGTGATGGGCGCAAACATTTCGGGTGCCGGCAGCCCCACGATCACCATCACCGGCGTTAAAAAATTGCACGGCGCGGAACATCAGGTCATTCCCGACCGGATCGAGGCGGCCACGTTTGCTATCGCCGCAGCGGCGACGGATGGCGAAATCACCCTAAAAAATGTGCGGGCCGACCATCTGCGCGCCGTGATTGACAAGCTGAACGAGGCCAATGTTTCTGTGCAGCGGCGCGGGGAGGCGCTGGTGGTCAAGCGGCGGGGCAAGTTGAAGCCCGTAGATATCACGACGCTACCGTATTCCGGTTTCCCGACAGATGTGCAGGCGCAAATGATGTCGCTGCTGGCACTAGCGCCGGGCATCAGCATCATCACCGAGCGGATTTTTGAAGCGCGCTTCATGCACGTCAGCGAGCTGGCGCGGCTCGGCGCGGACATCGAGATCGAAGGCCCCAGCGCCATTGTGAAGGGCGGCAAGCCCTTGAGCGGCGCGCCGGTAATGGCGAGCGATCTGCGCGCCTCGGCGGCGCTGGTGATTGCCGGGTTGGCGGCCAAAGGCGAGACGCAGGTGAACCGCATCTACCATCTGGATCGCGGCTACGAAAAAATGGATGCCAAACTGCGGAAGCTCGGCGCGCGCATCCGGCGGATCCAGGAAAAAACGTAAGCGCGCAGACCGCTGAGCAGCGGCAGGATATTTCTCACTCCCACCTTTGCCGGCAGGTCTGCACTCCAAATCAGTTTTCCAACCGTTTCAGCGTTTCAGACACGGCAAGCAGCCGTGGACACCAGCGAGAATGGAAAATCGCGGGTGTCGACGGCCGCCTACGCGTGACTGAGGCAGCATTTTATGTTGGCGGGGCAGCTTCATGCGGCGACGAGTTCGCGGCTGTTGGCATAGATGCGCGCCTGCCGCTTGGCCTGCCGGAGCGCGGTTTGGGCCTTTTCCTCGAACAGCGCGGGAAACACGAGCAGCGGGTAGAACGTCACCCAAGCGAGCGCAGCGGCCTCGTTGGCCGCGCGACGGAGCGGGGCGTTCAATTCAGGCTGTTCGGCCTCGTCGAGCGTTTCCGCGAGCAGGCGGGTTTTGAGCCGCTCAAACTCGGTTTCCTGGGTGGCGCGAAACGGTGCCACCGGCACCGGGCGCTCGGCAAAGCGCGTTCCGGGGCTGAATTCAGCCGGCGGTTGGTTGTTCTGGTTCATATCTGGGGTCTTGCTTTCTTGGGTTTGGGGTTAAAACAGAAAACCCGCAACTGCCTTGGCAATCGCGGGTTTTTGAAAATCTTTAAGGTGTTAGAATTTCGTCCCCACGAGGCCAGCCAGATGGCGCGCGCGCTGGCAAATGGCCATGCAGCCATTAACCGGCGTATGCAGCTTAGTCTGTTTGGTGAACGTGGTGCTCATTTCTAGCGGTGTTAAATTAGCAAATCTGGCGGGTTTGTCAAAACTATTAATATGATCATTATCCTGGCTCACCCTGATCTCGCAGGCGGGGATGCGGTTCCCGGCCGACCTCGCGGCGCATTTCCCAGCTTGTCTGATTCGGGGTTGGTGATAGATTAAGCTCAATCACATGAGCGAAGGCAACAAACCTCTGAAAATGGTCACGTGTCCCGGTTGCGACACGAAGACCTTCATTCCTGGCGACTTGCCCCCACTGGCCACCGAACCCTGCAAAAAATGCGGCCATTCGATCATGATGCCCATGCTGCTGCGGCAGTTTGAATTGCGGGCCAAAGTCGGCTCCGGCGGGATGGCCACCGTCTATCGGGCTTGGGACACCACGCTGGAACGGTTTGTGGCGGTGAAGCTCATGAAAAAGGAGATCCTCGCCGAGCCCAATGCCTGGGATAATTTTCTCCGCGAAGCCCGCTCCTGCGCCAAGCTCAATCACACAAACATCGTTCATCTCTACACCTTTGATGAATGGGAAGGCGAACATTATCTCGTCATGGAACTGGCCGATCAGGGCAGTCTGGACGCGCGCATTGAAAAACTGCACCGGCTGGACGAGTTAAAGGTTCTGGATGTGGGCATCAAAATCGCCTCCGCCCTGGACATGGCCTTAAAATACGACCTGCTCCACTGCGACATCAAGCCCGGGAACATTTTATTCAACGCCGACCACGAGCCCAAGCTGGTGGACTTCGGGCTGGCCCGCAAAACCGATGCGGAGCAGGAAACCGCTGAATTCACGCGCGGCACGCCGTATTATGTCGCGCCGGAAAAAATCAAGCGCGAGCCGGAAACCTTCCTGTCCGACATGTACAGCCTGGGTGCCACGCTCTATCACGCCATCACCGGCTATGTGCCATTTGATGCGCCCACGCCGGAGGAAGTGGTACAGGCGCATGTTTATACCCCGTTGCGGCCGCCCATTGAAGTGGTGCCGGAAATCTCCCAGTTCACCAGCGAAGCCCTGTGCCGCGCGCTCGCCAAAAATCCCAGCGACCGGTTTCTCAGCTACGATGAATTCATCATGGCGCTCACCCGCGCCCGCAGCGAACTGCTGGTGCGCCAGTATCAATCGCCCGAAAACACCAACCAGCCCAAACGCACGACGAGCTGGTGGCGGCGGCAGTAAAGTTAAAAAGGCGGACAGTTAGAGCAATTCCATCAAAGCTGTAGCGATGGTCTGAGGGTCCGGACGGACAGCGGTCTTTTTGACTTTTGACTTCGTTTCCGCTCCGTTACAGGGTTTTCAAGCCTGCGCCGTCGCGGAAGCCTCGCCAAAAGCCAAAAATCCCAGCTCCCCATCACGACATCTTTTCTGTCAATGCTCTAAGTCCGCCTGGGAGATTGGATCCGTAGCTGGTTATTGCTTTTTCTTGGACTCGGGTTTGGCTTCCGCCCCGGCTTTTTCCCCCTTGGCCCCCACCCGGATCAGGGTGGCGTTCGTTTTGCCAGCGTCATCTTTCTTATAGGCCCCGGAAGCTTGATCGCCCACCGCAAGTTCGGCCACGGTCGCCGGTTTGCCATCCTTGGTGATTTTGGTTTCCGAGGTGACGCTGAGGGTTGTCTTGCCGACCGTCACCGTCATGGCCGTGGCGTCCACGGCACTGATCTTGCCATGGAACGGCAACGTCTGCTTCTTCCCGGGGGCGGCTTTTTCGCCGGCCGCGGGGGCCTCTTTGGGCTGGGCTTGGTCGGCCGCGTGGCTGAGAACCGGAATCGTGAGCAGGGCGGCGGCTACCAGAGATAATAATGCGATTCGTTTTTTCATAGGTTTGGATTTGTTTTGGTTTGTTCGGAAATTGGGCCGACGCCTTTGTCAGCCCAAAGTTTCAAATCACCACGCGCCTTCGGTCAGCAATCCGGCGATGTTCTGGGCCAGATCCTCTGCCAGCAACGGCAACGCCTGCCGTTCCGCACTCGCCAGATCAGCCCCGATGTGAACGAGCGTGTGGCCTTTCACTTCTTTATCCAACAGCAATTTTCCGGTCGCGCGTTCGCGGGCCGTAACATGGGCGATAATATCCACACGGTAATTTTCCGGCGTGGCCACATCGCGGTTTAAGTAGCCGAGCCCCTGCCGGTCGTAGCTGCGGATTTCGCCGCTGACCACGATGTCGCCGCCCCCGTGGGTGGCCAGCCGGTAGGTTCCATCCGTCTGCAACCGTTCGCGCAAGGATTGTGTGACCGCCGCACCGAGGCGCGCGTGCAAGGCTTTATTGTTGAACGGCTGCACCTCGATGGATTGGGCGCCCGCCACGGTGCCGTTCACGGCGCCGAGCTGGTAGCTGGCGCAGCCGGCAAGCAGAAGTGCCGCCAGGCCGGGCAGGAAGATTTTCAACGCGCGCATGCGATTATTTTGCCGCCGGGGCCGCCAGCCGGGGTTTCAGGACTTCAATGCGCTGCAGGGCTTCTTTGGCCAGCGGTGAATTGGCGTCGAGCTGCACCACATCGTTGTAATAAACCACGGCCCCGGCCCAGCGACGGCTCTTTTCATAGAACTTGGCGATCTCAAAGCTGCCGCGCACTTGCTCCGCCTTGAGTTTCACAATGGCCTGCTGGGCGGCGACCACCCGCTTGTCATCGGGATAAAAGGTGGTGAAGTCCGTGTAGGCGGCAATGGCTTGGGCGGCGGCGCCTTGGTCATATTCAGCGGTGTCGGCCTGTTTTTGCCAGGCAACGCCGGCGCGATACATGGCTTCGGCTCCGATTTCCGGCTGGTTATGATAGCGATCAGCCGCAGTTTCATAAGCTTTCACGGCCTCGGCGTAATTTTTCTGCTTTTCGCGGGCCGTGCCGATACTCAATTGGGCGCGCGGGGCGACCTCGCTGTAGGGACCGTTGGCGACAATCTTGTCGTAGAGCTTGGCAGTCTCGTCCATCGAGGGATAGAGCGGAATGGTATTCCACAACTTGAACCACTGGCCGCCGAGGAAGCGGCTGGCAATGGCATATTCCCGCTCCAGGACTTCGTTGTATTGGCCGCTCTTGGGATATTGCGAAATAATGTTCTGATAGGCTTTGAAGGCGGCCTCGTCTTTGCGCCCCACTTCCAGGCAGCGGCCGATGAGATATTCCGCCCGGGGCGCGTGATCCGACAGCGGCCACATGCGGAGGATCCGATGAGCGGCGTGCAGGGTGAGGCTGTACGTCTGGTTGGTAAACGCTTGTTCGGCCACTTCCAACTGCTCCCGGGCATTGGGGCGCTGCCATTTGGCGGTGGTGCCGTAGGCCTCGTAATACCAGCCCTCGCCCGGCACATAAATCAACGGTGCCGGAGATCGTGACGGCAGCCAGACCACCACGAACGTCAAAACTATCCAGAATCCCAGCCGAAATTTCATGGGGGCACGGTAAAGGCCAATTTCAAGCAAGTCAAAACCATTCAACCCCGGTAAACCACCAGCACGCCGTAGTCGGTCATGATTTTCTGAATCCCCACGTCGAACTGCTCATAGCCGACGACATGCGTGCTGAGGATGTTCCCCTCGCCCACCTCCTGCAGAAACGCGGAAACCTTTTCGTCAAACAAATCATGGCCGTTCTCAAGGCAGGAAGCCCGGCGGATGGTGCGGATGCGCAGCCGCTTGCCCGCGCCCTTCTGGACCGCATCGAGCGGCAGCTTCGGCTTGCCGATCAACGATTCCGCCGGCTTGTCATGCACCGGCACCTTCAGATGCATCTGCACCTTGGCGGCGGCCGAAGTGTTAATGGAACTGACCGCCACCGGCGGGCCGGCCGGCGCGGTGGGCAATGAACCCGTGCTCGTTTTCCCCGTGGAGGGAATGGTGATGGTTTCCCCGCAGGCCGGACAATTAATTTGCGTCCCGGACCCGCTCTGATCCACGGCCAGTTCCTGTTCACAGTTGGGGCAGTTGAAGACGATGTCCATAATGGGAAGGGTTGATTTTTTGTCAGCCTATGTCCCTCCGGTGCGGCAAACCAGAAAAAATTGCATCAATTTTCAGCCGCCGGCCGGGAACCCCCACCGGAAACCCAGATGAATCCACAGCGGCAGCGCCACCCATCCCGCCGGCGCGGAAGCCCCGCCAAAGTCCGGCCCAGACGAGCCACCAAAATCCTCGCCGCCCGCGCTGCCACTTTTCGGTCGATGTTTTAATGGTCGCCCAGAGTCCGTCTTTTGCGAACCTGGCAAACCCTCCATAAAAATGACATCCGGTGACATCCGATGACCGGTTTTAAAATCTCGAAAACCGGGCCATGTCATGTTTTGGCTCTTTTTGGCACTTTTTGGCACTTTGGGGCCCATTTTGGCACCCCATTTCTGGCGGCGCACGGGCTACCCCAGCGCCGAACCGGGCATTCCCACCGGAGGGTTGGCGGGGACTAAACACTACCCCCACCCCGACAAACTTTTGTAAGTGGTTGATAGAGTATAGAAAATCATACATTTTCACTAACGGTTTTCGGTTTTCCGCGGGTGAAATCTGGTTTTTCGTTCCGGCCATCCCGGTGTGGAGGTGGACACCAAAACCAGACCCCGCCCGGCGGCGGTGGACGACCCTTGCGGATAGGCCAAGGCAAAGACCACCTTCCCCCGAGTTCATCCAGGGCCAACAAAAACTTGTCTATGTCACAGAACGACCCCGGCGGAAGGTTCCGATTCCAAATCAACTAAAACCAATACTGGTGTATATATAACTTATATACTTTCTTTTGTCAACAGGCGTTGGCCGGGGCGGGGGATGTTTTTTCAGTTACGGGTGGGATTCGCTCACCGGCCTGCCAGCCACAAGAGTCGCACCGCTTAACCACGACTGCCCATCTGTAACCGCTCCGCGATTTGCCCCGCCGTCAGCGTGGTGTGGTTCCGGATTGTTGCGCCAGTCGCACCTTCACCGGATGGCCTTAGCGCTGCCGCCCCAAATGGTGCGAGCCGGTGATACCATACCACAGCCTATTTCAGGCTGTGCTTCGAGACCCGGAGCCATTCAAGATGAACCCCCAATATTTCAAGGTCGGCACAAACGGCAAGCCGGGAAGACGAAATGGAGCAAGCCAGATGCAGCCGTCGCGGCGCGTTTGCAGGAAGTTTTAGGATAAGATATGCGGAGAGCAGCCTCCTAACAAGATTAGATGAGAAGGCTGTCGCCCGGCGCAACGGTTGCGTTGGTTGACTTGACTGCCTATGAAAACAAAAACCTACCTCCCTCCGTCGTTCCCACTTCGTCCGCTGCCGTCGGCAGCGGGTTCACCCTCGGCCTGAATCTCGGTGATCGCAGCCATTACGTTTATGTCCTGGCTGCCACCGGCCAGGCCCGTCGAAGTTACTGAAGCCGTCGCCCTGGTCGTTGGCTTTTCCGGCCATTCCCGGACTGAGTGGAACCCATTGCCACTTACCACCCGCTTTCTAACGCGGGCGGCCCACCGGATCGCTGGCTCACTTTCCCGCCCCTGGATCAACCGCCCGGCGGCGGTCCAGAAACACCCATCAGAAAACCAGCCGCAAAGCCCCGCCCGCGCTGTGGGAGCGACAGGGGGCAGATGCCGCTCCGGCGGAGATGGAAGCACCGTATCCGCACACCTGACCCCAGCGGGGTTGCATCGTCGGTGTCTGCCTGATGCTTCAACCCTTGCAGGGTTGTTTCCTTTTCCACCGCAAACCCGGCGTAGGCCGATTTCATCAGCCAACACCGGGCTGCATGATTCGATCCCTTTGGGATTGGGCAGGCTTCAACCGCCAACGCCCAACCGCCATTGGTTCTCGCATGGCAACCATTTGCGGGGCGGCGTGAAATGTTGGCGGTTGAAGGTTTTCCCGGTTTCCCTCGCCTCATCCGTTCTGGACACTTGGCCCAAAATTCGGCTTAATATGCCCACTTTGACCATGCCGCTGCTCAACGCTGAAAAGCTCGCCCAAGCCAAATCGCTCGGTTTCTCCGACCGGCAGATCGCCCATTTGACGGGCACCACAGAAGACGCCATCCGCGCCGAACGCAAGCGCATCGGCCTCGTGCCGAGCTACCGCCTCGTGGACACCTGCGCCGCGGAGTTTGAGGCTTACACGCCGTATTATTATTCCACCTACGACCGGGGCGATGACGAAGTGCAGGGCAACACGGCCAAAAAGGTGATGATTCTCGGCGGCGGGCCGAACCGCATCGGCCAGGGCATTGAATTTGACTATTGCTGCGTTCACGCGGCGTTCGCGCTCAAGGAAGACGGCTTTGAGACGATCATGGTGAACTCGAATCCGGAAACGGTTTCCACGGATTACGACACCAGCGACAAATTGTTTTTTGAACCGCTCACGCTGGAAGACGTGCTGCACATCTACGAGCGGGAGCAGTGCTGGGGGGCGATTGCGCAATTCGGCGGGCAGACGCCGCTGAACCTCGCGCTCGGCCTGCAGAAGAACGGCGTGAACATCATCGGCACCTCGCCGCAGAGCATTGAGATCGCCGAGGACCGCAAGCTGTTCGCGGCCATGCTGCGCAAGCTGGATATCCCGCAGCCGCCGAACGGCCTGGCCACGAACGCGGAAGAGGCGCTGGCGGCGTCCAAAAAGCTGGGTTATCCCGTGCTGGTGCGGCCAAGCTTCGTGCTGGGCGGCCGCGCGATGCAGATTGTTTATGCCGACGCCGAACTGGCGCACTACATGAAGTTCGCGGTGGAAGCCTCGCCGGAACGGCCGGTGCTGGTGGATAAATTTCTCGAGGACGCCACGGAAGTGGACGTGGATTGCATCACCGACGTGGGCCTGTTCAAGAATCCCGACGAGGGCACGATCGTCATCGGCGGGATGCTGGAACACATCGAATACGCCGGCGTGCATTCCGGAGACGCCGCGATGGTGCTGCCGCCGCATACGCTGTCCAAAAAGGTCATCGCCACCATCCGCGAATACACCCACGCCATGGCGCGCGAGCTGCAGGTCATCGGCCTGATGAACGTGCAATACGCCGTCAAAGGCGACACGGTTTATGTGCTCGAAGTGAACCCGCGCGCCTCCCGCACGGTGCCGTTCGTGAGCAAGGCCATCGGCTTTCCGCTCGCCAAGCTCGCCGCCAAGGTCATGGCGGGCAAAACGCTCAAGGAATTGAAGTTCACCAAGGAAATCTGGCCGAAGTATTGGGCGGTGAAGGAATCCGTGTTCCCGTTCAACCGCTTTCTCGGCCAGGATATTCTGCTCTCGCCGGAAATGCGATCCACCGGCGAAGTCATGGGGCTGGATGCTGATTTGGGCGTGGCCTACGCCAAATCCCAGATGGCAGCCAACTCGCCGCTGCCCGCGAGCGGAAAAATCTTCATCAGCGTCAGCGATGCGCACAAAAAGAAGATTGCCGAGGTGGCCCGGCAGTTTGTGGAACTCGGCTTTGAACTAGTGGCCACCAGCGGCACGGCGGAGGTGCTGGAAAAGGCCGGGCTGAAGGTGGAACGCATCTTCAAGCTGACGGAAGGCCGGCCCAACGCGGTGGATTTGCTCAAGAACAAGGAAGTCCAGCTGGTCATCAACACGCCCAGCGGGGCCACGCCGCGCACCGACGAAATCAAGATCCGCACCACCGCCGTCTATACCGGCACGCCGATCATGACCACCATTTCCAGTGCCCGGGCCGCCGCCAGCGGCATCGCCGCGCTGAAAAAATCCGGCTACGCGGTCAAGACGGTGCAGGAGTATCACTGACCGCGTAGCGGCTTTCGGCAGAAAGCCGCCAATCAATTTTCGTAGCGCAGCATTTGGCGGCAGTCGGCCGACGTGCCGCTACGACAGTCAGCGCGCCGCCCTCTGAAAGTTTTTTGAATGGCGGCTTTCTGCCGAAATCCGCTACTTTGTCCGTCGTGAAAGCCGCCGCGCCTGAACTGCTCCCGCTGCTGAAGCAATACTTCGGCTTCGTTTCGTTTCGGCCGCTGCAGGAGGAAATCATCCGCGATTCGCTGGCGGGCCGGGACACGTTTGCGCTGCTACCCACCGGCGGCGGCAAATCGCTGTGCTTCCAGCTTCCCGCGCTGACCCACGCCGGCTTGACCGTGGTGGTGTCCCCCTTGATTGCACTGATGAAGGATCAGGTGGATGCCTTGCAAGCCAGCGGGATCGCGGCGACGTTTCTCAATTCCTCGCTCGCGGCCGGCGAAGGCCGCACGCGGCTGCGCGGCCTGCACAACGGGGAATACCGCCTGCTCTACGTCGCGCCGGAGCGGCTGATGCTGTCCGGCTTTCTGGAGGATTTGCAGCGCTGGAAGGTCAAACTGTTTGCGATCGATGAGGCGCACTGCATCAGCGAATGGGGGCACGATTTTCGGCCGGAATACCGTCAGATCGCCCAACTCCGCCAGCTCTTTCCCGGCGTGCCGTTCATGGCGCTCACCGCCACGGCCACGGACCGCGTGCGGGCCGACATCGTCACGCATCTCAAACTGCGCGAACCGGCTTGTTTCGTCGCCAGCTTCAACCGGCCCAACCTGACTTACCGGGTCATTCCGAAGAATAAACCCTTCGATCAACTGCTGGATTTTCTGCGGGGACGGCCCAAGGAAAGCGGCATCGTGTATTGCCTGTCGCGCAAAGGCGCGGAGAGCGTGGCGGAGCGCTTGAGCACCGCCGGGATCAAGGCCAAGCCGTATCACGCCGGATTGACGCCCAAGGAACGCAGCGCGCATCAGGAATTATTTCTGCGCGACGATGTCCGCGTGATCTGCGCCACCATCGCCTTCGGCATGGGCATTAATAAGCCGAACGTGCGGTTCGTGTTTCACTATGATCTGCCGAAAAACATCGAGGGCTATTACCAGGAAACCGGCCGCGCGGGCCGGGACGGGCTGCCCGGCGAATGCGTGCTGCTCTTCAGCGCCGGAGACGCCGTGAAGCAAACGACGTTCATTGACGAAAAGCCCAATCCGCAGGAACGGCAGATTGCCCGCGCGCAGCTGCAGCAAATAGTCCATTACGCCGAAAGCGCAAATTGCCGGCGCGTGGAGCTGCTGGACTATTTCAGCGAGACGTTTGCCGAGGAAAACTGCGGGGCCTGCGACAACTGCCTGTCGCCGCGCGCGACCTTCGACGGCACGCTGGCCGCGCAGAAATTCCTCTCCTGCGTCTTTCGCATCCGCGAGAAAAACGGCTTTGGCGTGGGGCTGAATCATGTGGTTGAAGTGCTCACCGGCGCGGACACGGAGAAAATCCGCAACTGGCACCACGCGCAATTGTCCACCTACGGCATTGGCCAGGAACACAGCCGACAAGAATGGGCGGCGATTGGCCGCGAACTCGTGCGGCTCGGTTTCCTGCGCCAAACCACGGAGAAATTCAGCACGCTGGAACTCACGCCCGCCGGCGCCGCCGCGCTCAAGCAGCGCACCAAAGTCACGCTGACCAAGCCCGCCATCGCGCCCGAAACCAAGACGCATCACGTCGGCGAGATCACCTGCGACGAAGCGTTGTTCGAGCGGCTGCGGCTGCTCCGCAAAACGCTGGCCGACGAGCGCGACGTGCCCGCCTACATCATTTTCTCCGACGTGGCCCTGCGGCAGATGGCGCGGAGCTACCCCCAGAGCGAGCGCGAGTTTGCCCGCATCAGCGGCGTGGGCGAAAAGAAGCTGCGCGAGTATGGGGCGATTTTCCTAGGCGAAATGGCCGCGTATTTGCAGACCAATCCGCGCCAGATGTTTGCCGAGGAAGCCTTCGTGGTGCCCATGTCCCAGCGTTCGCAAGTGGGCGATTCGGCGCGCGAAACCCTCCGCCATTTTCAAGCTGGCGAATCCCCGGAGCAAATTTCCGCCAATCGAGGACTGGTGATCGGTACCATTTACGGCCATCTGGCCACTGCGATCGAGTCCGGCGAGAACCTGGACCTGGCGCAACTCGCCACCGCCGTGGCCCAGGCGGAAATCGCCGCCGCCTTTGCCCGCACCGGCTGGGGCAACATCGTCGGCGCGCGCGAGCTGCTCGGCGAGAAATATGAATACGGCCTGCTGCGCTGCTTCCGCGCGGCCGCGAATGGAAAAAGAAACAGATGAGGCGCGGCGGAATCCGCCCCACCAAACCAACGCGGGTGCCTGCGGACCCCTCTCAGTTTCCGGCAACCGCTCATTAGCCTCCGGCTTCAGCCCGGTGGGAGCAAGCCCACCCGAGGCAAGCCGCTTTAACGGCTTTTGGGCGACCGGCGTGGAAAACAGTTGAAACCGTTTCCTTTTTTTCGCCCGCTATTCACCCGGCTGAAGCCGGGTGCTAATGAGAGGTGAAATCGGATTGCAAGAAAGTGAGATGCGCCCGATGCGCGCGAACGGCGATTGACACCCTTGCGCGGTTAACGAAAAATGTCAGACCTTATGGCCGAACCAAAAGAAAATTTACAGATGGAGAAAATCGTGTCGCTGTGCAAGCGCCGCGGATTTGTATTTCAGTCGTCCGAAATCTACGGCGGCATCAACGGGTTTTGGGATTACGGCCCGCTCGGCGCGGAACTCAAGCGCAACGTCAAGGAACTCTGGTGGAACGCCATGACCCGCCAGCGCGACGACGTGGCCGGCCTCGAAGCCACCATCATCATGTCGCCCGCCATCTGGAAGGCCAGCGGCCATGTGGATACCTTCAGCGACCCGATGTGCGATTGCAAAAAGTGCAAGAAACGCCACCGCGCCGACCAGCTTTGCGAAGATCAAGGACTCACGCTCGGCAAGAATGCCGCGGGGAAATTTGAATTGCCCGCCGGCACCAAATGCACCGGCTGCGGCTCGACGGACCTTACGGAGCCGCGTCCGTTCAACCTGATGTTCAAAACCTACGTCGGCCCGGTGGAAAGCGACGACAACGTCGCCTATCTCCGCCCCGAAACCGCGCAGGCGATTTTTGCGCAGTTCAAGAACGTGCTGGATACGTCGCGCCAAAAGGTGCCGTTCGGCATCGCGCAGGTGGGCAAGGCGTTCCGCAACGAGGTCACGCCGCGCAATTTCACCTTCCGCTCGCGCGAGTTCGAGCAGATGGAGCTGGAATTTTTCATCAAGCCGGATGAGGTCATTGAAGCCCTCTACGGCAGTGTGGCAAGCGGCAGTAGCCGCGTTTGTGAAAACGCGGACGATCCGCGCTCTGACGAGGCGCGGCTACCCCAACCCAACTGGGGCTGGCAGGTGTGGCATCAATACTGGGTCGAGGAACGCGTGCGCTTCTACGAAGGCATCGGGCTCGCGCGCGACACGCTGGGCTTTCATCATCAGACGCCGGAAGAGCTGGCGCATTACGCCCGCGCCTGCACGGATATTTTGTTCAAGTTCCCCTTCAGCAAGAAGGACGCGAACGGCAAGGTGACCGGCGACGAGCTGGAAGGCATCGCCGCGCGCAGCGACTTTGACCTGAGCCAGCACCAGCGTTTCTCCGGCAAGCCGATGGGCGTGTTTGATGATGAATTGCGCACCGCCTGGGGCAAGTTGCCCAAGGAAAAGCAGGACGACCTGTGGCGCCGCTATTACGAGCACCGCAAGAATTACCTGACGAAATCCGCCAAGCCCGACGAGACAACCGAGCAAATCCAGAAGCAGGCCACGGAAGACGCCAACGGGCTGGCGAAGGGCCAATACATCCCGCACGTCATCGAGCCGAGCGCCGGGGTGGATCGCCTGATCCTCGCGCTGATCGCCAAAGCCTATTCGGAAACCACCGAGACGGACGCCAAGGGCAAGACCGAGACAACGTATGTGATGAAGTTCCATCCCCGCGTGGCCCCGATCAAGGTCGGCGTGCTGCCACTGTTGAAGAACAAGCCGGAATTGGTCAAGAAAGCGCTGGCGGTGCGCGACCTGCTGCGGCCGTGGATGAATGTGTATTACGACGACGGCGGCAGCATCGGCAAGCGCTACGCCCGGCAGGACGAGGCGGGCACGCCGTTCTGCGTGACGATTGATTTCGACACGCTCGGCGAGAAGCCGGAACTGCTCGACACGGTGACGCTGCGCTACCGCGACGACGGCCGGCAGGAGCGCCTAAAAATTGCAGAGCTGCGCGATTGGCTGCTGGCTAAAATCCGCTAAATCGTGTAATGGTCTGGCCATGCCCCTGTCCGACATGAGCAAGCCGGCGCGCATCTCCTTCGTGGTGCTGGGGGTGGCGCTGGTGCTGATAGCCTGGCTGCATCTGGGCGTGCTGGTGCTGACGGCGCTGTTCGGCTATTTCGCGCTGGAGCGGTTTAGTTTCGGCCGCCGCAAGGCGGTGGGCGTGGCCATTTACCTGCTGGTGGTCGTCGGCCTCATTCTTGGGCTGGGCTACTTCACCAAGAATGCGAGCAAAGCGCTGCCGGACATTGCGGAAAAAACCATCCCCGCGATGGCCAGCTTCGCGGAAAAAAACCACATTGACCTGCCCTTTACGGACTATAACAGCCTCAAAACAGTGGTGCTGGATGAAGTGAAAAAGCAAATGGCCAACCTGGGCCATCTCGCCAAGGCGGCGGCGTTCGAGATTGTGCAACTGCTCGTCGGCCTCGTGGCGGCGGCCAGCCTGTTTCTCAATGCCAAATGGGGGTCGGAAAAAGAGTCGCTAGCCGCGCCGGACAGCCTTTATACGACGGTGGTGCGCGAATTGAGCGTGCGCGGCGTGACGTTTTACCAGAGTTTCTCCCGGGTCATGAGCGCGCAGCTGATCATTTCCGTCATCAACACCGGCCTCACGGCGGGGTTTCTTTTATGGAATGGCTTCCCCTACGCCACCGTCATCATCGTGACGACGTTCCTGTGCGGCTTGCTGCCCATCATCGGCAACCTCATCAGTAACACCCTCATTGCCGGCGTGGCGTTCACGATCTCGCCCCAAATGGCGGTCATTGCCCTCATTTTTCTCGTCGTCATCCACAAGCTGGAATATTTTCTGAACAGCAAGATCATCGGCGACCGGATTAAAAATCCCATGTGGCTCACGCTCATCGCCCTGCTGCTCGGCGAAAAGCTGATGGGCATTTCCGGAATCATCCTCGCGCCCGTGGTGCTGCACTACGTCAAAGTGGAAGCCTCCAAGCGGAAATTCTCCGACCCAGGCAAGGACGTTGCCCGATGAAAGGGCCGGCCGCCGGCCCGCCGGCCCCATGATTTCAGCCCGTTTTTTTGATTTTATTCCGATTATTTGCTTGCTGCCGCCGCAGGCATTGCTTAAAAAGCACCCCGTAAGAACTAGCCCGACGCAGTTTTGATGCAACATACCATCGTTCACTCCCAACCAGTGAGGGTCGCTTGAGCCGCCCTTTCGCCCCCCGCAATTCCAACCCGGCCTCGTTTATCCGGGTCAACGGAAAAATCCGTGCCCGGGAGGTTCGGGTCATTGGAGTGGATAATCGCCAGATTGGCATTATTCAGCTGACCGAAGCCCTGAACCTGGCCCGCCAGCATGGCGTGGATCTCGTCGAGATTTCGCCCAATGCGGAGCCGCCCGTCTGCCGGCTGGTGGATTTCGGCAAGTTCCGCTATGAACTCGCCAAGAAGGAAAAGGAATCCAAAAAACATCAGCACGCCTCGACCGTCAAGGAAGTGCAGCTCAGCCCGCGCATTGACCCGCACGATCTGGGCATCAAGGTCATGCACGCCGTGGATTTTCTCTGCGAAGACATGAAGGTGAAAGTCGCCCTCAAGTTCCGCGGCCGCGAAATGCAGCACACGGAAGTGGGCTTCGAAGTCATCAAAAAATTCATCGAGGAAATCGCGCCGTTCGGCCATCCGGATTTCCAGCCCAAGCTCGTGGGCCGCGCCATCAATCTGATGATCAGCCCGCTGCCCCGGGCCAAGCGCGCCAAAAACCCGCGCGCGGGGGAAGGCGGACCGGAAGCCCCCGCGGCCAAGCCCGCGCCGGAGCCTAAACCCGAGGCCGAGCCGGCCCCCAAGCCCAAAGTCCCCGTTGCCCAAGCCCCGCAACCCGGCGGCCTCAGCAGCCCGTTTGCCGGCTTGGAAATCAAATAATTTCGATCCGCTGGAACATACGTTCCAGCGTTTGGCCGGGAGAGGACGCTATTGCTTATCGGCGACGAATGATTTCCGCCGTTAACCGAGTTGGTAAATTCACGGGATAACATGACTGTGCGCACGAAAAAAGTTTTGCTCGTTGTTTTGGTGCCCATAGGTCTCTTCCTCGCTTTCATTATCTTTCAGATTGGCTACGGGTTGAAATACTCGCACCGGCACTGCATCAAACAAGCTGGCCTTGCCTTCCGTCTCTATGCCGGTGACCCCAACGGTCAACTTCCCTACAGCACCAACGGTTTTGGAAACGCCTTGCTCCTTCTGGCCCAAGGCGATTCCACGAATAATTATATCGCAGAATATATCGCCTGCCTCTGCGGACCTGATGATGACGGTCACGACTTAATGGGGGCATTAACAAATCATTCGATCGTGCCGGAAGAGCAATGCTCGCGGGTCTATATTCAAGGCTTGAGCGAAACAAATGATCCGCAGATTTGCATTTTGTTCGACCGTCATTCTTGTCCCGGCGGCGACCATTTTCGCTCGCCATGGGGTCGGCGAGTGCGCGAGGTCTGCCTGTTGGATGGCTCAATGCAAGTAATTGGTGATAAGAACTGGCCAGCATTTAGCCTAAACTAGGTGGCCTTGCTGGTCGCAGCCGGTTATTCCCGCACTTACGCGCTCCGCTTTTATCCGGCGGCCCAATAACTTAATTTGTCCGCCAGCTCCGCACCAGATCCGGAAACCGGCAGTCCGCGCAGATGGCGTTGGAATGGGCGCAAAAGTCCCGGACAATCTGCATCAGCCCCTGCTGTTCGGCGGCGCCTTTCAACAGCCGCGCGTTGGTCGTGCCCAGCAGCCGTTGGCGGGCGAGCTTCAGCACGGAATTATCTTCCGCCGCCGGCCACGCGAAAAACCGCCGCTCCACCTCGCGCTGGAAGGTTTCGTTGCCGCCTTCCTGCGCCCGAATCCATAGCCACGGCAGCACCACATTCACCGCCAGATCCGTCACCCGCGCTGCGCCCAACAACGGCTGCGGTTGGGCCAACCGCGCGGATTTAAACGTCCAGTGCCACGACCAGAATTCATCGCGCTCAACCCAGAAAATGGCGTGGAGCGATGCCACCCATCGGGTCGGGCTGACCTGCGGGTCAGCCGCCGCCCCCCAATCTCCAATTTTGGCCACCAGCTGGCCGGACGCCAGCCAGTGCGCCGCCAGCGCCAGCCGCCGCTGCGGATGATTGGCCGGGCGCAAGCCATGGAGTTTCCAAAGCGCCCGCGGCAAAACACAGCTTTCAAACGCATCCCGATCCCGCCACCAGCCGTCCCACGCCCGCCGCAAAAAGGTGTCCGCGCTTTTCTCCGCCCGCGTTAATTCGGCCGGCAGCAGCCCGCTGACGCCAAGCAGCCGCGTCTGGATTTCCAAGGCGGAACCGGCGCCGGGCAGCCAGCGGGATTTGGTTTCCGCCAGATTCAGCATGGGCCAGACGTTGTGCTTGTAGCCGAGCGCGCGAAACAGATTTTCCCAAAGCGTCTGTTCCCAGCCCACCGCTTTGGCCCGCGCCCGCATCGCCTCGGCCTTGATTTGAAACCGAACTTGAGCCGCGGCGCGCAAAATCTCACTAAGTTGGGCGGCAGCCAATTCGCGCAAAGGCGAGGCGCATTGACCGCGCAACGCTTCCGGCAGACCGGCTTCATTCTCCAGCGCCAGGGCCAGTTCGGCCAGCGGCGCATCGAGCACGGATTGCAGGGCCAGGACGGCGGGCACCTGCGGATTGGGCTTCGCCGTTTCCCAGACGACGTGCAGGATGACATTCTTGAAACTGGGGTTTTGATCGTGGCCATGGGCATGCCAGCCGGACGATTGCAGATCAATTTCCACGTCGCCGGAAACCGGCGGGGCCTGGTCAAACTGCAAAACCGCCCCGCGAAAATCAGGCCCGCCCTCGGCGCTGGCAAAACCGGGATGCAGCACGCGCAGGCGGCGGCCAGCCGCCGTTTTCAACTCGTCGCGCCGGAGCCGCTGGTGTTGCCAGACGGTTTGCAGCAGTTTTTCCGGGGGCATGGAGCCGCCCTCGTGCAAGCCGCTGACGGCATGGCAGGACTGCCGCCAACGGGCATAGAAGTTTGCCACGCTTGGGTTCACAGCGCATTTTTTGGCGGTGGTGCGGGCAAAGTCAAGCCGGCAGCTGGCCCATTTGAAATTCCACTGGACTGGCAGGCGCCGCCTTGACTTTCCGCAGCGGCAGGCAATGATGCTTTGCCCTCGGTTTATGCACGAATTCAGCATCATGCAATCGGCGCTGGCCACGGCGGCGGAAAAAACCCGCGCGGCGGGCGCCACGCAGATTCACCGGCTCCAGGTGCGCATCGGCGCGCTGTCCGGCGTGGTGCCGGAGGCGCTGCGGTTTGCGTTTGACGCCTTGAAGGAAGGGACGCCGGCCGCCCAGGCGGCTTTTGAAATTGAACGGGTGCCCGCCATAAGCTGGTGCGCGGCCTGCGCGGCGGAATTTGCCGTGGCGGATTTGCATTACGAATGCCCGCGCTGCCATCAGCCCAGCGGCGAGCTGCGGCGCGGCTGGGAACTGGAACTCAGCTCGCTGGAAATTTCTTAATTTTATGTGTCAAGAATGCGGCTGCTCCTCGCCCGGCCCCTACAAGGTCGGCGATAAATCCATTGACCCGCACGGTCATGGCCACACCCACACCCTGCCCGACGGCACGGTGATGACTCATTCGCACGACGACCATCAGGGGCACAGCCACGAACCCAGCCACGCGCACCCGCATCAGATATTGAATTTGAACACCGGCATTCTGAGCGGCAACGACCGGCTGGCCGAACAGAATCGCGGCGCGTTCAAGGCGCTGAATGTGCTGGCGCTGAATGTCGTTTCCTCGCCGGGCGCGGGCAAGACGACCTTGCTCACCCAGACGCTGAAGGAATTGAAAGGCCGGCGGCGCTGCGCGGTCATCGTCGGCGACCTCGCCACGGATAATGACGCCGCGCGGCTCCGCACCACCGGCGCGCCGGTGGTGCAAATCGCCACCGGCACGCTGTGTCATCTGGAAGCCGGCATGGTGGCCGAGGCGATGAAGCAATTGGATTTGCGCGCGCTGGATTTGCTCATCATCGAAAATGTCGGCAACCTCGTCTGCCCCGCGTCGTTCGACTTGGGCGAAGCCGTGCGGGTGGTGGCGCATTCCGTGACCGAAGGCGAAGACAAGCCGCTCAAATATCCGCCCATGTTCCATTCCGCCGATGTGGTCATTGTGACCAAGACCGACATGGCGGTGGCGGCGGGGTTTGACCGCGAACTGGCCTTGAAGAACATCCGCCAAGCCGCCCCGCACGCGAAAATCTTTGAACTTTCCGCCAAAACGGGGGACGGCCTGAAAGCCTGGTGCGACCATTTGGTGGCGCTGACGGCCAAGGCTTAGTTCCGCCGGGTGGGGCAAGCGGCCCCGCGAGCCGGAACGGGAATTTGGCCCGGCGGGAACGACTCGCAGGGGTGCTTACCCCCGAGGCAAAACGGTTCGGCCGCGAAACTATTCTTGCCGGTCCGCACGCAAGCCGGTATTTACCCGCATGGTTTCTCGTGCGGCAATTCTGGCAGCGAGCATTCTGGCCGGCTTTCTTCTGGCGGCGGGCCTTTATTCCATTTGGGTTTACAACCGGCTGGTGGCGCTACAAAACCAGTTACGGGAGGCGTGGAGCGGCGTGGACGTGCAGCTGAAGCGGCGGCATGATTTGATTCCCAACCTGGTGGAATGCGTTAAGGGCTATCGCACGCATGAAGAAAATGTCCTGACCGCCGTGACCCGCGAGCGCGGGGTGGCGCAGGCGGCGCAGGGCATTGCCGGGGCCAGCACGGCGGAAAACCGCCTGACCCAAAACCTGCGTTCGCTGTTCGCCGTGGCCGAGGCCTATCCGGAGCTGAAAGCGGATCAAAATTTCCGGCAGTTGAGCTCCACGCTCGTGGCGGTGGAAAACGACATTCAATTTGCCCGCCGCTACTACAATGGCTCCGTGCGCGACCTCAATAATCTGGTCCAGACCTTTCCCAGTCTGCTGGTGGCGCGGCGGTTTCAGTTCGGCCCGGCGGAATTCTTTGAACTGGAGACCGCCACGGAACGCACCGCTCCGGAGGTGAAATTGTGAAGGCCCGGTTGCTGGCTGCGGGGCTGGCGATATTTTTGCCGACGGTTGGCTCGGCGCAAAATCAGCCGGAACGCATCCTAGCGTTTGCCAGCCAGATCGAAGTTCGGTCCAATGGTGGGCTGGCGGTGACGGAGACGATTCAGGTTGATGCCCAAGGCCAGCAGATCCAACACGGCATCTACCGGGATTTTCCGCAGCTTTACAAAAATGGCGCCGGACGGCGGGTCCGGACGGGATTCGTGGTTCAGCGGGTTCTGCGCGATGGCCAGCCGGAAGCTTTCCATCTGGCGAGCCGCGAAAACGGCCCGCGGGTCTATTTTGGATCGGCCGCGACGTTCGTGGCGCCCGGCCGCCACACCTACGAACTGACCTATACCACCGATCGGCAGCTGGGGTTTTTCCAGGAGCATGACGAATTGTATTGGAACGTCACCGGCAATGGTTGGATATTTTCCATCGAGAACGCCACCGCCACGGTGACGCTGCCGGCGGGCACCGACATTACGAAAGTAACCGCCTACACCGGCCCGCAAGGCGCGCGCGGGCGCGATTTTACGGCGAGCCAGGAGACCAATGTGGCCCGGTTTGCCACCACGCGGCGGCTGCCGCCGGAAAACGGCCTGACGATCGTTGTGGAATGGCCCAAGGGCCATGTCGCCGCGCCCACCGGGTTGACCCGGTTAGGCTATCTGCTGCGGGATAATCGCGGCCTGATGCTGGCCTTGGCGGGGCTGCTGGTGACGACAGCCTATTACTGGCTGGCGTGGCGCGCGGTGGGCCGCGATCCGCGCCGGGGCGTCATCATTCCGCGCTATGCGCCGCCGGCGGATTTTTCGCCGGCGGCGGTGCGCTATCTCGGGTGGATGGGCTTTGATAACACGGCGTTCACGGCGGCCATTCTCAATTTAGCCGTCCAGGGCGTAATCCGGATCGTCGAACGTAAGGAAGGAATCTTCCGGCACAAAACCTACCAGCTGATTCCCGTGCGGAATGCCCGCTATCAAATCTCCGCGGCGGAAGACCTGGTCCGGCGGGAATTGGTGGGCGACGGGATGCCGGTCAGTGTGGTGCAGGAAAATTACGCCTCGTTTCAAGCCGCGCGGAAAGGGCTGCGAGATTTCTTGGCGGCAAAGATCCAGGCGACCTATTTTCAAAATCATTTTCCCCACAGTTTACTGGGCAGCCTGTTGGGTCTGGTCAGCCTGGGGGCGATCCTGTGGGATCAAGTCGAACCGCCGGCGATGGCCTTCCTGCTGGGGGGATTTTTCCTGGCGCCGGTCTTGGCCATCGCGATTGGCTGCCGCTTGAACCGGGCCGCCGGGGGGGTGTTCGCGGGAGCCGTTATTTTTGCGGCGGGGGTGGCCTGGAAGTATTTTCACCAGCCGTGGTGGCTGGTTTTGTTGCCAATGATATTCGGCATGCTCGCCGGAATGTTTCATTTTCTCCTGAAAGCTTATACTCCGGAGGGCCGGAAGATCATGGATGAAATTGAGGGCTTCAAGCGGTATCTCAGCGTGGCCGAACAGGACCGGCTCAACCTGGAAAACCCGCCGGAGCGCACCCCTCAACTGTTCGAGCAATTCCTCCCCTATGCGCTGGCCTTGGGCGTCGAACAAAAATGGTCGGAGCAATTTGCCGGGATTCTGGCGGCGGCGGGCACTGCGCCGGGGCAAAGTCAGTATTCGCCCGCGTGGTATTCCGGCGATTCTTGGAATCATCTCGGGGCCACTTCCTTTGCCACCGCCATGAGCGCCTCCCTGGATGGCGCCATTTCTTCTGCGGCCACCAGCCCGGGCTCCAGTTCCGGCGGCTCCAGTGGGGGCGGGGGTGGGGGTGGCTCATCCGGCGGCGGCGGCGGCGGGGGTGGCGGCGGCGGCTGGTGAAAATTTATGACTGAGCACGAAGCATTCATTGCGCTGAACCTCATCGAAGGCGTCGGACCGGTGCGCGCCCGGTCGCTGCTGGAACATTTCGGCGAGGCCTCGAAAATCCTTTCCGCCTCCCGAGCGGAACTCCTCCGCGTCCAAAACATCGGCGATGACATTGCGGAAAAGATTTCCAACTGGGAAAGAACCGTGGATCTCGCCGGCGAGTTGAAGCGCATCGCCGATTTTGGCTGCCACGTACTGATCCAGTCGGATGAGCCTTATCCGCCGTCGCTACGGGAGATTTATGATCCGCCGCTGGTTCTTGACGGAACAATATGTAAAAATGCATACTTCCCCCATGAAGAACGCGCCAGCGCCAAAGCCTGCATTACGCAGAGCGGTTTCGTATATTCGTTTCTCATCGCCACGTCAGGAGTTGGGAACGAGTTTGGAGCGCCAGCTTGAGGGAACCAAGGAATTTTGCGAGCGCCATCATCTTTTCCTCGACGAAGAAATTGAAGACCTGAAAACCTCTGGCTTCAGGGGCAAAAATTCAGCCATCGGCAATTTGAAGGCGTTCATTGATAAAGTCAAACTTCGCAAAGTCCCACCTGGCACCGTTTTGGTAGTGGAGGCACTAGACCGTCTCACAAGAAATTCCGTGACCGAAGCGACAAATTTGCTGACAACCATTCTTATGAACGGCGTGGATATTGGGCTAGTGTCCGAGGATAAAATCTACAGCAACGAATACATCAACAATAACCCGTTCGAGCTGATTGTAGCCGTAACGTGGCTGATTAGAGGTGGAGACGAGAGCAAGCGGAAGTCCTACAACACTACCAAAAACTGGAAGCTAAAGATGGACGCTGTAGTTAGGGAGAAGCGACCAGTGGCGCTCAATCCCCCATGCTGGCTGATTTACAAAAACAATGGCAAGGGAACGCTAGGCTGGTGGGTGCTGGACGAAGCAAAGGTTGAGCTGATCCGCAAGATCTACAAAGATTACCTGAAGAGCGGTCTAGGCATCTGGCAGCTCACGCACGCGATGAATGAGAACAAGGTGCCAGTCATCACTAAACGTGCTACGGCTGATTCAAAGTGGCAGCGCATCACTATGCACCGCTTGCTGACTGACAAGGCTGTAATAGGAACCTACGTCAATGTTGAGCCACCAGTTGAGAAGTATTTCCCTGCTATCATTGACGATGACACATTTTATGCCGTTCAGAACAAGCTAAAGAGCCGAATTCGCCACCGAGGCAGGAGCAACTTGAGGGACATCAGCCTGTTCAAGGGCATTTGCAAGTGCTTCAAATGTGGCAGCACCATGACACGGATTACACGCACACGAAAGGGCGTGCTAGAATACCGCTACCTGTATTGTCATGGTTCGATTCTAGGCACTTGCAAGCCGGCCAAGGCAATCAATTTGACGAAGTTCGAGCACGCATTTATGAAATACACCTTTGGAAGCCAGACAGCGGTGAAGTATTTCAAGGAGGAAGAGGAACCTGACGACAAGCTACCCCGTGCTATTGCAGCGGTTGACGGCAGCATACAGGATAAAACTGCTAGAATGGAGCGGCTGGCAGAGAGCATTGAAGATGGCAAAGACAGCCCAAAGGTAATCTCGGATCGCATACGAACGCTAGAAGGTGAAATCGCCCAACTACGCGCAGATAAAGACAAATTGCTAGGTGAGCTGAATAATGTTTCCACATTTGAAGCGGACGCGATGGAGTTCTACTTGTCTAAGCCTAAGTTGGAAAAGTTGGATTCACCGGATAGGCTAAGATTGAGAGAGATTATACGAAGATTTGTAGTGAGCATGGTGGTAAATCCGTTTGAGAAAACGGCCACGTTCACTACGATTGCAGGTAAAACACGAGAAATGACATGGTGAAATTATGATAAAACTACTAAAATGGTTTGCATTGCTGGCGTTTTTGCTTCGACTCCGCAGGGAGCGCGGCGGCAACATTTGGGATAAACGACGCGAAAAATGAGTTTTCTGGATTGAGCTGGCAAGACGCGCGGATCGCGACGAGCCGCCACGGAAACCACCGAAATCGCCGCCATGAAAATTGGTGCAAAGCCGGCCAAGATTTGGCAGACTCCGGAGTATGGCAAAAATCAGGACGGCGAAGGCCGCTGCGCGAATGGTTCACCCATCCGATGAGTTTTTAATGCAAGAACCCGAATGATTGCAAACTGTCAGTGTAAAAAATGTTCGCAGATGTTGGCCTTTGAGGCTGATGATGTTGGGGCAACAGTCAGTTGTCCAAACTGCGGGAGCGATACGCAGTTGGTGAGTCCTAGCATTCCGCCCGCAAATGGTGAAAAAGTGGATGACGGTGAATTTTACGTCTGGCTTGACGATAAGGCGGAAGGACCATTCCAGAGCCAACAATTGATTGAGTTGGCGAAACAATTTCCTGAAATGGCATGGAGTTTTGCTGGTGGATCGGAGTGGAATCGTCTAGCAGACTTCCAAAAAACAATAGAAAAAGTCAGACAGAAAGACCTTGCCGACAAAAAGACAGCCAAGCTCAAAGCATTGAGAATCCAAAAAAAAGAAGTGCAGGAGTTGAAGCGCCAACTATCAGCCAATATGACTGCGCTTCGCAATGAAGCTCGAAGACAGAGTTCAGGGGCGGGTGGAACTTGGCTAGGTCTCTATGATAGTGAATTAGCAGCTAGTCAGCGCCGGGGCATTCGTCAGAAAAAAGAGGCTTTGATACTTCCGCTTGAAAAGAAAAAAGCAATCGCTGATGGAATTTTAGCGCAGATTGACAAGCAAATCATAGAACTCGAAGCGAGCTAACCATTGAAATCGACATGAGCAATCAATCAACTAGCGATCCAAACACTACGCGAGTAGCCGAAGTTCTAGAAAAGGCTGAGGCGGGTTTGCCTGGCTGGTTGGCATCTCTAAATCAAAATCTACGCGCCCGCCTGACGGTCGAACTCATGTTATTAAAAGTTACAGGCAGCCCAGTAGATTTTTTCCAGCGCGCATTCCGAAACGATTGCGTAGTAGTTGTCAGTTTTATTCTTTACGGAGGCAAGGGGACACTCACCCCAGAAGAAGACGCCTTTCTACGAAATCTTCTGAAATGCACGCATGACGCGACGCCGGCATCTTCCTCATCGCTACCTGATGTGCTCAACCGACTACTCGAAACACGTGAAGGAACGCATATTCTAACAATCCCACGAATTGTTCGCGTGTTACCCAATGCTATATCTGTTTACAGTATAATCACATTGCGAAATACTGCAAAACAAAC